>NZ_QMFZ01000023.1:0-143775 GCF_003294055.1 Burkholderia reimsis
CTGACGCTCGTGTTCCGGGCCTTCTCGATCATGATCACCGCGCGCTCTTCGGCGCTCAGATGCTTGTATTTCGTCATCGCAACACCCTATCTCATCAAAGGTGTTGCACTTGAAGCTAGAGTCTAAGGAGTCCTCCGGTCAACTTCGATGCAGAGTAGTGATCCGTGCTGGCGTCGCGCTTCTGTATGCGCACTGGGAGGGTTTCGTTAAAGCAACCGCTTCTCACTATCTCGAGTTCGTGGCTTCGCACCGCATACCGTACCGCAAGCTTGCACCTAACTTCGTGGCGCTGACTCTTCGATCCAAGTTCGCTGAGATGCGGGTAAGTGAGAAGGTTTCAAGCGCAAATGCGCTTGCTGATTTCTTTTGTACGTCCCTCGACGCTCAGTCGCGCATTCCATACAAGAATGTCATTGATACGAAATCAAATCTTTCGTCCAAGGTTCTTTTGGATATTCTTGCGGCATTGGGGCTTGGTGCAAATCAGTTTGAAACTCGTCTTAATTTCATAGATGCAAATCTTGTGAATCCGCGGAATCATATTGCTCATGGTGAGGCATTGGAATTGACTGTTGACGAGTACTTGTCGTTGCGTGACGATGTTATTGCCCTCATCGACACCTTTCGTAATGAGGTGGAGAATTCATCAATTCTTCGCCGCTTCGAGAGGGATGCGGCCTAGATTAATGTGTCGAAATATCAAGGGTTGATGATCTTTTTTTGGGGGGGCTTTGAAAACTCTGATATTTATATGAATGAAAGTGATGTAATAGGGTGCGGAAAATGGCGATTGATCTCATTTGACTTCGATCGTCAAGTTCGCTGCGGCGCCTCGTTGTATTGGGTGTTGTTTGAGCGGATAGTCCTCGCAGTCCTCGCACGGACGAATCCCAATACCTCAACGATTTCCCGACGTTGACCAACGAGCACATTTGCGAGCTGGCTGCGACAGTGTGTGCCGATTTCGGCGGCGACCTCCCGCGAGCAGCTTTCATGGAGAAACTGCGGTTGCTTCTCGAAGACGTTCCAGGATTCGAGGCAGGCAAGGTGGACGAGGGGTTCTTCGAATTGGCATGGACAACATACAGCGGTCGCACACCCTATTCCTGAGTTATCTACTCGCACACCAACTCCGACACTTTTCCGTAGAGCGTTTCTCGGTACGTGTGAGTATTTTCTGAGAAGTGAAGTCGCCGATGGCAGTTCGGGCAAACGGCGACGGCGTTCTCTGGCCTATCCGATCCATTGTCCGCAAGTCGGCGGAGATGATGGACCTCCAAAAATGTGAAGCTGTCTGCCCCGATGAATGGAGCCGGTTGGTCGCAAGCCTCGCATGGCCCATTTGCTCGCTCGAGTACCCAAGCTTTGACCAGTGGATCTCGTACGACTGACCCTGAACCAGAATTTGACCCGCGGGCCGGTGTCGAAAATAGACGAGTCGGTGTCGGAAGCATGCAAGTCCCGACCACGCTTTCGCACTAACGTGACAAGCCTCTTACACGAACGTTAGTCTGGAGCTGACATGTCCGATTTCATCACCGTTTTGCGCGAAACCTGCCCGACGCCGGTCCTTGACGCGACCAAGTGGAAGCGTATCGGCGGCGATCCGCACACCGTGAACCTCAACGCGTACCTCTCCAAGGACGGCAGCAAGATCATGGGTACCTGGATCTGCACGCCGGGCAAGTTCGAGGTGAACTACGAGAAATGGGAGTACTGCCACTTCCTCGATGGCTACTGCATCATCACACCGGAAGGCGAGGAGTCGGTGCACCTGAAAGCCGGCGACGTGTTCGTGATCGAACCCGGCATGAAAGGAACCTGGGAAGTGGTGGAGACGGTGCGCAAGTACTTCGTCTTCGCCTGAGCGCGCCGGTAGATTCGAGCCACGCGTAACGTCGTCGTCCGGATACCTTCGAGGTTCGCGCCCTCCGGGCGACCGCACGTTTTCGCGCGACAGCGTGGTCGATGCGGTGTGCGCGGTGGGCCGGGGCATTCGTATCGCGGGGCGCGGTCAAATCGCCGGCCCCGGCGACACGGTCGACCGCGTGCTCGTTCAAGCCGGCACACACCGGCGCATTCCGTCCAGGCGACCTGCCGGCCGATTCGAAAAGGCGATCGCCGCGCCGGCCTGCGCGTCATCGCTCAAACCCCTATGATGCAGCGATCCGCCCACCGTTCCGGTCGCATCGCGTACCTCGTTCGCTTGCGCCGGTCGCCACTCCCTGAATCCCGACCATGCGTATCACCGACATCCGCGAACGCACGATTCCCGTCTCCCGCTATGCCGACCCGGCCATTCCATCCGGCGGCCTGACGACGAGTGTCGTCGCGCTCACCACCGACGTCGTGCGTGACGACCGCCCCGTGACGGGCTACGGCTACGCATCGGTCGGCCGCTTCGCGCAGGGCGGCCTGATCCGCGAACGGTTCGCGCCGCGCCTGCTGGCCGCTGCCGACGCGCTCGCCGACGAAGCCGGCACGAACCTCGACCCGTTCCGCGCGTGGCGCGCGATGATGGCCGGCGAAAAGCCCGGCGGACACGGCGAACGCTGCGTGGCGATCGGCGCGCTCGACATGGCGATCTGGGACGCCGCCGCAAAAATCGCCGACCTGCCGCTCAATCGCTTTCTGGCCGACCGGCTTGGACGCACGGCGGCACCGCGCGTGCGTGTGTACGCGGGCGGTGGCTATCGTTATCCGCACGACGATCTCGCGCGCCTGTCGGACGAGATGCGCCGCATTGCCGACCTTGGCTACACGCACGCGAAGATCAAGATCGGTGGCGCGGACGTCGCTCAGGACAGCAGGCGCATCGAGGCGGCCGCCACGCAGTTGGCGGACAGTTCGCATCTCGCGGTCGACGCGATGAACACGTACGACGCGACGACCGTCGATATTGCCGTCGCGATGCTCGAGCCGTTCGGCCTCTGGTGGTTCGAGGACATCTGCGATCCGCTCGACCTGCCGCTCCAGGCGGACGTCGCCACGCGCTACGCGCCGCCGATCGCGGCCGGCGAAGCGCTGTTCTCGCTCGCGGAAGCGAAGCTGCTCGACCGCTACGGCGGCCTGCGTCCCGACCGCGACGTGCTGGTGTTCGACCCCGTGCATTGCTACGGGCTGCCGGGATACCTGCAGATCGTCGAGCACTTCGCATCGCGCGGCTGGCGGCGCGACGCCTTCTGGCCACATGGCGGCCACCTGTTCTCGCTGCACGTCGTCGCTGCGCTCGGGCTCGGCGGTGCGGAAGTCAATCCGTTCGCGTTCGATCCGTTCAGCGGGCTCGCCGATGGCGCAACCGTCGACGCAGGTTTCGCGCGCACGCCGCAGGCACCGGGCATCGGTTTCGAGCGGCATGCCGGCGCGCATCGCGCGTTTCGCGCGGTATCGGGCCGCTGACACCCAAAGCGCTAAAGCGCGTCGATTGCGAAACGCATCGCGAAGCCGAGCATCATCGCCGCAACGAACAAATCGAGCACGCGCCACGCCAGCGTACGGGCAAACCACGCGCGGCACGCGCGTGCGCCATAGGCGAGTATCAGGAACCACGCGAGCGAAGCCGCCATCGCGCCGAACGCGAACGGCGCGCGTTCGGCGGGCGCGTGACTCACGATCACGGTGCCGAGCAGCAGCACGGTATCGATCCACGCATACGGATTGAGCAGCGACACCGCGGCCGTCGCGAGCAGCGTGCGCGACAGTGCGGGGGCGTGGCGCGCGTGTGGATCGTCGACGTGCTCCGGCTGCCGCCGCCGGATCGCCGAGCGCAGCGCGAGCAGGCCATAACCGGCGAGATAGGCGATACCGGCCCACAGCGCGGCCGATACCACACCGGGATGCCGTGACAGCAGTGCAGACACCCCCTGCGCGCCGAGCGCGATCAGCAGCGCGTCGCTGCCTGCGCAGACGAGGGCGATGGAGAAGAGATGGGGGCTCGAGATCGAGCGCTTGATGACGAAGGCGTCCTTGGGGCCGACCGACGTGAACAGGCCGGCGCCAAGCAGCAGGCCTTCGATGAAGGCAGAGGTGTCGAGCACGAGCGAGCCGACAACCTCTTAAGCTGAACCGGTGATGGTTACGATGAACGAAACGTTAAGGGGCGCGCGGGGGCGCTGTCAATGCCCCTGGCGCCCATGCGTCGACGACCGGCCCGCCACCGGTCAGTGCGTCGCCGCCTCGCCGAGGTTGAGCGCGACGAGCGCACAAACGGTCAGCGCGATGCCGGCGAGCTTCAGCGACGACACCGATTCGTCGAAGCAGACGATGCCGATCACGGCCGTGGCCGCGGTGCTGGCGGCAGCCCAGCTCGCGTACGCGAGCCCCATTTCGAGCCGCTTCGTCGCGAGCGCCATCAGCCAGACGGCGCAGGCATAACAGACGACGGTGAGCGCGGACGGGAGCGGGCGGGAAAAGCCGGCCGAGTATTTGAGGCCGACGGAGCCGAGCACTTCGGCGAGGACACCTACGCCCAGCAGAAGCCAGGCAGACTGGAGCGGGGACACGAACGGCCTCCTTCCCTCGACGCTTATACCGAGCGGCGAGGAGAAGTGGAGGTGTCAGCGGTACCCAGAACGAAAGCAGCTTAGTACGCGCGGAAGGGCAATACAAGGCATGCGCCGCGCCAGTCATGCGCGGTCGGTGTTGCCGGCCGCCCACTCCGTTCGCTGCCCGAGCGTGTCGAACAGCCGGACGATCTCGGCTTTCACCTTCTGCACCGCGTTGCTGACGAGCGCCGTATCGTGCCAGCACAGCGACAGGTCGCGCGCGAACAGCCGGTGCGCGACCGTCGACAGCTTGAGCTTGCGTTCCTCGATCTCGACGTGCGCGGCCGTCCACGGCAGGATCGTCACGCCGAGCTGCGCCATCACGGCCGCGAACAGCAGCCCGGTCGAACTCGCCTCGAAGCCGATCTCGTACGACAGCCCGGCCTCGCGCATTGCCCATTCGACACGGTTGCGGATCGTGTTCGGCGCGCTCGGCAGGACGAGCGGCATCCGTGCGATCGCTTCGAGCGGCACGGGATCGTCCGGCACCGGGAATTCGGGCCACGTGATCAGGTACAGCGTTTCCGTCAGCAGCCGGTGGATCGCGATGCCGCGCGTCTCGACCGCGTCGACGACGATCGCGAGATCGAGCCGTGCGCGTTCGAGCAACGTGTCGAGATCGGCACTCGGCGCCTCGATCAGTTCCAGCATGATGCCCGGGTAGCGGTCGCGCACCGCGCGGGCGAGCGGAATGGCCAGCACGCGCGCGGTGCTCGACGGCATCCCGACCGTCACGCGGCCCTGCGGCGTGTCGGCGTCGCGGCGCAGCAGCTCGCGCGTGCCGTCGGCCTGGCGCAGCAGTTCGAGCGCATGCCGGTACAGCGTGCGGCCGGCGGCGGTCGGCGCGACGCCGCGTACGCTGCGTTCGAGCAGCTGCATCCCGAGATCCTGTTCGAGATTGCGCATCTGCTGGCTCACCGCCGGCTGCGCGACATGCAGCGCCTCGCTCGCATGCGTGACGTTGCCGCATTCGACGACCTTCACGAAATAGCGCAACTGCCTCAAGTCCATCGCCGCCGCCTCCCGATTCAAGCCATAAGCCAATCCGATCGAGCAAGATGAATATCATATTTTTCCCCGATCGATGGGGTTTCTATACTCGTCTCACACAAGAGCCAGCCTGCCGGCCATCCCGGACCGGACGCGGCAAAAGCGCCGGCCCCGCCGGCAAGGAGACGAAGATGTTCAAGGCGATCGACGCGCCGGCGGCCGGCGCGAAGCCGCGGCGCACGCCGCTCACGCGCGAGCAGGTCAAGGGCTTCTGGGCCGTGTATGCGGGCTGGGTGCTCGACGGCGTGGATTCGGTGATCTACGCGCTCGTGCTGATACCCGCGCTGACCGAACTGCTGCCGGCGTCCGGCATCGCGGCGACGCCCGCGAATCTCGGGATGTACGGCTCGATCCTGTTCGCGCTGTTCCTGATCGGCTGGGGGCTGTCGTTCATCTGGGGGCCGCTCGCCGACCGCTTCGGCCGCGTGCGCACGCTCGCCGCGAGCATCCTGATCTATTCGGTGTTCACCGGCGCGGCCGCGTTCGTGCACGACGTGTGGGCACTGGCCGCGTGCCGTTTGATCGCCGGGATCGGCGTCGGCGGCGAATGGGCGCTCGCGGGCACCTACGTGGCCGAGAGCTGGCCGGAAGACCGCCGCAAGATGGGCGCCGGTTACCTGCAGACGGGCTACTACTTCGGCTTCTTCATCGCGGCGTGCCTGAACTACACGATCGGCGCGACCTACGGGTGGCGAGCGATGTTCCTGTGCGGGCTCGCGCCCGCGCTGCTCGCGGTGTTCACCGTGATGCGCGTGAAGGAGCCCGGCCAGTGGCGCCGGCACGACGCACGCGACGGCGACGTGGCCGACGCGCGGCGCGCGCATCCGCTGCGCGAGATCTTCGCGCCGGCCTTCCTGCGCCGCACGTTGACGAGCGCGAGCCTGGTCGGCGTCGCGATCGTCGGGCTGTGGGCCGGCTCCGTGTACGAGGCGAGCGCGGTCACGACGCTGGCGGCGCGTGCGGGCATCGATCACATCGGCGCGCTGCGGCTCGCGTCGATCGGCGCGGCGATCCTGTCGTGCGCGACGATCGCCGGCTGCCTGGTTGCGCCGTGGCTCTCCGAACGGCTTGGCCGGCGCACGGCGCTCGGTGTGTATTTCGCGGGCATGGCCGGTTCGATCGTGTTCGCGTTCGGCTGGGCGTTCTATCAGCCGAACGGGCTCGCGGCATTCATGGTGTCGCTCGCGTTCCTCGGTTTCTTCGGCGGCAATTTCGCGATCTTCTCGTTGTGGCTGCCCGAGCAGTACCCGACACGCGTGCGTGCCACCGCGTTCGCGTTCAACGCGTCGGTCGGCCGCTTCATCGGCGCAGGCGTGAACTTCCTGCTCGGCGCCGCGATTCACGGTTACGGATCGCTCGGCGTGCCGGTCGCATGGACCGCGGCCGCGTTCGGGCTCGGCATCCTGATCCTGCCGTTCGCGGTCGAAACGCGCCATCAGACGCTGCCCGAATGAGCGGTGCGCCGCGATCGTTCGGAAACAAGCCACACCCAGTCATCAATATCAGGAGTCCGGAATGCAGGCATTACAAGGAATCAGGGTCGTCGATCTGAGCCGCGCGCTGTCGGGGCCGTTCTGCTCGATGGTGCTCGCCGATCTCGGCGCCGACGTGATCAAGGTCGAGTCGGGGCCGCACGGCGACATGAGCCGCGCGTGGGGGCCGTTCGATCGCGGCGTGAGCACGTACTACCTGTCCTGCAACCGCAACAAGCGCGGCATCTGCGTGGATTTCCGGCAGCCGGCCGGCCTCGACGTCGTGCGCCGGCTGATCGGGCAGGCCGACGTCGTGATCGAGAATTTCAAGGCCGGCACGATGGACGCGATGGGGCTCGGTTACGCCGCGCTGAGCGCGCGCGATCCGCGGCTCGTGATGGGCAGCGTCACCGCGTTCGGCCCGCGCGGCCCGTTGCGCGACTGGCCGGGCTTCGACCAGATCGCGCAGGGCTACGCGGGGCTGATGAGCCTCACCGGTTTTCCCGACGGTGAGCCGACCCGCACGGGCACCGCGATCGGCGATCTCAGCTCGGGGATGTGGGTCGCAACCGGCGTGATGGCGGCGCTGTTCGAGCGCGAGCGCACGGGGCGCGGGCAGCATGTCGGCACGTCGCTGCTCGAAAGCCTCGTGTCGCTGCTGAGCGTGCACGGGCAACGCTACCTGAGCCTCGGCGACGTGCCGCGCCGCACCGGCAATGCGCATGCGGTGATCGCGCCGTACGGCGTGTTCGAGACGGCCGACGGGCCGCTCAACCTTGCGCCGATCACGACCGACATGTGGCTGCGGCTGTGCCAGTTGCTGGATCTGCCCGAACTGCCGGACGATCCGCGCTTCGCGACCAACGATGCGCGTGTCGCGCACCGTGACGAACTGAAAGCGCTGCTCGAAGGCCGGTTGCGCACGCGCGGCAAGCGCGAATGGACGCAACGATTCGTCGACGCCGGGCTGCCGGCGGGGCCGATCAACACGCTCGACGAAGTGTTCGACGATCCGCAGCTCGCGCATTGCGGGCTGGTCGAACCGGTCGCGCATCCGACGCTCGGCACGCTGCGCCAGGTCGTCACGCCGCTCGGCGGGATGGGGGACGCGGTGCCGGCGCCGCGCACGCGCCATGCGCCGCCGCTGCTCGGCGAGCATACGGTCGACGTGCTGCGCGAAGCGGGCTACGACGACGACGCGATCGACACGCTGCTGGCCGGGCGCGCGATCTTCCAGGCGGAAGCGGTGGCGGAGGCCGTGCAATGAGCGACACGACGAAACACGATGGCGCGTCGCGCGTGACGGTCGACATGGTCGGCGAACGGATCGCGCGCGTACGGTTCGCGAATCCGGCGCGCCGGCATGCGCTCGACGCGCCGTTGCTCGATGCGCTCGTCGCGCGCCTCGATGCGCTGGCCGAACACCGTCCTCCGCCCGTCGTGATCCTGTCGAACGACGGCAGCGGCGACGTGTGGAGCGCGGGGCACGATCTGCGCGAGCTGGCCGACGATCGCGATCCGCTCGCGTACGGCAAGCCGCTCGAACGGGCGCTGCGGCGCGTGCGGACTTATCCGGGCGCGGTGATCGCGGCGGTGTCGGGTTCGGCGTGGGGCGGGGCGGTCGATCTCGTGATGAGCTGCGACCTGGTGGTCGCGGCGCGCGATGCGCGTTTTGCGATGACGCCCGCGAACATCGGCCTGCCGTATTCGACGAGCGGCCTGCTGCGCTTCCACGACAACCTGCCGATCCACGTGCTGAAGGAGATGTTCTTCTGCGCGCAGCCGCTCGATGCGGAACGCGCCGCGCATCACGGGCTCGTGAACCGGCTGGCGGAAGCAGGCGGTGTCGACGAGGCGGCGCTCGACGTCGCGCGCACGATCGCCGCGAAGGCGCCGCTCGCGGTGCACGCGGTGAAGGAGCAGTTGCGCGTGCTGCAGGATGCGCGGCCGTTGCCGGCCGACGCGTTCGAACGGATCGCCGAGTTGCGCCGGCACGCATGCGAAGGCGAGGACTTCGACGAAGGGCTGCGCGCGTTTGCGGAGCGGCGCGCGCCGGTGTTTCGCGGCGTGTAGGGCCGGCGCAAGCCCGCCATTGGCGTGAACAGGCCCGCCGCGTTCACGTGCCCGAGCGGTTCCGCGGTGCGAGGCGGCCTGCGTTACGCGCCGCCGATCGCGTGCACGCCGACGAGCAGCAGCGCGCCGATGGCGATCAACAACAGCGCATGGACGCGCGTATACATCACGCACAGCGTCGACGCGACCGCGATCGCGCGCGCGGCCCAGCCGCCGTCGAGCGCCTGCAGCAGCACCCACACCGACGCGAGGATCATGCCGGCCGCGACCGGGCGCAGGCCGCCCTCGAGCGCGATCTGCCAGCGCGCGCCCTGGTGCCGCCGCCACAGATGCGCGACGCCGTAGATCAGGAACGCCGTCGGGCCGAACAGCGCGAGCGTCGCGATCACCGCGCCCCAGAAACCGGCCACCTGCCAGCCGATCAGCGTCGCCAGCAGCGAGCCGGGGCCCGGCGCCATTCGCGCGATCGCGAAATCGTTCACGAATTGCGTGGCGGTCATCCAGTGATGCACGTCGACCACCTGCCGCTGGATGTCGGCGATGATCGCCTGCCCGCCGCCGATCGTCGCGATCGACAGCGGCGCGAATACGCCGAACAGCGCGGCGTAGCGTTGCGATGCGGTCATCGTGTGTCGCGCCCGGCCGGTGTGGCGGCTGCGCGGCGGTATTCGAGCGCGACGCTCAGCGTGCCGCCGACCAGCACGGTCCACACCAGCGGCCAGTGCAGCACCGCAACCGACACGAAGGTGAGCGCCGTCACCGCGAACGGCAGCGCGCGGCGCGGCAACCGACGCACGGCGGTGATCGCCATCGAGATCGACAGCCCGATCGCCGCGGCCGCCGCGCCGGCGAGCGCGACATGCGTGAGCGGAAAGCGCGTGAGGGTCGAGAACGCGATGCCGAACAACACGATCAGCACGGCCGGCGGCGCGATGATGCCGGTGAAGCCGGCCACAGCGCCGCGCCATCCGGCGAGCCGGTAGCCGATCCAGATCGCGAGGTTCTTCACGTTGACGCCCGGCAGCGCCTGCGACAGCGCGAGGCCGTTGAGGAACGCCTCCTCGTCGAGCCAGCGGCGCTCGTACACGAAGTCGCGCATCATCCGGCCACTGAGCCCGCCGCCGAAGCTGGTCAGGCCGATCTGCGAGAACGCAATGAACAGTGCGAGGACGCCGGGCGTCGGCGCGTCGTCTGCGGGCGGCGCCGACGGGGAGGTGGCGGAGGGCGGGGGCATCGGGCGTGCGGTGCGTGGCGATTGGGTGGGCGCCCATGTTAGCAAGCGGACGCTGTCAGCACGCTGACATCGGCGAGGTGTTGGCGTGATGAAAGCACGCAGGTGATTCGATGGGCCCATCCGGCCCATCCGCCACGGCCACGACCGACGCTACGCGCGCACGACCGTCACGCCCGCCGCTTCGATCGGCTTCGTCAACGCGGCGTCGGTTTCCTTTTCGACCACCACGGTGTGCGCCAGCGTCAGCTCGCCGATCACGAACTGCGATGCCGCGCGCAGCTTCGACTGCGACGCGAGCACGACGGTCTCGGCCGCGCGTTCGGCCAGTGCGCGCTTGATCGCCGCTTCCTCGAAATCGCCGGTGCTGAGCCCCGCAACCGGGTGCACGCCCGTCACGCCCATGAAGTAAAGATCCGCGTGGATGCGCGCAATGCCTTCCATGGCCGCCGCGCCGACGGCGACGATCGAATGCTTGTAGAGCCGCCCGCCGATCAGGATCACGTCGATCGACGGATGCGCGGCGAGCGCCACCGCGACACTCGGGCTGTGCGTGACGATCGTCGCGCGCAGGTCGGCCGGCAACTGGCTGACGAGCAGCGCCGAGGTGGTGCCGCCATCGACGATCGCCACCTGCCCGGGCGCGATCATTTCCGCGGCGCGGCGCGCGATGCGCCGCTTTTCCGCCGTCTCGAGCGTTTCGCGCTGCGCGAACGGCGCAACGGCCGGCGACGCCGGGAGCGCACCGCCATGCACGCGCTGCAGCAGGCCCTCGGCCGCGAGCTCGCGCAGGTCGCGGCGGACGGTGTCTTCGGATACGCCGAATTGCGCGCTCAGCTCGACCGCCAGCACCTGGCCGTCGCGCGCGAGTGCGTCGAGGATCGCTTTCTTGCGTTGTGTCGTCAGCATCGGGGTTGCACGAATTTTCTTGAAATTGCACGAATCTGCACGTTACCATGGGCGCCGTCTTTTGTCGAACCGGAGGCTGGGATGGCTGCAACGCGGGACCGTGTCCGCATCGTCGATACGACGGTGCTGTCCGATGACTGGTATGTGCTGAAGAAGGTGACGTTCGATTTCCTGCGCCGCGACGGAACGTGGCAGCGCCTGAGCCGCGAGACCTACGATCGCGGCAATGGCGCGACCATCCTGTTGCGCAATGCCGATACCGGCGACGTGCTGCTGACGCGACAGTTCCGGATGCCGGCGTTCGTCGGCGGACACGACGGCATGCTGCTCGAGGCCGCCGCCGGCCTTCTCGACGACGCGACGCCCGAGGCGCGCATCCGTGCGGAGGCCGAGGAGGAGACCGGTTACCGCGTGCGCGGCGTGCGCAAGGTGTTCGAGGCGTTCATGAGCCCGGGCTCGGTGACGGAGAAGCTGCATTTCTTCGTCGGTGAATACGATGCGTCGCTGCGCACCGGCGACGGCGGCGGCGTCGCGGAAGAGGGCGAGGATCTCGAGGTCGTCGAGATGCCGCTGCAGGCGGCGCTGGATGCGGTCGAGCGCGGCGAGATCGTCGACGCGAAGACGATCATGCTGCTCCAGTACGTCGCGCTGCGGGAAACCGCCGGCGCGCGCACGGCATGACGCCGCTGCTCGTGCTGGTCGCCGGCCCTTACCGCAGCGGCACGGACGGCGACCCCGCGCGCATCGCCGCGAACCTGCACCGGCTGGAGGAGGCCGCGCTCGCCGTGTATCGCCGCGGGCATGTGCCGATGATCGGCGAGTGGGTGTCGCTGCCGCTCGCCGTCGCGGCCGGGTCGCGACAGGTCGGCGATGCAGTCAGCGAGGCGTTCCTGTATCCGGCCGCGCACCGGCTGCTGCGCCGCTGCGATGCGGTATGGCGGATCGACGGCGCGTCGCGCGGAGCCGACGCGGATGTCGCCCTCGCGCGGCAGCTCGGCAAGGCCGTCTATTTCTCGGTCGACGACATTCCGGTCGCGCAGGACGACTCGGATCGCTGAACAGGAGGTGCCCGGCCAAGGCGGTGCAGGCGGCTCCGCGCGACGCTCGCCCGCACCGCCCGCGGCCGGGCGGGCGTCGCGTCATGCCGTTGCATCGTGCATCTCATGCATGCCGCGCCGCGCGCGAACCGGCGTATGATCGCGACGCCACCCGCGCACTGTCCGACGCCACCGACGCCCCCGTCATGCCGCTCTCCGATTCCGCTGATTTCACTGCTGCTGCTGCTGCTGCCGCCGCGCAACTGCCCGCCGATCTCGTCGCTTCCGCCGTTGCCGCGCTCGCACGCGCCGATGCATTGCTCGTGACGGCCGGCGCCGGTATCGGCGTCGATTCCGGGCTGCCCGATTTCCGCGGCACGGACGGGTTCTGGCGCGCGTATCCGGCGCTGCGCCGCGAGCGCTTCGAATTCCACGAGATCGCATCGCCGCACGCGTTCCGCGCGCGTGCGCCGCTCGCATGGGGCTTCTACGGGCACCGCCTCGCGCTCTACCGTGCGACGGTGCCGCATGCGGGCTTCGCGATCCTGCGCCGCTGGATCGACGCGATGCCGAACGGCGGCTTCGTCCTGACGAGCAACGTCGACGGCCAGTTCCAGAAAGCCGGCTTCGATCCGGCGCGGATCGTCGAGATCCACGGTTCGATCCACGCGATGCAGTGCCTGCGCCCCTGCTCGGACGACACGTGGGATGCGGCGCCGTTCGTGCCGGACGTCGATGAAACCACCTGCCGCCTCGTCGGCGAAATGCCGCGTTGCCCGCGCTGCGGCGGCCTCGCGCGGCCGAACATCCTGATGTTCGGCGACACCGGCTGGCTCGGTGCGCGCTACGACGCGCAGGAACGCGCGCTGGAAGACTGGATCGCGCGGGCCGGGCGTGTCGCCGTGGTCGAGATCGGCGCGGGCACCGCGATCCCGACCGTGCGCCTGCTGAGCGAACGGCTCGGCGCCGACGTGATCCGCATCAACGCGCGTGAAGCGCATGCGCGCCGTGCGGACGTGATCGGCCTGAAGGGCGGCGCGCTGGCGACGCTGGGCGCGCTCGACGCAGCCTGGCAACGCGCGTGACCGTGTGTGAACGTGCGGGTACCCGCCACGCGAACGGGCGGGCATCCCGCCGGTGGCGGCCGTTGCAGGCGCGACGCGAATCCGCATACAGTTCAGCCAGTGCCGCCCGCACGCGCGCCGCATGCGTGCGGCCCGGACATCACCCCGGGCGACCGGGGCCGGCGGCTGAATCCAGCCGCTTCATCGAACGGGAGCGCCCTTGTTCTATTCGATCGTCGCGATCTTCGTCGGCGCCGGGCTCGGCGCATTGCTGCGCTGGTTCCTGAGCCTCGCGCTCAACGAATTCTTTCCCGCCGTGCCGCTCGGCACGCTCGCCGCGAACCTGATCGGCGGCTACGTGATCGGCATCGCCGCCGTCGTGTTCACGACCCGCGTCGGGTTGCCGCCCGAGTGGCGGCTGTTCGTGATCACGGGCTTTCTCGGCGGTCTCACGACGTTCTCGACCTATTCGGTCGAAGTGATGACGCATGCGTTGCAGGGCGAATTCGGATGGGCGTTTGCGGTGGCTGCCCTACACTTGACTGGATCGTTCGCGCTGACGGCGCTCGGCATGTGGACCGCGCGCGCATGGCTCGCGGCGGCCTGAGCGTGCCGCCATCGGAGGGAGCGATGGACAGGATCTTCTTGCGTTTCTACGTGCACGAGCAGCGCCGGCTGCACTGGAAGCCGCTGTGGGAATGGCTGCTGGAGGAGGCGAACCGGATGGGCGTCGCGGGCGGTTCCGCGTTTCGCGCGATGGCCGGCTTCGGCCAGCATCGCGTGCTGCACGAGGATCGCTTCTTCGAGCTGCAGGGGGCGGCCGCGATCGAGGTCGAATTCATCGTCACCGAGGACGAGGCGCAGCGCTTGCTCGCGAGGCTGTCGCAGGAAAAGGTGCGCGTGTGCTACGCGATGATGCCGGCGCAATTCGGCGTGATCGACACGCTCGGCGCACCGCCGGCGCAGGGGCCGGCGGTGTAGGGGGCGACGGCGTCAGATGCCGAACATCGTCAGCGACACGGCGGCGCGCGTGACGATCATCAGCAGCACCTGCACGATCACGAACAGCAGGATCGGCGACAGGTCGATGCCGCCGAGATTCGGGATCACGCGGCGCAGCGGGTTCAGGAACGGCGCGGTGAGCTGGTAGAGGATCGGCATGGCCGGCGAGCGCGGGTTGAGCCACGACAGCAGCGCCATCAGGATCGTCATCCAGATCACGAGATTGAGCGCCCACTTCACGACGGTGAGCAGCGCGACCACGACGAGCGTCGCGATCACCGCGGCCGGGTCGAAGCCGGCCATCACGACCATCAGCACGACATAGACGAGCGCGGTGAGGAGGGCGGCGACGACGCTGGCCCAGTCGATGCCGCGTACGCCCGCGATGACGCGGCGCAGCGGCAGCACGAGCCAGTTGGTCGCCTGCAGCACGGCCTGCGTGACAGGGTTGTACGGCGGCACGCGGACGGCCTGCATCCAGACGCGCAGGATCAGCGCGGCGCCGAACAGCGTGAAGATGGTATTGAGCAGAAAACGGGCGATCTCGCCGAACATCGTTGGCATCCTTTTTATACGGTCAGTAGCGTGCGGCCGCCAACGCCGGATGGCGGCGCATCGGCCGACACCTTATCACGCCTCGTCTCGCGACGGGGAGGGGTGCGCGGCCGTGCGCGCGAGCGACGTTTCGACGGCTTCGGCGAGCGCCGGCAGCGACGCCGGCGGCGTCGCGCGCTGCGCCGCGAGCGCGACCGCGCGGCGCGTCAGCAACGCGTACAGCGTCGCGTGATCGCCGCCGAGCGTTTCAAGCAGTGCCAACTGGCGTTCGACGATGCCCGTATCGCCGCGCGACACGGGGCCCGAGAGCGCGTTCGCGAGCCCCTTGTCGCGTGCGGTCTCGATCGTACCGGCCAGCATCGGCAGCAGCGCGCGCAACGCGGCTTCCTCGTCGAAACCGAGCCCGCGCCACAGCTCGACCGCTTCCGCCAGCCCGCACAGCGCGAAGCTCGCCGCGTAGTGCGCGGCCGCGTGATAAAGCATCCGGCCGCCGGCCGGAATCGACAGCGGATGGCAGCCGAGTGCGGCGGCAAGTCGCATCAGCGTCGCATGCAATGCGCCGTCGGCTTCGATCGTGACCGAGCAGCCGTCGATGCGGGCGAGATCGGCGTCGGTGCCGCCGAACAGGTAGAGCGGATGGAAGCCGCCGGTGGCCGTGCCTTGCTGCTTCGCCGGATCGAGCAGTGCGACGGCCGACGCGCCGCTGCAGTGAACGACGGCCTGCCGCGCGGCGCGCGATGCGTCGAAGCGCAGCGCCGCGGCGGCGGACGCGAGATGGTCGTCGGGCACCGTCAGGAAGATCAGGTCGGCGGCGTCGGCGACCTGCTGCGGCGTGTCGACCGCCTGGCAGCCGTCGATGCGCGCGGCGAGGGCCGCGGCCGATGCGGGCGTGCGGCTCGCGATCGCGACGACCGGAAAGCCGGCCTGCGCGAAACGCTGCGCGACGCAGCGTGCGAGACGGCCGGCGCCGATGAAGCCGAGGCGGGGTGTGTCGGGGACGGACATGGCAGCGAACGTAAGCGAAAACGAAGCAACCGCCAGTATCGCAGGAATGACGGCGGGGCCGCGAAAGGGCAGCTTACGTGCGGACACGTGCGTGGCTGACAGTTACGCGGCGCGAACGACATATCTATCGACGCCCGGGCACCACGGTCGATTCAAGATCCTGGAATCCGACCCCGAAATATACCGAACCGGTGTCCGGCTTGAAACGTCGGCATCTTGTCTCGAATTTGTAATCGTTCATTACGATCGCGTGCCCGCCGCACGCGCCGTATCCGGTAAGACTGACCGGTCATCATGTCGCGACCCGACTCGTCGGACGGAACCGCGCGGCCCGCAAGGCCCGCCGAAGGTGCGGCGAGCCGCGCCGCACGGCGGTTCCGGCCGCGTGCGATTGCAATTTGCAACAAATGCCCGATACGTGAGGAGCGCGTTTTCGCTACATTGCTTCCATGCGACGTGCATGCCCGCCGTTGCCGACAGGGGCGCATAAAATACCGCTCCAGCAGGAGAATCGAAGTGAAAAAGCTCATTCCGTTCATCGCCGCCGCCGCGCTGGGCCTGGGTGCCGCAAGCGCTGCGCAGGCTCACGTGTCGATCGGGGTCGGCATCGGTATCCCGGTCGCACCCGCGTATCCCGTCTATGCACCGCCGCCGCCCGTGTACTACGCGCCGCCGCCTCCGCCCGTCTATTACGCGCCGGCGCCGGCCTACTACGCGCCGCCGCCCGCCGTGGTCGTCGGCGGCTATGGTGGCTACTACGGTCGCCCGTACTGGCGCCATGGTTACGGCGGCTGGGGCCATCACGGCTGGCGTCGCTGATTCGTCCCGCGCGGCCTGACCGCGCGTGGCAAAACGGCGCAGCGTCCCGAGCGGGGCGCTGCGCCGTTTTTCTTTTCGGGCTGCCGCCCGGGCTCGGTGAGCGGCCCGTGCAGGCCGGCTGCGATTACACCGCGTTCACGATCAGGTCGCGGTAGCCGCCGACGATCACGCTATACGAGAAATACGCGAACAGCAGCGCCGACGCGATGTGGCACGCGCGCATCAGCCCCGCGCCCGCGCGCTTGCGGCCCTGGCTCGCGAGCGTGCACATGAAGAGCGTCCATGCGAGGCCGCCGAGGAAAAAGCCCGACAGGAACACCGACGCGGTGGCCGGCGTGGTCGCGCCGGCTTTCGCGATCAGCGCGCCGCCGACCGCCGCGAACCACAGGATCGCGCTCGGCGACGACATCGCGAGCAGCATGCCGCGCAGGAAGCTGCGCCGCGCGCTCGCACGCGGCTGCGGCGTATCCTCGCCGTCGTCGCCCGCCGCCTTGGCCGGCGCCAGCGCTTCCCGCGCCATCTTCCACGTGAGGAACAGCAGCACCGCGCCGCCGCCGATCCACACGATCCAGCGCACCGGCTCGAACTGCAGCAGCACGGCCATTCCCGCGAGCGCGAGCGCCGCATAGACGAGATCGCCGACGCACGATCCGATGCCGAGCCAGAAGCCCGGCCGGAAGCCGTGCGACAGCGTCAGCGACAACATCGCGACGTTCACGAGGCCGATGTCGAGACAGAGCGACAGCGACAGAAAGAAGCCGTCGGACAGCATGGAGGCAGGCGGAAAGGTCATCTTCGTTGTTCTTGTTGCAATGGCAATCCACGGGCCGGCGGGCGCCGGCCGCGTGGCGTCAGAGTCCGATCTCCTGCCAGAGCCGGTCGACGCGCGCTTTCACGGCGGCATCCATCTCGATCGGGCGGCCCCATTCGCGGCTGGTCTCGCCCGGCCACTTGTTGGTCGCGTCGAGCCCCATCTTCGAACCGAGGCCGGCCACCGGCGATGCGAAGTCGAGGTAGTCGATCGGCGTGCTGTCGACCATCACGGTGTCGCGCACGGGGTCGACACGCGTCGTGATCGCCCAGATCACCTCCTTCCAGTCGCGGATGTTCACGTCCTCGTCGACGACCACGATGAACTTCGTATACATGAACTGCCGCAGGAAGCTCCACACGCCGAACATCACGCGCTTCGCGTGGCCCGCGTAGCTCTTCTTCATCTGGACGATGGCCATCCGGTAGCTGCAGCCTTCGGGCGGCAGGTAGAAGTCGGTGATCTCCGTGAACTGCTTCTGCAGCAGCGGCACGAACACCTCGTTGAGCGCGACGCCGAGCACCGCGGGTTCGTCGGGCGGCTTGCCCGTGTAGGTCGAGTGGTAGATCGCGTCGCGGCGCATCGTGATGCGCTCGACGGTGAACACGGGGAACCACTCCTGCTCGTTGTAATAGCCGGTGTGATCGCCGTAGGGACCCTCGAGCGCGTGCTCGTACGCGGCCGACGCGTTGCCGGCCGGGCGCGGCGGTGCGCCTGCCGGAGCGGGGGCGGGGGTGCCTTCCTGCGGATAAATGAAGCCTTCGAGCACGATCTCCGCGCGCGCGGGCACCTGCAGCGTGTCGACGCCGGGCGTCAGGCACTTCGCGAGCTCCGTGCGGCTGCCGCGCAGCAGGCCGGCGAACTGGTACTCGGACAGCGAATCGGGCACGGGCGTCACCGCGCCGAGCGTCGTGGCCGGATCGGCGCCGAGCACGACCGCGACCGGATACGGCTTGCCGGGGTTGCGCAGCGCGAATTCGCGGAAGTCGAGCGCGCCGCCGCGATGCGCGAGCCAGCGCATGATCAGCTTGTTGCGGCCGATCAGCTGCTGCCGGTAGATCCCGAGGTTCTGCCGCGACTTGTTCGGCCCGCGCGTGACCGTCAGGCCCCACGTGACGAGCGGCCCCGCGTCGCCGGGCCAGCAGGTCTGGATCGGCAGCCTGTTCAGGTCGACGTCGGCGCCTTCCCAGACGATCTCCTGGCAGGGCGGCGACGACACCGACTTCGGCGCCATGTCCCACACGGCCTTCGCGAGCGACAGCAGCTTGCCGGCGTCCTTCAGGCTCTTCGGTGGATCGGGTTCCTTCAGCGCGGACAGCAGGCGCCCGAGATCGCGCAGCGAATCGAGCGCGGCGTCGTCGCCCGCATCGACGCCCATCCCGAGCGCGACGCGGCGCGGCGTGCCGAACAGGTTGCCGAGCACCGGGAAATCGTAGCCGGTCGGTGCGTTGAACAGCAGCGCAGGGCCGCCGGCGCGCAGCACGCGGTCGCACAGCTCGGTCATTTCCAGCACGGGCGACACGGGCTGCGTGACGCGCCGCAGTTCGCCGAGCGCCTCGAGGCGCTGGATGAAATCGCGTAAGTCTTTGTATTTCATGAAGATGGTCCGGGCCACCCGCGTGGCGGGCAGCGATGGGCGGGCGCAGCGGCCGGCTGCGGCCCCGAATCGACCGACGATTTTACCCGCGCCGCCGCATGCCCGCCCGGCGGAGAAAAAAGTCGACCGCGCGCAAACCCCCTACGGCACGGGGCTCGCGATCTGAAGAGTGTCCTTAAATTACTTTTTGTTATAATTTCAAGGTTTTATAGTGTTGACGATCTATAAAACCCTGCTAGAATCCGCTCACATTGGCTGCAGGGTAAAAGGCTTCGAGCCGCCAATCACCGATCTTTGACGCAGCGCGTCACCGTCCGCCGATACCTGCACGGCGTATCCGACGGCCTTAGTCGTAGTCTCAGCCAGCGCCACCAGACGCTGGTTTTTTGCGTGGGTGCCACCGCGTATGCCCGCCTCGCCCAGTGTGCGAAGGTGCCGGCCCTCTTACACCGTGGCCTCGAACGGTACTTATACCGTTTCCCCGATGTCTGCACGCCCCGACCAAGGCGTGCGGCGTCGTGATTCCGCGGCGCGTTACCTGTCTCGCCATCGAGCTGAGCGAGCCGCACGAGTCATGTTCATGGGAGATGATCTGAATGAACGCTTGGTTATCGTGGCGTCCTAGTGAGCAGCATGCGCAATTCGTGCGCAGCATGCTGCGTCGCGGGACGCGTGTCAGTCACCATCTATTCAGCGTTGTCGGCTGTCTCGCGGTCGCGGTTGCACTCGCACTGTGGCTGCTGCCAACCGTGCGCGGCACGCTTGCCGCGAAGCTGATGCCGGTCGTATCCGCGGCCGTGCAAGCCGGCCCGGCCCGTCTGCTGACCGGCCATCCGCTGCCGAACTTCGCGCCCGCCGGCGCGCAGCCGCAGCAGGAAGACAGCCCAGAAACGGACGCGCTTGCGGTCGGCCTCGACGTCGCACCGGAAGCCAACGCGCAGGGCGATGCATCCGATCCCGCCCGCAACGGCCCGTCGCCCGTTGCGCTGGCGAAGCTGATCCCGACCCAGCGCGTGGCGGCCGATGCGCGTGACGACCGTGCGCTCGCGTCGAATCGCGAGCAGGCGCTGGTCGCGACCTACCTGTCGCGCCGTTACCGCGTCGCGCAGGAGCCGCTCGGCCAGCTCGTCAAGGCTGCGTTCCAGACCGGCCGTGACGTCGGCCTCGATCCGCTGCTGCTGCTGTCCGTGATGGCGATCGAATCGGGCTTCAACCCGTACGCCGAAAGCGGCGTCGGCGCGAAGGGCCTGATGCAGGTCATGTCGAAGGTCCATTCCGACAAGTTCGAGTATTTCGGCGGCACCGATACCGCACTGCAGCCGCTCGCGAACCTCCAGGTCGGTGCGCTCGTGCTGAAGGACTGCATTGCACGTGGCGGTTCGCTCGCGAACGGCCTGCGCCTGTACAACGGCTCGACGAACCCGGACGACACCGCATACGGCGCGAAGGTGATGGCCGAGCGCGGTCGCCTGCGCGACGTGTCGCACGGCCGCAGCGTGCCGGTCAACGCGCCGCAGGCGCCGGCGAAGCCGATCGTCACGGCCGCCGCCGTGACGGCGGCAGCGGGCGGCGCGAAGCGCGTGCATGCGACGCTCGAAACCACGACGTCGGCGAAGTCGGCGGCATCGAAGGAAGCCGCGCCGCAGGACGACGCGAGCGTCGATACCGCGAAGTCGCACGGCGACCGTTCGGAGCTCGGCGCGTAACGCCCGGCGCTAGCGCACTGCTCGGTTCCGCCGGCAGGACATGAAAAAGGCACCCGATCAGGGTGCCTTTTGCTTTTTGCGGCGCGAGAAGCCGCCGGCGTGCCGGCCGAGGCTCAGTCGAGGCTCAGTGCTGCCCGAACAACGCCGCGAGCCGTTCGACTGCTTCCTCGAGCCGCGAGTAGGCCGTCGCATAGGACAGGCGGATATAGTCGCGCGGCGCATGGACACCGAAGTCCATGCCGGGCACCAGCACGACGCCCGCGTCGTGCAGCATCGCCGTCGTGAGCGCGGCGCTGTCGCCGGCCGCCGGGTGGGCGACGCCGCCGCAGTGCGCATACACATAAAACGCGCCATCCGGCATCACGGGCACTGTGAAGCCGAGCCGTTCCAGCGCCGGTGCGATGAAATCGCGGCGGCGCTTGAATTCGAGCCGGCGCGCTTCGTAGATGTCGAGCGCCGCCGGCTCGAAGCAGGCGAGCGCCGCGTGCTGCGCGAGCGCGGACGGGCAGATGAACAGGTTCTGCGCCAGCTTCTCGAACGTGCCGACCAGCGCGGGCGGCACGACCAGCCAGCCGAGCCGCCAGCCCGTCATGCTGAAATACTTGGAGAAGCTGTTCACGGTGACGACGTCGTCGCCGAATGAAAGCGCCGACACGGGCGCCGCGTCGTAGCTGAGTCCCTGGTAGATCTCGTCGACGATCGTGAAACCGCCGCGTGCGCGCACGGCTTCGACGATCCGCTTCAGCTCGTCCGGTTCGAGCGACGTGCCGGTCGGGTTCGACGGCGATGCGAGCAGCACACCGCGAGTGCGGCCGCCCCAGCGCGTGCGGACGTCGTCCTCGGTGAGCTGGAAGCGTGCGTCCGGGCCGCTCGGCACGAGCACCGCGCGGCCTTCGGCCGCCGCGACGAAGTGCCGGTTGCACGGATACGACGGGTCGGGCATCAGCACCTCGTCGTCACGCCCGACGAGCGCGAGGCACGCGAGCAGCAGCGCAGCCGACGCGCCGGCCGTCACGACGATCCGCTCCGGGCTGATCGTGAGGCCGTAGGCACGCGCGTAATGCGCGGCGATCGCTTCGCGCAGCGGTGCAATGCCGAGCGCGCTCGTATATTGCGTGACGCCGCGGCGCAGCGCGGCCGCAGCTGCTTCGACAACCGGCTCCGGCGCGGTGAAATCCGGCTCGCCGATGCCCATGTGGATAACATCGCGCCCGGAGGACTCGAGACGCTGTGCCTCCTTCATCAGTTCCATCACGTAGAAGGGCTGGATCGCGTCGACGCGTGCGGCGAGCTTGACGAGCGAATCGGTGGCGGTATTCATCGGGCGGGCAGGGGGAGGGGGCGTGACGAAAGAAAAAACGGGCGCATGCGCGCCCGTTCCGGACCAAACGGTATCAGCCGTTGCGGCGCGCCTGCGTTTCGGCGGGGCGCAGCTTCGCGGCGAGCTTGTCGAGCACGCCGTTCACGTACTTGTAGCCGTCGGAGCCGCCGAACGTCTTCGCGAGTTCGACTGCTTCGTTGATGATCACACGGTACGGCGTTTCGACGTGGTGCGTGAGCTCGAACGTCGCGATGAGCAGCACGGCGCGTTCGACCGGGGACAACTGGTCGATCGGGCGGTCGAGCGACGGCGTCAGCGCTTCGACGAGCGTGGTGTGCTCGCGGATCACGCCGTGCAGGATCGCGTCGAGCAGCTCCTTGTCAGCCTTGTCGTAACCGAGCGCGCCGCGCAGTTGCGCGTCGATCTCGCCGGAGGACGCGTTCGACAGCAGCCACTGGTACAGCCCCTGCGTCGCCAGCTCGCGCGATTGTCGGCGGGCGCTCTTCTTCATGCGCGCTCCTCTTCGTCGTCTTCGTCTTCCTCTTCGTCCTCGTCGTCATCGCCGAGCTGGTCGAGCGCCATCGTCAGGTTGGCCATCTCGACGGCGACGCGTGCGGCATCACGACCCTTTTCGGTCATGCGCGCGACGGCCTGCTCGTCGTTTTCGGTCGTCAGGACCGCGTTGGCGATCGGCAGGTTGAAGTCGAGGCCGATGCGGGTGATGCCCGCGCCGCTCTCGTTCGACACGAGTTCGAAGTGGTAGGTCTCGCCGCGAATCACCGCACCGAGCGCGATCAGCGCGTCGAACTGGCCGCTTTCCGCGAGCTTCTGCAGCGCGAGCGGGATTTCCAGCGCGCCGGGCACCGACACGAGCAGCACGTCTTCACCGGTGACGCCGAGGCGTTCCAGTTCCTCGACGCACGCGTCGGCGAGGCCGTTGCACACCGGCTCGTTGAAGCGCGATTGCACGATGCCGATCCGCAGGCCGTCGCCTTCGAGATTCGGTTGGTATTGTCCGATTTCCATGATCTTGTCCGTGGTGTGGATGAACGGTTATAGGGCGAAAGCGCCGTGGCGGGTTACGCGTTGGACGCCGGGCAGGACTTGGCTTCGCCGCCGGGCATCGGAATGAAGCCCGTGACTTCCAGGCCGTAGCCGGACATGCTGCCCAGCTTGCGCGGATTCGACAGCACCTGCATCTTGCCGACGCCGACATCGCGCAGGATCTGCGCGCCGATGCCGAACGTCTTGAAATCGACCGGCCGGCGCTTCAGCACAGCGGCCTTTTCTTCCTCGTCGAACGCCTTGAAGACGTCGATCAGGTGTTCCTTCGTGTCGCCGCAGTTGAGCAGCACGATCACGCCGAGGTCGCGCTCCGCGATCTCGCGCATCGCGGCGTCGAGCGTCCACGAGTGCGTCGACACGCCCGTTTCGAGCAGGTCGAGCACCGACAGCGGCTCGTGCACGCGCACCGGCGTATCGGCGTCGGGCGCGGGCGCGCCGCGCACCAGCGCGATGTGCGGCGAGCCGCTCGGCTGGTCGCGGTACAGCACCGCGCGGAACGTGCCGTGCGCGGTCTGCATCGTACGCTCGGCGATCCGCTCGATGATCGATTCGGTGCGGCTGCGGTACTGGATCAGGTCGGCGATCGTGCCGATCTTCAGGTTGTGCTCCTGCGCGAATTCGATCAGGTCGGGCAGGCGCGCCATCGTGCCGTCGTCCTTGATGATCTCGCAGATCACCGCGGCCGGCGTGAGGCCGGCGAGCGCGGTGAAGTCGCAACCGGCCTCGGTGTGGCCCGCGCGCACGAGCACGCCGCCCGGCTGCGCCATGATCGGGAACACGTGGCCCGGCTGCACGATGTGCTCGGGGCGCACGTCGTGCGCGACCGCCGTGGCGATCGTGTGCGCACGGTCGGCGGCCGAGATGCCGGTCGTCACGCCTTCGGCCGCTTCGATGCTGACCGTGAACGCGGTGCCGTACTGCGTGCCGTTGCGGTAGGTCATCAGCGGCAGGTGCAGCTGCTTGCAGCGTTCCTGCGTCAACGTCAGGCAAACCAGGCCGCGGCCGTACTTGGCCATGAAGTTGATCGCTTCCGGTGTGACGAATTCGGCGGCGATCACGAGGTCGCCCTCGTTTTCGCGATCTTCTTCGTCGACCAGGATCACCATCCGGCCGGCTTTCAGCTCGGCGATGATGTCGAGCGTGGAGGCGAGCGTCATAAGGGGGCGAGAAAGAGGAAAGTGCGTATTTTACGCCAGCCGGACGGCGTTTCGGCTGGCAGGGGCCGCGCGCCGCCGGCAAGCGCTCCGGAAAGCGCCGCGGCCGGCCTGCGCGGCAGGCCCGGCCGGCCCGCCGCGCGTTGCCTGCACGCGCGGTGCGGACGGTGGCGGGCCGGGCCTTGCCCGGCCGCGCGTCAGGCTTGCTGGTCGCGCCCGCCCAGGTAGTCGAGCTTGCCGAGCTCGACGCCGCTGTGGCGCAGGATGTCGTACGCGGTCGTCACGTGGAAGAAGAAATTGGGCAGCACGAAATTCAGCAGGTACGACTCGCCGGTGAACTCGATCGGACCGACGCGCATCTTCAGCACGATCTGGCGCGTCTCGCTGCCGTCGATCTGCGCGGCGTCGAAGCTTTTCAGGTAGTCGATCGTCTTCTGGATGCGTGCGTGCAGTTCGTCGAAGGTCTGCTCGACGTCCGGATAGCTCGGGATCTCGGCGCCGGCGAGGCGCGCGGCGCAGCCCTTGGCCGTGTCGGTCGCAATATAGACCTGGCGGACGAGCGGCAGCATGTCCGGGTACAGGCGGGCGCCGACGAACACCGACGGATCGATCTGCTTTTCGGCCGCATGCGCCTGCGCCTTGCCGAGAATGTGCTGAAGATTGGTCAGGCCGCGGATCAGCACGGGCAGCGAAGCCTGGTACATCGAGATGGACATGGGGACGACTCCTTGAGGAAGAGGGCGGCCGCTACGCGGCGCGTCGTGCATTGCGGTATCGAAACCGCTGTCGACGCATCTTAGCGCGACCGCATGACCCGTGCGCGTCGTTGGCCGTTCGGCCGATGGCGCCGGCGGGCGGGCCGGTGCGCGCGCAGCGCCTTCTCGAGGCTCACTTCGCCGGGGTGGGCGAGGCCGACCGTACGGTTCAGGCTTTCGCGCGACACGTCGACGTCGAACGCGGTGTCGCTCCTGTCGATCACCGTCATGCACGCGCCCTGGATCGCAATGCTGCCGCCCAGCGCGACATCGGCGAGGTCGAGCCCGCCGGCCGGCACGTTCAGGCGCACGCCGGCGTCGGCCGACGCGCCGAGCGGCCGGATCGATTCGATGCGGCCGCGACAATTCCGGTGAACATCGCGACGATCCCGTTCAGTGCGCGGCGTCCGTCGGCGTGAAGCGCGCGAGGATCCGCAGATCGTCGCCGACCCGCTCGACCCCGTGGAACGACAGCCGCGTGCGCGCATCGAGGCTCGCCGGCGCGGCGAGGTCGAACATGCCGGCCGCATCGGCGCCCAGCAGGCTCGGTGCGAGATAGACGAGCAACTCGTCGACGCACTGTTCGCGCAGCAGCGAGCCGTTCAGCTTGTGGCCGGCCTCGACGTGCAGCTCGTTGACGCCGCGTGCGCCGAGCGCCGCCAGCATCGCGGGCAGGTCGACCTTGCCGTGCGCATTCGCGAGCGGCACGATTTCCGCGCCGCGTGCCTTCAGCACCTTCGCCCGCACTTCGCCGGCGGCGTCGAGCCGGCCGCAGAAGATCAGCAGCGGCGCGCCTTCGAGCAGCCGCGCGTCGAGCGGCAGGTCGAGGCGGCTGTCGACCAGGATGCGCTGCGGCTGGCGCGGCGTGTCGATCCCGCGCACGGTCAGCAGCGGGTTGTCCTCGCGCACGGTGCCGATGCCGGTCAGGATCGCGCAGGCGCGCGCGCGCCACGCATGCCCGTCGAGGCGCGCGGCCTCGCCGGTGATCCACTGGCTTTCGCCGGACGGCAGCGCGGTGCGGCCGTCGAGCGACGCGGCGGTCTTCATCCGCACCCACGGGCGGCCGCGTGTCATCCGCGACACGAAGCCGATGTTCAGTTCGCCCGCTTCATGCGCGAGCAGCCCGCAGCGTACGTCGATGCCGGCGTCGCGCAGCATCCCGAGGCCGCGCCCCGATACCTGCGGGTTCGGGTCTTCCATCGCGGCGACGACCTTCGCGACGCGCGCGTCGATCAGCGCGTTCGCGCACGGCGGCGTGCGGCCGAAATGGCTGCACGGTTCGAGCGTGACGTAGACGGTCGAGCCCGCGACGTCGTGGCCGCGTGCGCGCGCGTCCTTCAGTGCCTGGACCTCCGCGTGATCCTGGCCGGCCGGTTGCGTGAAGCCTTCGCCGATCACGTCGCCGTCCTTGACGATCACGCAGCCGACACGCGGGTTCGGTGCCGTCGTATACATGCCGCGCGCGGCGAGCGCGAGCGCACGCTGCATGTGGGCGAAATCGATATCCGAGAACATGCGCGCGGCCCCGGGTCAGGCAGCGAGTGCCGCGAAGGCGCGGCGCGCGGCCGCGAGCGTCGCGTCGATCACCGCGTCGTCGTGCGTGCTCGACACGAAGCCGGCCTCGTACGCGGACGGCGCGAAATACACGCCTTCGTCGAGCATCAGGTGGAAGAAGCGGTTGAAGCGCTCGGTGTCGCTCTTCGTGACTTCGGCGAAGCTGGTCGGCACGCGTTCGGCGAAGTAGAGGCCGAACATCGCGCCGATCGAGTCGGCCGCGAACGGCACGCCGGCCGCGCGCGCTTCGGCCGCGAGGCCGTCGGCGAGACGCTTCGTCTGCGCGGTGAGCGCGTCGTAGAAGCCCGGCGCCTGGATCAGCTGCAGCGTCTTCAGCCCTGCTGCGACCGCGATCGGGTTGCCCGACAGCGTGCCGGCCTGGTAGACGCCGCCGAGCGGCGCGAGGTGGGCCATGATGTCGCGGCGGCCGCCGAAGGCAGCAGCCGGCATCCCGCCGCCGATCACCTTGCCGAGGCAGGTGAGGTCGGCCGTGATCCCGTAGTACGCCTGCGCGCCGCCGAGCGCGACGCGGAACCCGCACATCACCTCGTCGAAGATCAGCACGGCGCCGTGCTTCGTGCACAGTGCGCGCAGCGCGTTGAGGAATTCCGGCGTGCCGCGCACGAGGTTCATGTTGCCCGCGACCGGCTCGACGATCACGGCGGCGATCTCGTCGCCGAACGCGCCGAACGCTTCCTCGAGCGCGGCGACGTTGTTGTATTCGAGGACGGTCGTGTGCTTCGCGATGTCGGCGGGCACGCCGGCCGACGTCGGGTTGCCGAACGTCAGCAGGCCCGAGCCGGCCTTCACGAGCAGGCTGTCCGCGTGGCCGTGGTAGCAGCCCTCGAACTTGACGATCCGGCTGCGGCCCGTGAAGCCGCGCGCGAGGCGCAGCGCGCTCATCGTGGCCTCGGTGCCGCTCGACACCATCCGCACTTGCTCGATCGACGGCACGAGCTTGCAGATTTCCTCGGCGATCTCGATCTCGGCTTCGGTCGGCGCGCCGAACGAGAAGCCGTCGGCGAGCACGTTCTGCACGGCCGACAGCACTTCCGGATGGACGTGGCCGACGATCATCGGGCCCCACGAGCCGATGTAGTCGATGTACTGCTTGCCGTCGGCATCCCAGAAATACGGGCCTTGCGCGCGCGCGACGAAGCGCGGCGTGCCGCCGACCGAACGGAATGCGCGCACCGGCGAGTTGACGCCGCCGGGAATGGTCTTCTGGGCGCGTTCGAAGAGGATCTGATTGTTGGACATGAGCGAAACCTGCGAGAGAAGGGCGCGGGGGCCTGTGCACGGGCCGCGGCGCCTGGGCGGAACGATCGTCCGATTGTACCGGAGACGCGCGCGGCGGGCCCGCGGCGCGGTCCGCGGCCTTTCGGCGCGTGCGGGGTTGCGCGGGCCGGGGCCGGAAAGGAGGGGCAGATGCGGCGCGGCGGCCG
This sequence comes from Burkholderia reimsis, assembly GCF_003294055.1. Taxonomy (NCBI): domain Bacteria; kingdom Pseudomonadati; phylum Pseudomonadota; class Betaproteobacteria; order Burkholderiales; family Burkholderiaceae; genus Burkholderia; species Burkholderia reimsis. Next base: position 28,170 of record NZ_QMFZ01000023.1, read on the forward strand.
CTTCGGTTATCGCGGCGGTTTGCGCTTGCCGGTCAGCTCGGCCCAGCGCTTCTCGAGCGGGCCTTCGACCATCGGCTTGATCACGGTGCCGGAGCTTTGCGCATCCCAGGTCTGTACCGAGTACGGATGCACGCGCAGCGCGTCGCGCGGGATCACGACGTCCTGGTGCGCGTCGACCAGCCAGTCGTAGACGAAGTCGATGCACAGCCGGTAGCCGCGCTTCGCCGCCGGATCGGGTACCTCGTACGGCGCGCGCGTCACGTAGCCGGAGCCGAACACGCCCTTGGGCTCCTTCGCGACGCGGTGCAGGAACACGCGGTCGCCCGGCAGGATGCCGCGCGCGAAGCCGCAGCCCCACACGTCATGCACGGCCTCGCCGGCCTTCACGCGCGCGGCGACGTCGGGCAGTTCGGGCCACGGCCATTTCTTGGGGCTCCAGATCAACAGGAAAGCGGTCATCGGTTCGGTCGTGCGTCGAATTGGATGGATCAGACAATAGGTGAGTGAGGCGCTGCAAGCTTAATCGAATCCCTGCTCGCGATCCCGCGCGGCGGGCGCCGCGCCGGTGTTTTTCCGCCGGTCGCGCGCCGGGCCGGCGGCACGAAAAAAAGTTGCGCGTACAATCATGGGCCCGAGCGCGCCGTTCGCGGCGCGGTCTCCCGTCTTCACCACCACGCGTGCCCCGATGCGCGCGGCGCTTCATTCCGGATACCCATGTCTCACGTCGTCCGGCGCCGGCCCGATGCCCGGCTGATCCTGTTGCTCGGCGCGCTCGCCGCCTGCGGGCCGATCGCTACCGACATGTACCTGCCGAGCCTGCCGTCGATCGCCGACGGCTTCTCCGTCAGCCCCGGCGCCGCGCAGCGCACGCTGACGAGCTTCATGGCCGGCTTTTCGGTCGGCATGCTGCTGTACGGCCCGCTGTCCGACACGTGGGGTCGCCGTCCCGTGCTGCTCGGCGGCATCGCGCTATTTACGCTCGCGAGCATCGGCTGCTTCCTGTCGAACTCGATCGACATGCTGATCCTCGTGCGCTTCCTGCAGGCGCTCGGCGCCGGCGCGGCGTCGGTGCTGTCGCGTGCGATCGCGCGCGACGCGCACGAGCCGACCGACGCGGCGAAGGTGCTGTCGATGGTCGCGATCGTCACCGCGGTCGGGCCGCTGCTGGCGCCGCTGATCGGCGGGCAGATCCTGCGTTTCTCGGGCTGGCGCGGCGTGTTCGTCGTGCTGGCCGTGTTCGGCGCGGTGTGCGCGGCGACCGCGTACCTGCGCGTACCCGAAACCTGGCCGAAGGAGCGGCGCAAGAGCGCGGCCGTGCTCGCGTCGTTCGCGTCGTACGGGCGCATCCTGTCCGATCCCGTCGCATGGGGGCACATGCTGTGCGGCGGGATGGCGTTCGCGTCGATGTTCTCGTACATCACCGCGACACCGTTCGTCTACATCGAGTATTTCCACGTGTCGCCGCAGCACTACGGGCTGCTGTTCGGCCTGAACGTGGTCGGCATCATGATCGGCAACTTCACGAACACGCGGCTGGTCGGCCGCGTCGGTTCGCTGCGCATCATCGCGGCCGCGTCGCTCGTGAGCTGCATCGCGTCGCTCGCGGTCGCGTTCGTCGCGCTGACGGGGGTGGGCGGGCTGTGGTCGATCGTCGTGTGCCTGTTCTTCGTCGTCGGCGTGGTCGGGATCCTGTCCGCGAACTGCACGACCGACCTCATGCATCGTTATCCGCACAATGCGGGCGCGTCGGCGGCGGTGTTCGGCGCGATGCAGCTTGCGCTCGGCGCGCTGGCGAGCGTCGCGATCGGCGCACTCGCGGACGGCACGCCGTTCGCGATGGGCGTGACGATCGGTGTCACCGGCGTGCTGTGTTTCGTCGGGCGCTATCTGGTGCTGCGCTGGCACGGACGGCCGGTGAAGGCGGGCGCTTGAGCGGCGGGGCGGAACTGGCGGAGGAGGGCGGTGGACGGGTTTGAACTTCCCACCTCTGCATCACTTTGAACGGTCTGACGAGCGATTGTCGAGTCGATAGCTGCGCTTCGGGTTGATCACGAACCGTTTGACCTGCGCATCGAGTTCCCGACTGTGATACAGATCCAGGCATTTCAGAAAATCAAACCGCACGCCCTTGATTTCGGATTCGACGACCGGATTGCGATAGTCGCGAGCAAGAAAACGATTGACCAGCGATTTGCCCGCGTCGGGGTTCCGTTCCAGATCGAAGTCGGTCCAATCCATTAGCGCACTGGCGCTGCTTCCCGCGTCCATCGCAGCGGACGGTTCATTCCGATAAGCGGTCGCGATGCATTCGGCGAGCATCATGTCCTTGTAGTTCTGCGCGTAGGTTCGGGCGCCGGCCTGTGGCGACGACGTATCCGTGGCATGGCTGGGTTGTACCGCGAACATCAATGCCCAGAACATCACACACCGGAGCAGCGGATTTTGTCTCATGGCAGACTCCAGAAGTATGCACAGATCCAACACATCGCCTAAAAGATGAACCGGTCTATTTGGCGAGGTGCAATCAGCGCGGCAGGCTTTCCAAGCGTTGATTGTTCCACTCTCCATCCAAAATAGCCTGATAGAGCATGCCTAGAGTCAGTGGCACTTTGTCATATTTTTCTCGGCGTTTTCTGGAGAAAGCCATCCGCGCCACTTCAATCAAGCTAAAGCCCTCTCCTGAGAAGTAGCGATTGAACTCAAAATCTCCAACTTGCACTGGAAATTTATCGAAGAAGCGCTCCATAAACTCGACCGCATCGTCGCCAGTGATATCCAAATCACCCTCGATGGCATGACCTTTTGTGAGAATTTTCTTGGCACTAACGCAGGCCTCCCTTCTCACAAAACCCTCCAACTCGTTCCATGTAAACTGGTTCATCAGAATACCTTGTCTTCAGGCTTAACAAGCGCGTAATAGCGCGACACGGAACGAATGCTGATCATCGTGACATCCTTGGCAGCAACGACCCAGCCATGCAGCTGAAAAACGTGGTCCAGGCATATCGCTCTCCGCAAACTGGATGAACGTGATGCTGTCGATGCCAATCGGGGTTCTGTGAGAAACGCGTCATTTCTCGCGTCGGACCGGGATGGCGGCATCACGCGGAGTGAAGGAAGTGACCGAGCCGGGACAACCGCTGACAATTGGACTTGTTCGAAAATGTGGGGATGTACGAACGTATGACGTCACGCGCGCCCTCGGCAGAAGGCATCGTCGATGCCTGTCGCGCCGCTGTTGTTTGCGCTGGTGCCGCTCATGCAAAACACCCCGAACGCCGGGCTTGAATCCAGCGTTCGGGGTGTCGTGGATCGACGGCGTTTCGCCGCAGCGTCAGTCCCGCGCGACGTCCTTCGCCGCCGGCGATGCGCCGTGGCTCAGCCAGTCGAGCACGTCGGCCGTTTCGTCGTCGCTCGCCCGCGCGCGCGCCTGCGCGACGGCCTCCGGCAACTCACCGTTGGTCGACGCCCGGCGGATCGCGACGCCGACCGCGAGGATGTCGATCATCAGCAGATGCAGGATCCGCGAGATCATCGACAGCTGCGATTCGCGCATCTCGATGTGGTCGGTTTCGAGCGCGACGGTCGCGCGCTTCGCGAGCGGCGTGTTGCTCGACGTGATCGCGATCACCTTCGCGCCGGCCTGCATCGCGACGTCGAGCACGCGCAGCAGCTCGGGCGCGCGTCCCGACTTCGACACCGCGACGATCACGTCGCCCTTGCCGAGCAGCGCGGCCGATGCGGCCTGCATGTACAGGTCGCCGTACGCGATCGTCGGGATTCCGAAGCGGAAGAACTTGTAGTGCGCGTCCTGCGCGACGATGTTCGAGTTGCCGAGCCCGTAGAACTCGATGCGCCGCGCGCCGTTCAGGATCTCGATCGCGTTCTCGACGTGCTCGAAGTTCAGGTGCTCGCGCAGCTGCAGGATCGCCGACACCGTGTTGTCGAGCACCTTCGCGCCGAAGTCGGTGGCCGTGTCGCCGAGATGCACCTGGCTGTGGCTCATCGGGATCGTGCCGGTGAGGCCGGTGGCGAGCTTCAGCTTGAAGTCCGACAAGCCCTGGCAGCCGAGCGAGCGGCAGAAGCGGATCACGGTCGGCTGGCTCACGTCGGCCTTGCGCGCGATGTCGACGATCGGGTCGTTGATGATCGAGCGCGGATGGTTCAGCGCGAGATCGGCGACGCGGCGCTCGGCCGGCGTCAGTGCGTCGCGCATCTGGCGGATCCGTTCGAACACGGCCGACGACGCGCCGCCCGAGCGGTTCGACAGCTGCTCCGCGAGGATCGCGGATACGCCGAGGAACGCCGGGTATTCGGCGGTGATCAGGTAGGTCGGGATGTTCTCGAGGTAGTGCGTGAAGCGGCCCTTCGCCTCGAAGCGCGCGCGGAACGACGAGCGCGTGAACAGCTCGCCGAGCTTCAGCGCGACGCCGCCGCCGATGTACACGCCGCCGAGCGCGCCGAGCGTCAGCGCGACGCTGCCCGCGAACGCGCCGAGAATCCCGCAGAAGCATTCGACCGTCTCGAGCGCGAGCGCGTCGCCCGCATGCGCGCGCTCGACGATCTCGACCGTGTCGACGGTCGCGGCGACGCGCTTCTTGTCGCGAGCGGCGAGCGCGCGATAGATGATCTCCATGCCGGGGCCCGCACACACGCGTTCGAACGACACGTGCGGAAACTTCTTGCGCGCGTACTGCAGCACCAGATCCTCGCGCTCGTCCTGCGGCGCGAACGACGCGTGGCCGCCCTCGCTGCCGAGCGCGATCCAGCGGTCGTCGGCCGGAATCAGCCCCGACACGCCGAGCCCGGTGCCGGGCCCGAGCAGCCCGATCACGCTGTTCTGGCGGCGCGCGCCGCCGCCGACCTGCACGCGCTGCGCATCGGTCAGGCCCGGCAGCGCCATCGCGAGCGCGGTGAAATCGTTGACGACGAGCAGCGTGTCGAAGCCGAGCGCGCGGCGCGTCGCCTCGATCGAGAAGCTCCAGTCGTGGTTGGTCATCGTGACCTGGTCGCCGTCGACCGGGTTCGCGATCGCAATCGCCGCATGGTTCACGCGGCTGATCTTCACGTCCTTCAGATACTTGCGGATCGCGTCGGTGATCGTCGGATAGTCGGCGCCGGGATAGACGCGGATCTGCGTGATCTCGCCCGGGCCGGTTTCCAGCGCGAAACGCGCGTTGGTGCCGCCGACGTCCGCGAGCAGGCGCGGGCCGTCGGCATGCTGGCCCGCGACAACGGCCTTACTTTGCGCACCAGTAGACATCGAGCTGGGTCCCCTTGTCGTTGGCCAGTTGGGAAATCGCGTTCTTCTGCAGCGATGCGGCCGCGGCGTCGAGCACCGCGCGCTTGCGTTCGCCCGCGATCAGCAGGAACAGCCGGTCGACGCGCTTGAGCGCATCGAGCGAGAAGCTCACGCGCGCATGCGGCGCGGCGCCGGGATGCACGGCGACGAACCGCTCGGGCGTCGTGATCGCGTGATCCCATTCGGGCGCGTCGGCGAAGATCGACGCGGTATGGCCGTCCTCGCCCATGCCGAGCACCGCGACGGTCGGCACGCGGTAGTCGGCGTTCGCGTTGAGCGCGGCGACGTGCGCATCGAGCGTGCTGCGCGTGTCGACGAGCGGCAGGAAGCGGGCAGGGGCCGCCGCGTGCTGCAGCAGCGTGTCGCGCACCAGGCGCGCGTTGCTGGCCGCGTCGTCCTCCGGCACCCAGCGGTCGTCGACCAGCGTCACGTCGACGCCGGCCCAGTCGAGCGCCGCGTGCGACAGCGTGTGCAGGAACGGGCGCGGGCTGGTGCCGCCGGACACGGCGAGCGTCGGGCGCGCGGGGCCGGCGAGCGCGGCGCGCAGCGCATCGCCGACGGCGCGCGCGAGCGCTTCGCTTTGCGCTTCCTGGGTGTCGAAAGCGTGGATCTCGATCACATCTCCTCCGGACTGCTTTGTCTGTTCAAATCGTACGAATCTTGGGGCACGTCACCGCGTACGAAGACGTGCGCGGTGACGTTTACATCAGTTCTCTTCTTCGAGCCAGCAGGTGTCGTGCTGCGCGAGCATCGCGCTCGACGCGGCCGGCCCCCATGTACCCGCCGCATACGGCTTCGGCGGTTTCAGCGTGCGTGCCCATTCGTTCAGGATCGGCTCGACCCACTGCCAGGCGGCTTCCTGTTCGTCGCGACGCACGAACAGCGCGAGCCGGCCGTTGATCACGTCGAGCAGCAGGCGCTGGTACGCCTCCATCTGCCCTTCCTTGAAGAACTGGTCGAACGCGAGGTCGAGGTGCACGCTCGCGAGGTTCATCCCTTCGCCCGGCTGCTTCGCGAGGCAGTACAGGCGAATCGTCTCGTTCGGCTGCAGCCGGATCACGAGACGGTTCGCACCGGGGCGCAGCGCGGTCGGCCCCAGCGCCGAGTGCGGCACCGGGCGGAAGTTGACGACGATCTCCGCGACGCGGTCGGCCAGACGCTTGCCGGTGCGCAGGAAGAACGGCACGCCGGCCCAGCGCCAGTTCTCGATCTCGACCTTCAGCGCGACGAAGGTTTCGGTCTGGCTGTCGGGTTTCACGCCCGGCTCGGTCGCGTAGGCGGGCACCTGCGCGCCCTTGATCACGCCCGCATGATACTGGCCGCGCACGGCCACCTTGCCGATGTCGCGCGGATCGATCGGCTTCAGCGCGCGCAGCACGCGCAGCTTCTCGTCGCGCACCGAATCCGAATCCATCGAATGCGGCGGCTCCATCGCGACGATCGACAGCAGCTGCAGCAGGTGGTTCTGCACCATGTCGCGCAGCGCGCCCGTATTGTCGTAGAAATCGCCGCGTGCCTCGACGCCGAGTTCCTCGGCGATCGTGATCTGGATGCTCTCGACCCATTCGCGGCGCCACAGCGGCTCGAACAGCGCATTGCCGAAGCGTAGCGCGAGCAGGTTCTGTACCGGCTCCTTGCCGAGGTAGTGGTCGATCCGGTAGATCTGGCCTTCCGCGAAGATCTCGCCGACCGCGTCGTTGATCGCATTCGACGACTTCAGGTCGTAGCCGAGCGGCTTCTCGAGCACGATGCGCGAGCCTTCGTTCAGGCCGACCGACGCGAGCGCCTTGCAGATCGGCACGAACAGCGACGGGCCCGTCGCGAGATAGAACACGCGGATGCCGGGCAGCGATGCGATCGCGTCGCGCAGCACGACGTAGTCTTCCGCACGGCCGAGGTCGAGCTTCACGTACTCGATGCGATCGAGGAAGGACTTCCACGCGGTTTCGTCGAGCGCCTTGCCGGCGGCTTTCTCCGCGTGCGGTTTCACGTGCGTGTCGACCCACTCGAGATAACCCGCACGATCCGATTCGTGACGCGCCACGGCGACGATCCGGCCGCTCTCCGCCAGCATGTTCGCACGGTGCGCTTCGAACAGCGCGGGCAGGATCTTGCGCATCGACAGATCGCCGGTGCCGCCGAAAAGTACGAAGGTAAAGCTGGAATCGGTATGCATGTGTCTCCGCCGTGTTGGGGGTGCTGGGAAGCGATCCGTAGTGCGATAAAAATATTTTTGACACTGAATTGTAGTTTAACTACAATCCGCCGCAAGGGGTAGCACCTGGGTGAAGAAAAAAAGAAGTGCGGTCGATGAACCGCGCGAGCTTCGCCTTCGGGAACGCCTTGTGCCGAATGTTATCGGACATTGACGGCGCGCATCGTCCGCGCGCCGTTAGCCCCGGGCTCGCGCCGCAGCATCGCGGCGGGCCAGAAACACAAAGAGGAGACACGCCGTTGAATCTCGATTCACGCTTTCTGTAAGAGCCCGGCCGGTCATCGGCCCCGTACGCTGCATGCGTCCCGCGGCTCGATTTCCCCGTCGTTTATCAAGAAGCCGGTTCCCGGTCAGGGAACCTCACGAGTTGATTCAGTCTGGAGGAGATAAGTAATGAAAGTTCGCTCGATCATGGGCGCGCTCTGCGCCGCAGGCCTGATGGCTGGCGCCGTGGCGGCGCAGGCAGCCGAGAATGTAACGGTGCTGCACTGGTGGACCTCGGGCGGCGAGTCGAAGGCCGTCGGCGTGTTGAAGGACGACCTGCAAAAGCAGGGCTACGTGTGGAAGGACTTCGCGGTCGCGGGCGGCGCGGGCGCAGCGGCGATGACCGCGCTGAAGACCAAGGTGATCAGCGGCGACGCACCGTCGGCCGCGCAGATCAAGGGCCCGCTGATCCAGGACTGGGCCGACCAGGGCGTGCTCGTCAACATCGATTCCGCTGCCGGCGACTGGAAGCAGAACCTGCCGCCGGAAATCGACAAGATCATCAAGTACAAGGGCCATACCGTCGCGGCGCCGTTCTCGGTGCACCGCGTGAACTGGCTGTACATCAACAAGGCCGCGCTCGACAAGGTCGGCGCGAAGGTGCCGACCACCTGGCCTGAATTCTTCGCGGTGGCCGACAAGCTGAAGGCCGCGGGTATCCAGCCGGTCGCGATGGGCGGCCAGCCGTGGCAGGACCTGACGCTGTGGGAAGACGTCGTGCTGTCGCAGGGCCCGGCGTTCTACAAGAAGGCGCTGGTCGACCTCGACCAGGCGACGCTGACGTCGCCGCAGATGCTGTCCGTGTTCGACACGGTGCGCAAGATCCAGGGTTACTTCGATACCGGCCGTAACGGCCGCGACTGGAACCTCGCGACCGCGATGGTCATCAACGGCAAGGCCGGCATGCAGTTCATGGGCGACTGGGCGAAGGGCGAGTTCGAGAACGCCGGCAAGAAGGCGGGCAAGGACTACGTCTGCGCGCCGGTGCCGGGCACCGCGAATTCGTACACGTTCAACGTCGACTCGTTCGTGTTCTTCCAGCAGAAGGGCGAGAAGAACGCGACGCCGGGCCAGCTCGCACTCGCGAAGACGATCATGACGCCGGACTTCCAGGAGCAGTTCAGCCTGCTGAAGGGCTCGGTGCCCGTGCGTCTCGGCGTGAAGATGGACAAGTTCGACGATTGCGCGAAGAAGTCGTACGCCGACGAGCAGACCGCGATCAAGTCGGGCGGCTTCGTGCCGTCGCTCGCGCACGGCATGGCGCAAAGCGACGCGACCGCCGGCGCGATCACCGACGTCGTGACGAAGTTCATGAACTCGCAGCAGGATTCGAAGAGCGCGGTCGCCGCGCTCGCGAAGGCCGCGAAGGTCAAGTAACGCGCGCCAGGCGCCCGGCCGGAAACGCTTCATCGGCCGGGCGTTTTTGCATGTGCAGCAAACGGGCTCGCCCGCGGGCCCGTGCCGTACCGGCGCCGGCCCGGCCTGCGCCGCCCTCGTTCCAGGAGTCGAATCAAGTGGCTGCCCCTCTTAGCGGAAACGGATCCGGCGCTGCCGCCGCACGGCGTACGTCGCCGATGTCGGCCTTCGCCGATCGCTGGATACCGAAGCTCGTGCTCGCGCCGAGCGTCGCGATCGCCGTGGTGTTCATCTACGGCTTCATCCTGATTACCGGCTATCTGTCGCTGACCCGCTCGCGGCTGTTGCCCAACTACGAATTCGACGGCTTCGGCCGTTACACGGACCTGTTCCAGAACGACGTGTGGTGGACCTCCGCCGCGAACCTCGGCTGGTTCGGGATTCCGTTCATCGCGATCTGCGTGGGGCTCGGCCTGTTCCTCGCGATCCTGCTCGACCAGCGAATCCGCAACGAAGGCGCGCTGCGCGCGATCTTCCTGTACCCGATGGCGTTGTCGTTCATCGTCACGGGCACCGCATGGCAGTGGATCCTGAACCCGGGCCTCGGCCTCGAGAAGGTGATGCACGACTGGGGCTGGACGAGCTTCTCGTTCGGCTGGCTCGACGATCCGGACAAGGCGATCTTCTGCGTGGTGATCGCGGCCGTGTGGCAGTCGACCGGCTTCGTGATGGCGCTGTTCCTCGCGGGGCTGCGCGGCGTCGACGCCGAGATCTTCAAGGCCGCGCAGGTGGACGGTGCGACGCTGCCGACCATCTACCGCAAGATCGTGATCCCGAGCATGCGCCCGGTGTTCTTCTCGGTGCTGCTGATCCTCTGCCACATCACGATCAAGACCTTCGACCTCGTCGTCGCGCTGACGGCGGGCGGGCCGGGCACGTCGTCGTCGCTGCCGGCCATGTTCATGTACACGTTTTCGTTCAACCGCGGCCAGCTCGGGCTCGGCGCGGCATCCTCGGTGATGATGCTCGCGACCGTGGTCGCGGTGCTGGTGCCGCTGATGTATATGGAATCGAGGAGCACCCGCAATGCAGCCTAAGATGACGATCAGCCGGGCAGTGATCTACGCGGCACTGATCCTGTTCGCGCTGTATTTCCTGTTCCCGATCTACGTGATGCTGTCGACGTCGTTCAAGGATCTCGACCAGCTGCGCACCGGCAACCTGCTGACGCCGCCCACCAGCTGGACCGTCGACCCGTGGGTGAAGGCGTGGAGCGGTGCGTGTACCGGCGTGCGTTGCGACGGGATGAAGCCGTTCTTCCTGAACTCGCTGGAGATGGTGATCCCGGCCGTGCTGATCTCGTCGCTGATCGGCGCGTTCAACGGCTACGTGCTCACGCACTGGCGCTTTCGCGGCGCGGACGCGCTGTTCACGATGATGCTGGTCGGCTGCTTCATTCCGTTCCAGGTGATCCTGCTGCCGATGGCGCGCCTGCAGGGGATGCTGGGCCTCGCGAACACGATTCCGGGCCTCGTGTTCGTGCACGTCGTGTACGGGATCGCGTTCACGACGATGTTCTTCCGCAACTTCTACGTGAGCGTGCCGGCCGAACTCGTGAAGGCCGCGCGCATCGACGGCGCCGGCTTCTTCACGATCTTCACGAAGATCCTGCTGCCGGTGTCGCTGCCGATCTTCATGGTGTGCCTGATCTGGCAGTTCACGCAGATCTGGAACGACTTCCTGTTCGGGATCGTGTTCTCCGGCGTCGATTCGATGCCGATCACGGTTGCGCTGAACAACCTCGTCAACACGTCGACGGGCGTGAAGGAATACAACGTCGACATGGCCGGCGCGATCATCGCCGCGCTGCCGACGCTGCTCGTCTACATCGTCGCCGGCCGCTATTTCGTGCGCGGGCTGACGGCGGGCGCGGTGAAGGGGTAAGCGCGGCTTCATCCGATACGACGAACCGGCCGCGCCTCGCGCGCGGCGCATCGAAACGAACCCGACGCGGCGCCGGAGTGCGCCGCGCGAGACGAGACAGAGGATTCACAGCATGGCAAGCCTTTCCATCCGTGACGTGTACAAGACCTACCCGAACGGGGTGCCGGTCCTGAAGGGTGTCGACATCGAGATCGAGGACGGACAGTTCCTGATCCTGGTCGGCGGTTCGGGCTGCGGGAAATCGACGCTGCTCAACATGATCGCCGGGCTCGAGACGGTCACGAGCGGCGAGATCTGCATCGACGGCAAGGTCGTCAACGACCTGTCGCCGAAGGATCGCGACATCGCGATGGTGTTCCAGTCTTACGCGCTGTACCCGTCGATGACGGTGCGCGAGAACATCTCGTTCGGCCTGAACATCCGCAAGGTGCCGAAGAGCGAACAGCAGCAGATCGTCGACCGCGTGTCGCAGATGCTGCAGATCCAGCACCTGCTCGACCGCAAGCCGGGCCAGCTGTCCGGCGGCCAGCGCCAGCGTGTCGCGATGGGCCGCGCGCTCGCGCGCGATCCGTCGCTGTTCCTGTTCGACGAGCCGCTGTCGAACCTCGACGCGAAGCTGCGCATCGAGATGCGCGCGGAAATCAAGCTGCTGCACCAGCGCCTCGGCACGACGATCGTCTACGTGACGCACGACCAGATCGAGGCGATGACGCTCGGCGACCGGATCGCGGTGATGAAGGACGGCGTGGTCCAGCAGTTCGGCGCGCCGCAGGAGATCTACGATTCGCCGTCGAACCTGTTCGTCGCGGGCTTCATCGGCGCGCCGCCGATGAACTTCATCAACGGCAAGCTGGTCGAGCAGGGCAGCGGGATCGCGCTCGAGATCGATACGGGCCTCGCGCGTAGCGCACTGAACCTGCCGTTCGACGCGAAGCGGATGAACGGCCACGTCGGCCGCGAGGTGATCCTCGGGCTGCGTCCGGAGCGCATCACCGATGCGCGCAACGCGCACCACGGCGAGGCGTCGAAGCTGCAGCCGATCGACGTGCGCGTCGACGTGACCGAGCCGACCGGGCCGGACACGCACGTGTTCGCGCAGGTGAACGGCAAGCGGATCGTGAGCCGCGTGCATCCGGCCGCGAACCCGCAGCCGGGGCAGACGCAGTCGCTGCTGTTCGACGTGTCGAAGGCCGTGCTGTTCGATCCGGCTTCGGAAGAGCGGATCGCGTGACGCAGCGTTCGCGCTGAATGAAGAAGGGGGCCGTCTCGACGTGAGCGGCCCCTTTTGTTTCTGGCGATGCGTCCGGCGTTGCGGCGGCGCTCAGTGCGGCAGCCGCACGTCGAACTTGAAGGTCGCGAGCCGAGCGACGAGGATGAATCCGGTCGCGAGCAGCACGCTGTACACGGAATCGAACTGCAGCCACACGAGCAGCAGGTAGAACCAGCAGCCGACGAACGCGCAGGTCGCGTACGGCCGCGAATCGCGCAGGATCAGCGGGATGTCGTTGCACAGCACGTCGCGGATGATCCCGCCGACCACGCCGGTAATCACGCCCATCATCACCGCGATGAAGCGCGGCATCTCGGCATCGAGCGCGATCGCCGTGCCCGAGATGCTGAAGATCCCGAGCCCGATCGCATCGGCGACGAGCAGTAGCCGCTCGGCCGACAGCCGCGACAGCATGCGCAGCACGAACGGCGCGAACAGCGCGAGCACGAAGATCGCGATCACGTAGTCGTCGTGCACGACCCAGTAGAACGGCCGACGCTCGAGCAGGATGTCGCGCAGCGTGCCGCCGCCGAACGCGGTGGCGAGCGCCACGACGAACGTGCCGACCGAATCGAGACGGTTCTTGCGCGCCTCGATGAAGCCCGAGATCGCAAAGGCCAGCGTGGCGATCGCCTCCAGTATCGCGATCGCGAGCGTCAGCCTAGGATGCGGCACGCGGCCCCCGGTCGGCGGGTGCCGCGAACGGCTGCAGCAGGACCAGCACCGCGCCGGCGCCGCCGTCGTGGCCGCGCGCCTCGCAGAACGCGATCACTTCCTCCTTCTGCACGAGCCACGCGCGCACCTTGCCCTTCAGCACGGGTTCCTTGCCGATCGAGCCGAGCCCCTTGCCGTGGATCACGCGCAGGCAGCGCAGCCCCTTCTTGCCGGCTTCGCGGATGAATTCGGCGAGCGCGTCGCGCGCCTCGTCGCGCCGCATCCCGTGCAGGTCGATCTGCGCCTGTACGATCCACGCGCCGCTCCTCAGCTTGCGCACGACGTCGCGGCTGATGCCGGGGCGGTGGTAATACAGCGAGTCGTCGCTGTCGAGCAGCGTCTCGGGATCGAATTCGTCGGACAGCGTCGCGTTCAGCACGGCTTCCTCGTCGCGCTGCGTCTGCTTCGGCACCGGATCGGGCGGCGTGCGGCCGGCTGCCGCGCGCGGTGGGGCATTGAGCGGCTGGATCGCGCCGATTTCGTTGCGGAACAGGTTCGCGTCGGCTTCCGCCTTGCGCTCGGCCTTGGCCGTTTCGACGCGTTGGCGTTCGCGGCGATCGGCTTCGCCTTGCAGCGACTTGCGCAACGCGCCGAGGCCCGCGAGCCCCTGGCCGCGCAATGCGGCGGGATCGGGCGCGGGCGCCGGCGCGACGGACGCGGGGTTCGCGGGACGGGCGGCGATCTGCCGCTTCGCGGGATCGCTCGGATGGGGCTGGTTCTTCGCCATGATTCGGTACGCAGGGCAGGCGCGTTCGGGCGCGCGGGCAAAAAAAAGCCGCTGCACGGCGGCAGCGGCTTTCCGGTCGAGCCCGCTTCGCGGCAGCGGACGCCATTGTAGCGCCCGGCGCGAGCGGTCTCGCGGCTTACTTCTTGTCGTGCAGGCTTTCGAGGTAGCGCTGCGCGTCGAGCGCGGCCATGCAGCCCGTGCCCGCGCTGGTGATTGCCTGGCGGTACACGTTGTCCTGCACGTCGCCGGCGGCGAACACGCCCGGCACGCTCGTCGACGTCGCGTTGCCGTGCAGGCCGCTCTTCGTCAGGATGTAGCCGTCCTTCATCTCGAGCTGGCCCTGGAACAGGTCGGTGTTCGGCTTGTGGCCGATCGCGACGAACACGCCCTGCACGCTGAGGTCTTCCGTCGCACCGGTCTTCACGTTCTTGATGCGCAGGCCCGTGACGCCCGAATCCTCGCCGGTCACTTCATCGAGCACGTGATCCCACTTGATCACGACGGCGCCTTCCTTTTCCTTTTCCAGCAGGCGGTCGATCAGGATCGGCTCCGCGCGGAACTTGTCGCGGCGATGGATCACCGTGACCTTCTTCGCGATGCCCGTCAGGTAGAGCGCTTCCTCGACGGCCGTGTTGCCGCCGCCGATCACCGCGACTTCCTGGCCGCGATAGAAGAAGCCGTCGCAGGTCGCGCAGGCCGACACGCCCTTGCCCATGAAGTGTTCTTCGGACGGCAGGCCGAGATACTGCGCGGACGCGCCGGTCGCGATGATCAGCGAGTCGCACGTGTATTCGCCCGAGTCGCCGATCAGGCGGATCGGCTGCTCGTGCAGCTTCGCGGTGTGGATGTGGTCGAACACGATTTCGGTGTTGAAGCGCTCGGCGTGCTCGAGGAAGCGCGCCATCAGCTCCGGACCCTGCACGCCTTTCGCGTCTGCCGGCCAGTTTTCGACGTCGGTCGTGGTCATCAGCTGGCCGCCCTGCGCGATGCCGGTGATCAGCACCGGGGACAGGTTGGCACGTGCCGCGTAGACGGCAGCCGTGTAGCCGGCGGGGCCGGAACCGAGAATCAGGACTTTGGCGTGTTTGGGCGTGGACATGTGCGAATCCGTAAAAGTCGGCTGCGGCGGGCGGGGTAGGGCTCGCCGTACGATCCGGGTTGACCGGGATGCCGTCATAGATGGGTATCAGACGCGCATTATAAAGGCCCCGTTGCTGCGTTGCCGAACGAGAGTTTCAATCGCGGCGATAGTGTCTCGCGGCGCAACGGTCGCGCATCCGGGGCGGGCGGGGCGTGGCACCCGCCCGGGGCGGCTCGGCTGCGGCCGGCCGGCCGGACCGTGCACCGGATGAAAGGGCAGAAAGGGCTGCCGCGGAGAGCATGCGCCGCGCCGGCCGTACCCCGGCCCTGTTATGTAACCGTCATTTACACTTGGCGGCCCGGTGCAGCGCTTACAATATGCGGGATCGAACGACAGGCGGGCGCGCAGCCCGTCCTCTTTATACGGATTCATGGCAAAAGCTCCTTATTCCGCCCAGGCACAGGCGTTGCCGCACCGGATGTCGAAGCTCCTCACGGAGATCCGCTGGATTCTCCAGGTCGCGCTCTGCGCATTTCTGGTGATGGCCCTGCTGAGCTACAGCCGGCGCGATCCGAGCTGGACGCACGCCGCCCAGGTGGACCACATCTCGAACTGGGCCGGCCGCGTCGGCGCCTGGACGGCCGACATCATCCTGCTGCTGTTCGGCCTGTCGGCCTACTGGCTGATCGTGCCGCTCGCGCGGCGCATCGCCGTCAATTACCGCCGCATCACGCGTCACGAGGCGGTCGTGGACGAACCCGAGCGGCCGATCGGCTGGCTCACCGAAATCTTCGCGTTCGTGCTCGTCGTGCTGGCGTGCGACGGCATCGAGGCGCTGCGCATGTGGTCGCTGAAGGTGCAGTTGCCGCGCGCGCCGGGCGGCGTGATCGGCGAGGCCGTGGCGGGCGCGATGTCGCACGCGTTCGGTTTCACCGGCGGCACGCTGCTGCTGCTGATCCTGCTCGCGATCGGCCTGTCGTTGTATTTCCGCTTCTCGTGGCTGTCGGTCGCCGAGCGCGTCGGAGGTGCGATCCTGTCCGCCGTCAATGTCGCGAAGCTGCGCCGCGAGGCCGAGCGCGACCGCAAGCTCGGCGAGGCCGCGGCCGTGCGCCGCGAAGGCAAGGTCGAAGAGGAACGCGTGCGCATCGAGGATCACGAGCCCGTGACGATCGTGCCGCCGGTCGTCACGCCGGCGAAGTCCGAGCGCGTCGAGCGCGAGCGCCAGGTGCCGCTCTTCACCGACCTGCCGGGCGATTCGACGCTGCCGCCGGTATCGCTGCTCGACCCCGCGCCGAAGGCGCAGGAGGCGATTTCGGCCGATACCCTCGAATTCACGTCGCGCCTGATCGAGAAGAAGCTGAAGGATTTCGGCGTCGAGGCGAGCGTCGTGGCCGCGTATCCGGGCCCGGTCGTCACGCGCTACGAGATCGAGCCGGCCACCGGCGTGAAGGGCAGCCAGATCGTCAATCTCGCGAAGGATCTCGCGCGCTCGCTGTCGCTCGTGTCGATCCGCGTCGTCGAGACGATTCCCGGCAAGAACTACATGGCGCTCGAACTGCCGAACCAGCGCCGCCAGACGGTGCACCTGTCCGAGATCATCGGTTCCGAGGTGTACGCGGCCGCATCGTCGGCGCTCACGCTCAGCCTCGGCAAGGACATCGGCGGCAAGCCGGTGTGCGCGGATCTCGCGAAGATGCCGCACCTGCTGGTCGCCGGTACGACCGGCTCGGGCAAGTCGGTCGGGATCAACGCGATGATCCTGTCGCTGCTGTATAAAGCGACCGCCGAGCAGGTGCGCCTGATCCTGATCGATCCGAAGATGCTCGAAATGAGCGTCTACGAAGGCATTCCGCACCTGCTGTGCCCGGTCGTCACCGACATGCGCCAGGCCGGCCACGCGCTGAACTGGACGGTCGCGGAGATGGAGCGCCGCTACAAGCTGATGAGCAAGCTCGGCGTGCGCAACCTCGCGGGCTACAACAACAAGATCGACGAGGCCGCGAAGCGCGAGGAGAAGCTGCCGAACCCGTTCAGCCTGACGCCGGAAGATCCCGAGCCGCTCGGCCGCCTGCCGAATATCGTCGTGGTGATCGACGAGCTGGCCGACCTGATGATGGTCGTCGGCAAGAAGGTCGAGGAACTGATTGCACGGATTGCGCAGAAGGCGCGCGCGGCCGGCATCCACCTGATCCTCGCGACGCAGCGTCCGTCGGTCGACGTGATCACGGGCCTCATCAAGGCGAACGTGCCGACCCGGATCGCATTCCAGGTGTCGTCGAAGATCGACTCGCGCACGATTCTCGACCAGATGGGCGCCGAATCGCTGCTCGGGATGGGCGACATGCTGTACCTGCCGCCGGGCAGCGGGCTGCCGGTGCGCGTGCACGGCGCGTTCGTCGCCGACGACGAAGTGCACCGCGTCGTCGAGAAGCTCAAGGAGCAGGGCGAGCCGAACTACGTCGAAGGGCTGCTCGAGGGCGGCACCGCCGACGGCGACGAGGGCTCGGCCGGCGCGGGAACCGGCGAAGGCGGCGGCGAGTCTGATCCGCTGTACGACCAGGCGGTCGAGATCGTCATCAAGAACCGCCGTGCGTCGATCTCGCTCGTGCAGCGGCACCTGCGGATCGGCTATAACCGCGCGGCGCGGCTGCTCGAGCAGATGGAGCAGTCGGGGCTCGTGTCGGCGATGTCGTCGAGCGGCAACCGCGAAATTCTTGTGCCGGCGCGCGACGCGGAATGAGTCCGCGGCGTTCGCGGCGCCGGCCACCCAGGGAGAAAACCGCAATATGCAGCAACATTCGTTCGCAATGTCCCTTCGTTCGACGCGGCGCTGGCTCGGCGCGGCGCTCGCCGGCGCATCGCTGATGCTCGCGGCGACGCACGCGTTCGCGGGCGGCACCGAGCAACTGAAGGCGTTCGTGTCGCAGGTGCGTTCGGCGAAGGGCGACTTCACGCAGCAGATCGTCAAGGCACCGGCGAAGGGCGCGAGCGCCGCACAGGCCGTGCCGAAGCCCACCGACAATTCGAGCGGCACGTTCGTGTTCGCGCGCCCGGGCAAGTTCATCTGGACGTACCAGAAGCCGTACCAGCAGGTGCTGCAGGCCGACGGCGAGAAGCTCTACGTGTATGACCGCGACCTGAACCAGGTGACCGAGCGCAAGCTGAACGGCGCGCTGGGCGCGAGCCCGGCCGCGATCCTGTTCGGCAGCAACGATCTCGACAAGAGCTACACGTTGCGCGATGCCGGCGAGAAGGGCGGCATCGAGTGGCTCGAGATGCTGCCGAAGGCGCAGGATACGCAGTTCCAGCGGATCGGCATCGGCTTTCGCAACGGCACGCTCGCCGCGATGGAGCTGCACGACGTGTTCGGCAACGTCACGCTGCTGACGTTTACGAACATCCAGACGAATCCGCCGCTGAAGGGCGATACGTTCAAGTTCGTCGTGCCGAAGGGCGCCGACGTGATTACGGGCTGACCGGCGCCGCGCGCCGCTTTTTCGCAACGGGCCTGCCGGCGACGGCAGGCCCGTGTTGTTTTCGGGCGCGGGCACCGGGCGCGGGCACCGGGCGCGGGCACCGGGCACGCACAGCAGGCACGGCGGTGCCGTCGCGCGGCTGTCATAATGTCGGGTCCGGCGGCCGGTTCGGCCGCGACCGTTTGATGTGGAGCGAGGGTTCATGTCCGATCTGTTTCAAGTCGAGCCGCGCCGCCCGCTCGCCGAGGCGCTGCGGCCGAAGACGCTCGCCGAGGTGATCGGCCAGACGCATTTGCTGGGCGAAGGCAAGCCGCTGCGGCTCGCGTTCGAATCGGGCAAGCCGCATTCGATGATCCTGTGGGGGCCGCCCGGCGTCGGCAAGACGACGCTCGCGCGGCTCACCGCGCTCGCGTTCGACTGCGAGTTCATCGCGCTGTCCGCGGTGCTCGGCGGCGTGAAGGACATCCGCGAGTCGATGGAGCAGGCGAAGGACACGCTGAACCGCACCGGCCGCCACACGATCCTGTTCGTCGACGAGATCCACCGCTTCAACAAGGGGCAGCAGGACGCGTTGCTGCCGTTCGTCGAGTCGGGGCTCGTGACCTTCATCGGCGCCACGACCGAGAACCCGAGCTTCGAGGTCAATTCGGCGTTGCTGTCGCGTGCGCAGGTGTACGTGCTGAAGTCGCTGGACGACGACGAAATGCGCCAGTTGCTCAAGCGCGCTCAGGAAATCGCGCTCGACGGCCTCGCGTTCGACGACAAGGCGATCGATACGCTGGTCGGTTATGCGGACGGCGACGCGCGGCGCTTCCTGAACCTGCTCGAGCAGGCGCAGACGGCGGCCACGTCGGCCGGCGTCGCGACGATCGACGCCGATTTCGTCAGCAGCGCGATGACGCTGAACGCGCGGCGCTTCGACAAGGGCGGCGACAACTTCTACGACCAGATCTCGGCGCTGCACAAGTCGGTGCGCGGTTCGAGCCCGGACGGTGCGCTGTACTGGTTCTGCCGGATGATCGACGGCGGCGCGGATCCGAAGTACCTCGCGCGGCGGATCGTGCGGATGGCGTGGGAAGACATCGGCCTGGCCGACCCGCGCGCGCTGCAGGTGGCGAACGACGCGGCCGAAACCTACGAGCGGCTCGGCTCGCCGGAAGGCGAGCTCGCGCTCGGGCAGGCGGTGATCTATCTCGCGTGCGCGGCGAAGAGCAACGCGGGTTACAACGCGTTCAACCAGGCGATGGCGTTCGTGAAGCAGGACAAGTCGCGCGAGGTGCCCGTGCACCTGCGTAACGCGCCGACCAGGCTGATGAAGGAACTCGGCTACGGTCACGCGTATCGCTACGCGCACGACGAGCCGAATGCGTATGCGGCCGGCGAGACGTACCTGCCGGACGGGATGCGCGAACCGCGCTGGTACAAGCCGGTGCCGCGCGGGCTCGAATCGAAGATCGCCGACAAGCTCGCGTGGCTGCGCGAACTCGATCGCGAAGCCGGCAAGAAGGACTGACGGCGCGGCCCGGGGCGGCCGGCGTGGTCGTGGCTCGCGTCAGCGCTTGCGTGCCGGCTGCTTCTTCCAGTAGTCGAACGGTTCCTGATGGCATTCGATGTCGAGTTCGGCGATGCGCGTGTGCAGGCTCGACTGCGCGTCGGCGATCGCGAGGTTGTAGATCACCGGGCCGATCTCCTCGA
Source organism: Burkholderia reimsis (assembly GCF_003294055.1). Lineage (NCBI taxonomy): Bacteria > Pseudomonadati > Pseudomonadota > Betaproteobacteria > Burkholderiales > Burkholderiaceae > Burkholderia > Burkholderia reimsis. The sequence goes on from NZ_QMFZ01000023.1 coordinate 48,214, forward strand.
CGAAGAAGTGCAGCAGCGCGCCGGCCTGGATATTGCCGATCGGCTCGTCCATGTTTTCTGTGAAATAGCGTTGCAGTGACGCGATCGCACGGTCGCGTATTTCCTTGTCCAGTTCGATGGCCATCGGATTCCTTGGGTGCTGTGACGTGGGGCGGGCGCCTCGCTCGATGCGCCGCCGCGGGCCCGCGCGGGCGTTTCGCGATCCGCGGCGCTTCGATGCCGTGCGATTTCGCGGGTGCCGACGGGCGGGCCGGCAACGCGATACTGCCATGGCCGTCGCGCCACGGTCATCGCCCGTTTGCAGCATAGTCCGTCCGTCCAGTGCCTTGGCGGCCCTGCGGTGCGTTAGAATTCCCGTCTTACACAACGATTTTCCAAGTCCTCCCATGCTCGACATCCAGTTGCTGCGCAAAGACCTCGACGGCGTCGCGAAGCGCCTCGCCGATCGCGGCTACACCCTCGACATCGCCGCGTTCTCCGCCCTCGAAGCGGAACGCCGCGCGATCCAGACCCGCACCGAAGAGCTCCAGGCGCGCCGCAACAGCCTGTCGAAGCAGATCGGTGCGATGAAGGGGAAGGGCGAGGACACGTCGGCCGTGATGGCCGAGGTCGGCGGGATCGGCGACGAAATGAAGGCGGGGGAAGCCAAGCTCGGCGACATCCAGGCGCGCCTGTCCGACCTGATGCTCGGTATGCCGAACGTCGCGCATGAAAGCGTGCCGGTCGGCAAGGACGAAGCCGACAACGTCGAGGTGCGCCGCTGGGGCACGCCGCGCCAGTTCGACTTCGAGGTGAAGGATCACGTCGACGTCGGCACGCCGCTCGGCCTCGATTTCGAGACCGGCGCAAAGCTCGCCGGCGCGCGCTTCACGATGCTGCGCGGCTCGATCGCGCGCCTGCACCGCGCGCTCGCGCAGTTCATGATCGACACGCACACGCAGCAGCACGGCTACACCGAAGCCTATACGCCGTACATCGTGAACCCCGAGATCCTGTACGGTACGGGCCAGCTGCCGAAGTTCGCGGACGACATGTTCCGCGTCGAGAAGGGCGGAGAGGAGAACAAGGTCACGCAATACCTGATCTCCACGTCGGAAATCTCGCTGACGAACACCGTGCGCGAGTCGATCGTCGAAGGCTCCGCGCTGCCGATCAAGCTGACCGCGCATTCGCCGTGCTTCCGCTCGGAAGCCGGTTCGTATGGCCGCGACACACGCGGGATGATCCGCCAGCACCAGTTCGACAAGGTCGAGATGGTGCAGGTCGTCGCGCCGGATGCGTCATACGCGGCGCTCGACGAGATGGTCGGCCATGCGGAAGCGATCCTGCAGAAGCTCGGCCTGCCGTACCGCGTGATCACGCTGTGCACGGGCGACATGGGCTTCTCGGCCGCGAAGACGTTCGACCTCGAAGTGTGGCTGCCTGCGCAGAACACCTATCGCGAGATCTCGAGTTGCTCGAATACCGAGGCGTTCCAGGCGCGCCGGATGCAGGCGCGTTTCCGCAACGCGCAGGGCAAGCCGGAACTCGTGCATACGCTCAACGGTTCGGGCCTTGCGGTCGGCCGCACGCTCGTCGCTGTGCTGGAGAACTACCAGAACGCGGACGGCTCGGTCACGGTGCCGGAAGTGCTGCGTCCGTACATGGGCGGCATCGAGCGTATCGACGCGCCGGCACAGGCGTCGTAACGTCGCGCTCCGGCGATCGCTTCAATCCCTCGCAAAAAAATTTGCAAAAAGGGCTTGTGAGATTCGAAGAGATCGTTCTATAATCTTTTCTTTCGCGGAAACGACCAAACGCGAAATGCAGTAAAGCAGCAAGGAAGGAGAGGTGGCAGAGTGGTCGAATGTACCTGACTCGAAATCAGGCGTACGGTTTCCCCGTACCGTGGGTTCGAATCCCACCCTCTCCGCCAAAATACGAAGCCCCTTGATCCGGAAGGATCAAGGGGTTTTTCGTTTTGGGCTTGCCCAATCGTGTGTCTCAAGGCGTGGCGGCGGCAACAGCATCGACCGTCGATGCATCGGAATGTGCCGATGCGATAGCGACCGTGTCCCATACGTCTTGCTGCGCAGTGGGCAGCGTCGGCAGTCCAGCCTGTCCGGATCGGGGCGGCGCGTGCACGTCCTGTCCTTGCCGCTTTCTTCAGCTTTAAGCCCGCGCTTGCTGCGCCGTTAACACGGGGCGGCCGGCGCTCATGCCGGACTGCACCGTTCCCGTCGATCCAAGGTCCCATGAAGCTGAGCTACAAGATTCCCCTCGCATTTGCCGTTGCGCTGCTGCTGATGTTCGGCGGCGCGCTGTACGGCATCCATATTCTCAATCGATCGATCGATACGTTTGCCGACGACGTGCAGACGAACGTCGGCGACGAACGGCTCGTGTCGGCCACGCTCGTGCAGTTCAAGCTGCAAGTGCAGGAATGGAAAGACACGCTGTTGCGCGGCAAGCAGCCCGCGAAGCTCGACCAGTACTGGCAGGCGTTCCAGACGCGCGAGCACACGGTCGATACGCTCGCCGCGCAGCTCGTTCATCAGTTGCCGCCCGGCGAGAGCCGCTCGCTCGTCGAGCAGTTCATGCGTGCGCACACGGCGATGGGCGAGGGTTACCGGCGCGGGTTCGACGCGTTCAAGGCGGCCGGCTTCGAACCGTCGGCCGGCGATGCCGCCGTGGCGGGCGTCGACCGCGAACCCGCGGTGCTGCTGGAGCGGGCCGCGAAGTCGATTGCCGACGAGAGTGCCGCCGTGTCGGCGCAGGCGAGCCGCGATGCGCAGCACGCCACTGTCGCGAGCCTCGTGCTGATGCTGGTCGTGCTCGGTGTCGCGATGGTCGGTGCGTTCCTGTTCAGCCGCGCGATCCTGCGTCCGCTCGACCGCGCGGTCGCATGCGCGCAGGCCGTCGCCGAGGGCGACCTGACGCGCGACGTCGACGCGGCCGGCCGCGACGAGATCGCCGACCTGCTGCGCGCGTTGCGGACGATGCAGGCGAGCCTGTCGGGCGTCGTGCTCGAAGTGCGTACGCACGCCGAAGCCGTCGCGACGGCGAGCGCACAGATCGCGTCGGGCAATCATGATCTGTCGGCGCGTACCGAGGCACAGGCCGCGTCGCTCGAGGAGACGGCCGCCAGCATGACCGAACTCACGGGCATCGTCCGTCAGTCGGCCGAGCACGCGCAGCACGCGGCGCAGCTGGCGCGCGACGCATCGACGATCGCGGCGGCCGGCGGCGGCGTGATGTCGGATGCCGTCGGCACGATGAACGGCATCGCCGACAGCTCGGCGAAGGTCGGCGAGATCATCGCGGTGATCGACGGCATTGCGTTCCAGACCAACATCCTCGCGCTGAACGCAGCGGTCGAGGCGGCGCGTGCGGGCGAGCAGGGGCGCGGCTTCGCGGTCGTCGCGGCGGAAGTGCGTACGCTCGCGCAGCGCAGCGCCGCCGCCGCGAAGGAGATCAAGGGGCTCATCGAGCAGTCGACGCGGCGGGTCGACGAAGGCGCCGTGCTGATCGGCCGGGCGGGCGAGTCGATTCACGAGATCGTCGGCGCGGTGCAGCGCGTCACGACGATCGTCGGCGAGATCTCGTCCGCGTCGCAGGAGCAGAGCGGCGGCATCCAGCAGGTGAACATCGCGGTCACGCAGATGGACGAAGCGACGCAGCGCAACGCGGCGCTCGTCGAGCAGGCATCGGCCGCGACGCAGGCACTCGCCGAGCAGGCGAGCGCGCTGCGGCATGCGGTTGCCGTGTTCAGGTTGCCGGAAATGGCGTGACGGGGGCGCCGTCGTGCCCGGCTCGAACGAATCCGGGGGCCGGCGCGGCATCGGCTGTCGGCGGTACGCGCCGGCGCCAAGCCACCAGCGGCCCGGCCCACGCGATCAAGCCGTGGCCGGATATTGCGCGAGCACCCGGGCGCGGATCGACGGCTTGATGTTCGATTGCGCCATGTTGCCGCCGTAGTGCGCGACCACCCGCGGATTCATCACGCGATACCAGAGCGGCGGCACGTACGCGAACAGGATCATCGTCGCGTAGCCGGCCGGCAGTTGCGGCGAATCGTCGAAGTGGCGCAGCGCCTGGTACGAGCGCGTCGGATTCGCGTGATGGTCGGCGTGCCGCTGCAACTGGTACAGGAACAGGTTGGTGACGACGTGGTTGCTGTTCCACGAATGCTGCGGCGTGCAGCGTTCGTAGCGGCCGTTCGGCAGCTTGCGGCGGCCGAGCCCGTAGTGCTCGACGTAGTTCACGACTTCGAGCAGCGACGCACCGTAGACGGCCTGGATCACGAGGAACGGGATCACGACCTTGCCGGCCATCGCGATCGCGATGCCCCACACGACGACGGTCATCGCCCATGCGTGCAGCACCTCGTTGCGCCAGGTCCACGGCGAATGCCCGAGGCGTTCGAGGCGGGCCTTCTCGAGCCGCCACGCGGAGCGGATGCTGCCGGTCACGGTGCGCGGCAGGAAGGCCCAGAACGATTCGCCATAGCGCGCGCTCGCCGGATCCTCGGCCGTCGCGACACGTACATGGTGGCCGCGATTGTGCTCGACGTAGAAATGGCCGTATGCGACCGGCGCGAGCGTGATCTTCGCGAGCCAGCGCTCGAAGCGGTCGGTCTTGTGCCCGAGTTCATGCGCGGTATTGATCGAGATGCCCGTCGCGGCGCCGAGCGACAGCGCGAAGCCGACATAGTCGTACCAGGCGAGCGCGTGCGTGCCGACGATCCATACGCACGCGAAGAACGCGACGTATTCGACGAGGGTCGCGAGATAGACGATCAGCCGGTAGTAGCGCTCCCGTTCGAGGTGCGGCACCACGGCCTCGGGCGGATTGTCGCGATCGTCGCCGATCAGTGTGTCGAGGATCGGGATCACGCCGAACGCGAACAGCGGGCCGAACCACCAGAACACGTGCAGGCCCGTCGACAGCGCGAGCTGGGCGGCGAGAATCGGCAGCGTGATCGTCAGCGCGCCGAGCAGCCACAGGTAACGCTTGCCATCCGACCAGCCCGAAGCCGATCCGTCGGTCATTGCCATTGTCTCCCTCCTGCCGGCCGGCCCGAAGGCGGCCGCCTGTATGGTTGTTCGAATTCTCGTTGGCCCGCGACGCACGCGCGGTTGAACCGGATCGTCGTCCGGTTCTGCCTGTTATACGACCCATGTGCACGCTTGCCAAACTCCGGCACTAGGCGTGCGGCTCCAAACGGCGGCGCGCGTGCGGCGCAGGCAGGGAAGGGCCCGCGCACGCCGATTGAAACATGCGGGAATGGCCGGATCGGCCCGCGCGGGCGGCAGGTTTGTCAGACGGATGGCGTGCCGTGACGAGGACGGGCATCGACGCTGCGGGTTCGCAACAAATGTTGCGTCGCAATATGCGGAGCGGGATGGTGACCCATGTCGCTTGCTTCGACGTTACCAATATTACGGTTCATTACGCCTTTCATGATGAAATGCAAGGGTCCCGACCTGCGGCTGCCTCGTGCCGCAAGGCGACTGGCGCCAGGTGTCGAATGAAGTCGTCGCGGAGGTCGTCCGGTTGCCGCATCGATGCGCCGATGCTGCACCTGCACACGGGGGCGCCGCATGGCCGCCCGCAGTGCCTGCCGCCTTTCGATTCGCGCTGCCATTTGAAAATTACGATTTGACTCATGCCCCGCTTTCGGTTGAAGCTAGTAGCTTGCTGTCCGAAGGGTGTGCCTGCATGAGTTCGACCTTGACCGTTCGTCGTATCGTTGCCGACCAGGGCGGCGTGTATCGCGAACTCCGCGCTGCATCGCTGCGCGAGCCCTACGCGCCCGGCGAAGCGCCTGAGGCCGAATTGCTGAACGTCGAAACGGACGCAGCGTCGGCGATCGCCGCGCTGCGCGCCGTGTCCGACGAGTCGACGACTTTCCTGCTGTATACCGAAGGCCATCCGGCCGGCATGATCGGCGCGTATTTCGACAATACGCCCGATCGGCGTGCGTTCGTCAGCGAGCTGTGGGTCGCGCACGCGGTGCGCCATCTGCGCGGCGGCGTGCTGCTGCTGGAGACGGCCACCGCCTGGCTCGCCGAGCGCGGCGCCCAGGACGTCTACGCGTGGATTGCCGATGCGAACCGCAACGCGATCCGCTTCTACGAGCGCGCGGGCTTCGGCAACACCGGCGAACACGCGCCGATCGCGCGGATGCCCGGCGCGATGAAATCGCTGTACGTTTCGCAGGTGAAACACTGACGCGACGTCAGAACGCGGGCCGCGCGGCGCGATGAAGGTCCGGTCGCCCGCTTGCCAGCCCGCTTTCCGGTTGCGCGCCCGCCCGGTGCGCCGCAACCCGGTTCCCCAAAAATAATGGCCGCGCGCGTGGACGCCTGTAAAATACGCAAAAAATTTTTGCAGAGTGTCCATGTCGCTTAAAAAATCGCCATTCTTCGAGCTGCGCAGCGGATCGGTCGATACGTTGCTGTTCACCGTGAAGACGACCGATCTCGATGCGTTGCGTACCGAACTGGTCAAGCGCTTCGAAGCGACTCCCGAGTTTTTCGCCGACGATGTCGTCGCGATCGACGTCCGCCGCCTGGCGGACGGCGAACGCGTCGCGCTGGCGGACATCCGCCAGATGCTGAACGACGTGCGGATGCGCCCGGTGGGTGTCGTGGCGCTGGCCACGCAGGGCTGGGCGGGGGAAGCCGGCCTGCCGTTGCTCGAGGCGCGCGATCGCCGCGTGCCGGCCGCGAAACCGGCCGAGGGCGCGGAAGCGTCGCCGGTCGCCGAGGCCGTCGTCGCTGCGGCAGCCGCGGTGGCGCCCGAGCAGGCGTCCGAGCCGGTGCCGGTGTCGAACCAGCCGGGCGGCCAGACGCTCGTGATCGACCGGCCGTTGCGTTCGGGGCAGCAGATTTACGCGAAAGGAGACCTCGTGGTGCTCGCGCCGGTCAGTCACGGCGCGGAGATCATCGCGGAAGGCAATATCCACATCTACGCGCCGTTGCGCGGCCGCGCACTCGCGGGCGTGCACGGCAATCACGACGCGCGCATTTTCTGCACGTGTCTCGAGCCGGAACTGATTTCGATCGCGGGTATCTATCGGACAACCGAGAACCCGTTGCCCGCCGATGTACTGGGGAAAGCGGTGCAGATCCGGCTCGAAGAGGAAAAACTGATGATCGAACCGCTGCGCCTGACGTAATACACGCGGTGCGCTCCGGATCGATCGGCTCTCATTGACGAACACAGGGTATTGGGTAAATGGCAAAAATCATCGTGGTGACCTCGGGCAAGGGCGGCGTGGGCAAGACGACGACGAGCGCGAGCTTTGCGTCCGGTCTCGCGCTGCGCGGCCACAAGACGGCCGTGATCGACTTCGACGTCGGCCTGCGCAACCTCGATCTCATCATGGGCTGCGAGCGCCGCGTGGTGTACGACCTCGTGAACGTGATCCAGGGCGAAGCGAACCTGAACCAGGCGCTGATCAAGGACAAGAAGTGCGAGAACCTGTTCATCCTGCCGGCGTCGCAGACGCGCGACAAGGATGCGCTCACGCGCGAAGGCGTCGAGAAGGTGCTGAACGACCTGGCCGCGATGGACTTCGAATACATCGTCTGCGATTCGCCGGCCGGCATCGAGGCGGGCGCGCTGCACGCGATGTACTTCGCGGATGAAGCGCTGATCGTCACGAACCCGGAAGTGTCGTCGGTGCGCGACTCCGACCGCATTCTCGGCATCCTGTCGTCGAAGACGAAGCGTGCGACCGAAGGCAAGGATCCGATCAAGGAGCACCTGCTGATCACGCGCTACAGCCCGAAGCGCGTCAGCGAAGGCGAGATGCTGTCGCTCGAGGACATCAGCGAGATCCTGCGCATCAAGCTGATCGGCGTGGTGCCCGAGTCGGAAGCCGTCCTGCATGCGTCGAACCAGGGCCTGCCGGCCGTGCATATCGACGGCACCGACGTGGCGGAAGCGTACAAGGACGTCGTCGCGCGCTTCCTCGGTGAAGACAAGCCGCTGCGCTTCACCGATTACCAGAAGCCGGGCCTGCTGCAGCGCCTCTTCGGCAGCAAGTAACGGAGGCCGTCAATGTCCATCCTTTCGTTTCTCCTCGGTGAGAAGAAGAAGTCCGCATCGGTCGCGAAGGAGCGCCTGCAGCTCATCATCGCGCACGAGCGCGTCGGCGGCCGCCCGCCGGCCGATTACCTGCCGGCGCTGCAGAAGGAGCTGGTCGCGGTCATCTCGAAGTACGTCCATATTTCGAACGATGACATCCGCGTGAGCCTCGAGCGCCAGGACGATCTCGAAGTCCTCGAAGTGAAGATCGAGATCCCGCAGGCCTGAGTGCTTCCTGTGTCCCTCCGCACGGCGGCAGTCGCCGCCGCGCGCGTCTTACGCCCTGTTGCACTTTCGGGCACGCCGTAACACGGCGCCTGTCGGCCGTTATCGCTCCTCCCGCATTGAACGAATACGCTCGCGTAACTTGTTCAACCTGGAGGTTGTGATGGCTGTCTCTACTGTTCAACGTCGTATCGCTTCGCTCGCCCTGCTTGCCGCGAGCCTGTCAGCCGTCGTCGCGCCGCTTGCCGCGCATGCGGACGAGATTCTCGTCGGCACACCCGTGATCGCGCCGCAGGGCCGCGTGGTCGTCGCCGAGCCGGTCGCCGTGCGCACCGAGGAAGTCGTCATCGTCGCGCCGAATGCGCCGCCGCCGGTGCGCTACGAGGTCGTGCCGTCCGCGCGCGTGGGCTATGTGTGGGATCGCGGGCACTGGCACTGGGAGCATGGCCGCTACGTGTGGATCGGCGGCCACTGGGAGGCCGAGCGCGTCGGCATGCAATGGGTGCCGGGCCATTGGGACCAGCGCGGTCCGAACTGGTTCTGGACCCGTGGCCACTGGGCGTGATGGAGGCGGGCGATGAAAAGAACCGCAATCGCGATCGCGCTCGTCGCGATCACGCTGGCCGGGTGCATCGTCGTGCCGGCGCGGCCCGTGTACTACCGGCCGGCACCCGTCGTGATCTACTGAGCGTCGCGCGGGCCGGGCTGCGCCGCGTCGTTGGTCCCGGCCGCGGCCGGCTCGTCGTCGTGCGGCGCGGGCGCATCGGTGGCGCCTTCGGTCGGTGCGGTGGCGGGCGGCACTTCACCACCTTCGTCGCGCAGCGTGTCGAGCGGGTCGGCGGGCGCGGCGGCCGCATCCTGCGGCTCGGTGACGCCGGTTGCCACCGTCGTGCTCGCTGCGGCTGCCGCGGCCGGTTCCGCGGCCGCGACGGGCGGCGCGAGATAGCGCAGCGCGAGCGTCTCGTAGAGCGGCGGCGCGAAGAAGCGCGATACGCGGCTCGACACCAACGCGGTGGCCATCAGCGAAATCACGAGTGCGTGACCGTTGATCATCTCCATCACGATCACGAACGACGTGATCGGCGACTGCGTGACGGCCGCCATGTAGCCCACCATCGCGAGCGCGATCAGCATCGGCAGGCTCATGTTGCTGAACACGACGTGCAGCAGGTTGCCGAACCCTGCGCCGATCGACAGCGACGGGGCGAAGATCCCGCCGGGGATGCCCGGCAGGTACGACGCGACCATCGACACCATTTTCAGGAACGGGTAGAACACCGACAGATGCTGGCTGCCGTCGAGCAGGCCGCGTGCTTCGGCATAGCCGCTGCCGAAGGTCGTGCCGCCCGATACGAGGCCGACGACGGCGATCGCGAAGCCGCACAGCGCGGCGAACGCGATCGGCCGCTCGCGATACAGGCCCAGCAATCGCGCGGGCAGCCAGCGCCCCGTGTTGAGCAGCAGCCAGCAGAACAGCCCGCCCGCGATCCCGGTCACGATCGCGGTGACCAGCACGGCGAGCGCCAGCAGTTTCGGGAAATGGGGGCCGGCATCGATCGTACCGAAATACGTGTAGTTGCCGTTCAGGCCGAGCGCGACGACGCCGGCGAGTATGATCGCGGTGATCAGCACGCCGCTGGCGCGCGCGGAGAAGCTGCGCGTCAGCTCCTCGATCGCGAATACGATCCCGGCGAGCGGCGTATTGAACGCGGCCGACAGCCCGGCCGCCGCGCCGGCGAGCACCAACTGGCGTTCGATCTGCGCGTTCGAGCGCGGGTAGAAGCGCCGCAGGTTGAACATCAGCGCCGCGCCGACCTGCACGGTCGGCCCTTCGCGGCCGATCGTGAAGCCGCCCAGGATGCCGAGGAACGACACCAGCACCTTGCCGAACAGGATGCGCAGCGTCAGCAGCCGGGAGCCGAACGCGCTCGGGCGCGCATGCAGCGTCGCGATCACCTGCGGGATGCCGCTGCCCTCGGCGCCGCGGAAGAAGCGGCGCGTGATCCATACCGACACGGCGGCGATTGCCGGCGTCAGCAGCAGCGGCAGCCACGCGGCGTGATCGCGCATCGTGCGGAAGCTTTCGTAGCCCCAGTCGATCAGTCGCGCGTAGAGTACGGCCGCGAGGCCGACGACAATCGCGCCGAGCCAGAAAACGCCGTACTGGCGCCAGATTCTCAACGAGCGACGGGTGAGGGCGGGAAACAGGGCGGGAAGGGCGGCAAGAGCGGGGCGTGGCATCGGCGGGGCCATCGGGCAAAGGAGACATTATAAAAAGGAACCGGGGTCGCACAGTGGGCGACAGGGTTTCGCAAGCTTGTAGCATTTCGTTGCAAATGTAATTCAAGAGTAATGTTCGCGGCGGGTATCCGTCGTTAGCATCCCAAAATGGCTGGCTATTCCCCGCAAACGTGAAACGCATCCTCATCGTGAAAGTGACGTCGCTCGGCGATGTCGTCCAGACGCTGCCTGTCGTGGCGGATCTGCATCGCGCCTTTCCCGGCGTAACGGTCGACTGGGCGGTGGACGAATCGTGCGCGGAGGTCGTGCGCTGGCATCCGGGCGTCAGCCGTGTCCTTTGCGCGCCGCTGCGCCGTTTCAAGAAGATGCGCAATCGCGGCGACCTGAAGGCGATCTCGGCGTCGATCGGCGCGCTGCGGGAGCACCGCTACGATGCGGTGATCGACCTGCACGGCGTCTACAAGAGCGCGATCATTTCGGTGCTGGCGCGCGCCGCGCGCCGCATCGGCTACCAGACGCAGGATCTCGGCGAAACGGGCGCCCGCTTCGCGTATTCGCATCGCTTCGGCCCGCGGCCGGACTGCGATGCGTGGCACGGGATGCGCGTGAGCGCGGGCGAGGCGCTCGGTTACGCGCCCGAGGGCATCGCCACGTACGGTATCGTCCCGCCGCAGGACGCGAACCTGCCGACGGCCGTGACCGACGGCGCACCGTTCATGCTGTTGTTCCATGCGACGTCCAACCCCGACAAGAAATGGCCGGCCGATCACTGGGCCGCGCTCGCCACGCAGATGATGGCGCGCGGCGTGCGCGTGCTGCTGCCGTGGGGATCGGCTGCCGAGCACGACGACGCGCAGGACATCGCCGCACGCGCGCCGGGGGCGGTCGTGCTGCCCGCGATGACGGTGCGCGAACTCGGCGCGGCGCTTGGCCGGGCTGCGCTCGTGGTGGGGGTCGATACGGGATTCGTGCACATGGCGCACGCGTTGCAGCGGCCGACCGTGATGATCTTCGTTGCGACGTCGCGGCACCATTGCGGGATCGGCGGCGCGCCGAATGCCCTGTCCATCGGCGAGCCGGGCACGGTGCCGTCGGTCGGGGAGGCGCTGGACGCGATCGGTGCGGTCTGCCCGGCCTACGGCGCGCTGCGCGCGCGACTGACCGCCTGACGAAGCGGGGCGGGCCGGTTCAGGCGAGCAGCGCCTCGACCGTGACGACGGCGGCGATCGCCGCCAGGTTCGCCAGCAGCGCCTCGAACACGAGGCCGCGCCACGTCTTCGGCCGGAAGCGCAGCGCGAGCAGGAGCGCGCCACCGAGCGCAAGCGCGAGGATCAGGACGAGATCGGCATTGCCGAGGCGGATGTTCATGGCGGCGGCTCCATCGGGGCGGGATCCCGGGCGCGCGGCGGCGCACCCAGGATCGAGTATAGGCAGCGCCGGCCACCGCACAACCCGGGTCGCCCCGGAGACTCAGACGAGCGACGCGTCGCGCGTTTCACGCATCAGCAGCACGCCGATCAGGCTGATGGCCGCCGCAACCGATACATACCCGCCGACCCACGACAGCCCGCCGCGCGCCGCCAGCAGTTGCGCGATGTACGGCGCGATCGACGCGCCGAGGATCCCGCCGAGGTTGTACGCGACCCCCGCGCCCGTATAGCGGACGTTGGTCGGGAACAGTTCCGGAAGCAGCGCGCCCATCGGCGCGAACGTCACGCCCATCAGGAACAGCTCGATCGTCAGGAACAGCGCGACGAGCGGCATCGAGCCGCTGCCGAGCAGCGGTTCCATCGCGAAACCCGACAGCAGCGCGGCGATCGCGCCCACGACCAGCACCGGTTTGCGGCCGAAGCGATCGGATGCCCACGCGGACAGCGGCGTCGCGAGTCCCATGAACACGACCGCGAAACACAACAGGCCGAGGAAGCTCTGGCGCGGAATATGCAGCGCCGACACGCCATACGACAGCGAAAACACCGTCGAGATATAGAACAGCGTGTAGCAGACGACCATCGCGAGCGCGCCGAGCAGCGTCGGCTGCCAGTGTTGCGTGACGAGGGTCGCGACCGGCACGCGTACGCGCTCGTTGCGATCGAGCGCGGCCTGGAACGCGGGCGTTTCGGTGATCTTGAGTCGCACGTACAGGCCGAGCGCGACGAGCACCGCGCTGACCAGGAACGGGATGCGCCAGCCCCAGCTGCGGAACTGCTCGTCCGACAGCGACAACGCGAGCGCGAAGAACAGGCCGTTCGACATCAGGAAGCCGACCGAGGGCCCGAGCTGCGGGAACATGCCGAACCAGCCGCGCTTGCCCTGCGGCGCATGCTCGGTCGCGAGCAGCGCGGCGCCGCCCCATTCGCCGCCGAGGCCGATCCCCTGGCCGAAGCGCAGCACGCACAGCAGCACCGGCGCGAGCGTGCCGATCGCGTCGTAGCCGGGCACGAAGCCGATTGCGGTGGTGGATACGCCCATCACGAGCAGCGACGCGACGAGCGTCGATTTGCGCCCGATGCGGTCGCCGAAGTGCCCGAACAGGAACGAGCCGATCGGGCGCGCGATGAATGCGATGCCGAACGTGACGAATGCGGACAGCGCCTGTGCGGTCGCGGAGCCGTGTGGAAAGAATACGGGGCCGATGACGAGCGCGGCAGCCGTTGCGTACACATAGAAATCGTAGAACTCGATCGCGGTGCCGATGAAGCTCGCGAACACGATGCGCCGGTGGCTGACGGCGCCGGCCGAACCGGTTGCGTGTGCAACGGTCGGTGGGGATGCGGACATGGATGTCTCCGTTTTGTCGTTAGGGCGGTCGGCTGGGCGTGCGGTCGGACAGGCGGACGCCTGTCGTGGGGCAGCCGAGCGGATGATGCGGTAGCGGCGTGGACGCGCGCCGTGGCGCGGACGTCACCCGCCGGTCGACGATGGAGACGGGTACGTCGCCGCCGCCCGGTGCCGGCGTGGTCGGCTCGCATGCCGGGTGGGGCGCACGAACGCGCGCGCGGCGTGATGGCCGCGCGATTGCGGAAAATTATAGCCAGCGCTGCCGCGCACCGGCAATCGCGGTGCGGCGGGCCGGTCAGTCGATCGATTGCGCCTGCGCCGACGCGGTGCTTTGCAGCTGGAAGTGGCCGTCGTCGTTGAAGAGCCAGCCTTCCATCATTTCGAGCCGGCCGTTGCCGTCGAGCAGCCGCGACGGTGGCGGCGGCAGCGGTGCCGAGCGGCGCAGCGACGCGAGCGCGAGCGCTTCCGCTTCGCTGTCGCCGTTGCTGCGATAGACGGACGCGTTGACGAGCCGGCCGCTGCCATCGACGGTGAAGGCCACGACGACGAGCGAACGGAGCATGGCCTGCGGCGTGCCGTGCAGCATGTCGGACGGATTGCGTTCGGCGACACGCTGCGCGATTTCGACGCGGTATTGGTCGAGGCTGCCACTGCGTGTGATCGACGGAATCGTCAGGATCGAGTGCAGCGACGGAGGCGGCGTGATCGTGCACGCCGCGAGCATGGCGACGACGGCCAGTGCAACTGCACGCAGCCGGTCGACGCGCGAACGGGAAAGGGGGCGCATGGGAGGCTAGCCAGAAGTGACTATAAAAAAATGATAGGCGCACGGGCGCGAGCCGGCATCGGGAGAAACACATAACGGGCGATGCCGGGTGTCGCGATCGCTGATGGCGAGGCAGCGTGCGCCCGCGTATCGCGATGTGACGTGACATGTGACGGCACGCTCGCGCGGCTGTTGCACGTGCGTATCCCGGTGCGCGTGTTGCACGGTTGAAAGCAAGGCGAGGAACGCGACCGGCGCGCAGGCGCTCGGCGACGGTTCGGCAGCGCGCATCGGTTGCCGCGGGCTGCACCGCGGCGGATGCCCGCGCAATCGTCAGCGACGCGTGCCGCCCGGTTCAGAAACCGTGCGTGACGAGTGACAGGACCGACAGGTCGGGGTGCGTGCCGTCGATGATGCTCTTGCCGACATGCACGGCTTCGTGGACGGCTTCATCGAGGCTTGCGAAGCTTTCCTCGCCGTCCGCATGGAACGGTACCGCGTGGCCGGGTAACGCGGGATTCGCGCCGGGATGGCATACGTAGCCGGTGTAGGTGTAGCGCGTGTCGCTGCCGGGCACGGCAGCCGGCACGACATGGACCTCGAAGCCTTCGTAATCGACGTGTTCCGTCGGTATCGACAGTTCGGTCATGGCGATCTCCGTGTACCGCACGCAGGGGTGGCGCGCGCGGCATCGAGTACGCGGCGGCGGTCGTGTCGCCGTGTTGATCGAATTCTAGGTGATCGAGCGGCTGGCCGGGAGGCTTCCGGCGCGCTGCGGCGCGATGACGGGCTGCTGCCCGTGCCGGTGGCTCGGATGCCGCGCGAGAGCCCGGCGCGAACGCACGTGCCGTTTCGACGAACGGGTTCGTGCGCGGCGCTGCATCATTGTTTGCAGCGGGCGTCCTTGCGCTGCACGACGATGATCACCGGGTATTTCTGGCCGTGGTCGAGCTCCACGCGTGCCACGACGGTGAGCGTCGCCGGATCGGAGTCGTCGTACACGCTCACCTGTTCGTTGCGCAGGTAGGTCACGCCGGTGCAGTTCGACGTGCGTCCGTCGTCACCCACCTTGCACTGGAGGTCGTTGTCTTTCAGGTAGTTGTACGGCGACGGGCTCGCGAGGTATTCGCTCAGGCCGCGCGGCGAGCCGCCGACGCCGGACACGTATGCGATCGCGCACGACGCTTGCGCGGCGCCGCCGGACGCGGTGTCGGCTGCCGCGTGCGTGCTGACGGCCGCGAGCAAGGCGACGAGCGACGAGACGATGAGGGGCTTCATGACGAGGGTTTCCCGTTTCGCGAATCGGAGCGCCGGATTGTAACGGCATCCGGCGGGATGCGTCGGAACGTGGGGGAAAGCCGTACGGGAACCAACAAAAAACCCCGTCATTCGCTGAATGGACGGGGTTTGGCAAACTTCCTGGCGGAAGCGGTGAGATTCGAACTCACGGACAGTTTCCCGTCGCCGGTTTTCAAGACCGGTGCCTTAAACCGCTCGGCCACGCTTCCACACGAGGCGGCATTGTAACCGAAATGCCGCGATCTTCATGCCCTCAATCGTCGCGCAGGAACAATTCCTGCAGGTCGTTGAGGAAACGCTGGCCGAGCGGCGTCGGCGCGATCTGCGCGAAATCGCGTGCGATCAGCCCGCGCCGTTCCGCTTCCTGCAGTGCCGGCTCGATCGTGCTCATCGGCAGGCCGGTGCGCTCGGCGAAGCTGTGCACGGGGAAGCCCTCGACGAGCCGCAGCGTGTTCAGCATGAACTCGAACGGCAGGTCGCGCGCGCCGACTTCACGCTCTTCCTGCACGGCCGTGCCGGCCATCGCCTGCTCGATGAAGGTCGCCGGATGCTTGTAGCGTGCCTGCCGCAGGATCCGGTTCGGGAACGACAGCTTCGTGTGCGCGCCCGCGCCGATCCCGAGATAGTCGCCGAAACGCCAGTAGTTCAGGTTGTGCTTGCACTGATGATTCGGCTTCGCATACGCAGACACTTCGTAGCGCCCGTAACCGGCCTCGGCCGTACGTGCGTGAATCCATTCCTGCATGTCGGCCGACGCGTCGTCGTCGGGGACGACCGGCGGGAACTTCGCGAACAGCGTATTCGGCTCGAGCGTCAGGTGATACAGCGACAGATGCGGCGGCGCGTACGACAGTGCGGTTTCGATGTCGGTACGGCATTCGTCGAGCGTCTGGTTCGGCAGCGCGAACATCAGGTCGAGGTTGAAGTTGTCGAAGTTCTTCGCGGCGATCTCGACGGCCGCGCGCGCCTGCGCGGTGTCGTGAATCCGGCCGAGCGCCTTCAGGTGCGTTTCGTTGAAGCTCTGGATGCCGACCGACAGGCGGTTCACGCCGCTCGCGCGGAACTGCGCGAACTTCGCGGCCTCGAACGTGCCCGGATTCGCCTCGAGCGTGATCTCGGCATCGGCGTCGAGCGGCAGCAGCGCGCGCACGTCGGACAGCAGCCGGTCGAGGCCGGCGGCCGACAGCAGGCTCGGCGTGCCGCCGCCGATGAACACCGTATGCACCTGCCGGCCCCACACGAGCGGCAGCGCCTGCTCGAGATCGGCGCGCAGCGCGTCGAGATATTCGGTTTCCGGAAACCGTTCGCCTTTCCACTCGTGCGAGTTGAAATCGCAGTACGGGCACTTGCGCACGCACCACGGGAAATGCACGTACAGCGCGAGCGGCGGCAGCGACGTGAGCCGCACCTGGCCGGGCGACGTGAAGGTCGCGACGACGCGTGCGCCGGTTTCCGCGGCCTGGCTCATGCAACCTCCCGCAGCGAAGGGGTATCGGGCATGCTCATGCTTCCTCCGCGAGCCGCGCCAGCAGCGCCTTCAGCGCCAGCGCACGGTGGCTGTGCGTGTTCTTCACGGCTGGTTCGAGTTCGGCGGCCGTCGCGCCGAGCGACGGCAGATAGAAATACGGGTCATAGCCGAATCCGTGCTCGCCGCGCGGGGTATCGACGATCTCGCCCGCCCAGCGCCCTTCGGCGAACAGCGGCTCGGGGTCGTCCGCATGGCGCACGAGCGCGAGCACGCAGCAGTAGTATGCGCGCCGGTCGTCGACGCCGCGCAGCTGCTCGACGAGATACGCGTTGTTCGCCGCATCGCCCTTGTCGCGGCCCGCGCGCTGCGCATAGCGCGCCGAATAGACGCCCGGCGCGCCGCGCAGCACGCGCACGCACAGGCCCGAATCGTCGGCGATCGCCGGCAGCCCGGTGAGCCGCGACGCGTGACGCGCCTTCGTCAGCGCGTTCTCGATGAAGGTGCCGAACGGCTCGTCCGCCTCGGGCACCGCGAGGTCGCCCTGCGGGACGATCTCGATGCCGACCGTCGAGAACAGCGCGGTGAATTCGCGCAGCTTGCCGGCGTTGTTCGACGCGAGGACGATGCGCGACAGCGGCGCGATGGTGTGGTCGTCCGGCATGTCAGGCGCCCAGCACGTCTTTCTGAAGCTGCACAAGTTCGGCGATTCCGCCTTGCGCGAGGTCGAGCAGCGCGTTCATCTCGGCGCGCGAGAACGGCACGCCTTCCGCCGTGCCCTGGACTTCTACGAAGCCGCCGGCGCCGGTCATCACGACGTTCATGTCGGTGTCGCAGCGCGAATCTTCCGCGTAATCGAGGTCGAGCACGGGCGCGCCTTCGTACACGCCGACCGAGATCGCGGCGACGTGGTCGGTGATCGGCGAGCGTGCGAGCTTGCCGGCCGCGATCAGCGTCGACACGGCGTCGTGTGCGGCGACGAACGCGCCGGTGATGCTCGCCGTGCGCGTGCCGCCGTCGGCCTGGATCACGTCGCAGTCGATGTGGATCGTGCGCGGGCCGAGCGCCTCGAGGTCGAACACGGCGCGCAGCGCGCGGCCGATCAGGCGCTGAATTTCCTGCGTGCGGCCGGTCTGCTTGCCGCGTGCGGCTTCGCGGTCGCTGCGCGTGTGCGTCGCGCGCGGCAGCATGCCGTATTCGGCGGTCAGCCAGCCTTGCCCGCGGTCGCGCAGGAAATCGGGCACGCGTTCGGAGACGCTCGCGGTGCAGAGCACCTTGGTGTCGCCGAATTCGACCAGCACCGAGCCTTCGGCGTGTTTCGTGTAGTGGCGCGTGAGGGCGACCTTGCGCAGTTCGTCGGCGCGGCGGCCGCTCGGGCGGGAAACGGAGGACGTCATGTGGGAATCGCGGAACGAGAGGAAACCCCGATTTTAGCGCCGAACGGCGGGCTTGCCCGGCGGGGTGGTTCCCAAAAATGGGATAATGCGCGCTTCCCGCCCCGCGCTTTCCGATGCGCCGGGCGCCTCGACATATCCCCGCCCGCGAGGGCACCCAGACGGCGAGACGAACCATGATCTACAGCATGACGGGCTACGCGAGCGCGACGCGCGAACTCGCGACGGCCACCGGTAACGGCGGCACCAGCGTGTCGGTCGAACTGCGCACCGTGAACTCGCGCTTCCTCGACCTGAATTTCCGGATGCCGGACGACGTGCGCGCGTGCGAACCCGCGCTGCGCGAAATGCTGATGAACAAGCTGTCGCGCGGCAAGGTCGACATCCGCATCAACCTGCAGCGCGGCGAGCAGAGCATCGGCGCCGGCGCGCTGAACCAGTCGGCGCTCGGCCAGCTCGCCGAGCTCGAGCGCTCGGTGCTGGACACGTTCCCGGGCGTCGGCCGCCTGCGTGCGGGCGAGATCCTGCGCTGGCCCGGCGTGATCGCCGAAAGCGGCGTGTCGGCGGAAGCGATCCGCGACGCGGTGCTCGCGTGCGGCAAGGAAGCGATCGGCGAGCTCGTCGTCGTGCGTTCGCGCGAAGGCGCGCAACTGGCGACGATGCTGCTGTCGAACGTCACCGAGATGGAAGCGATCGTCGCGCGCATCACGCCGCTCGTGCCGGAGCTGATCGCGAAGCATCAGCAGAAGATCGTCGAACGGCTGCAGGAAGCGCTCGGCATCGCGGCGCCCGAAGGCGGCGCGACGATCGTCACGCGCGAGGAAGCCGCGGAGCGCATTCGTCAGGAAGTGACGATGTACGGGATCCGGATCGACATCGCGGAAGAGCTGTCGCGTCTCACCGCGCACCTGAACGAAACGCGCCATGTGATCGAGAAGGGCGGCCGCGTCGGCAAGCGTCTCGACTTCATGATGCAGGAACTGAATCGCGAAGCGAACACGCTCGGCTCGAAGGCGGCGGCGAAGGAACTGGCCGACGCATCGATGGCGCTCAAGCTGTTGATCGAGCAGATGCGCGAGCAAGTGCAAAACCTGGAGTAACAGCAACATGACCGAATCCACCCGCGACGTCCACGCGTCGCATTCGCTGCACGGCGGCGTCTATCCCGGCAACCTGTTCATGGTCGTCGCGCCGTCGGGCGCCGGCAAGTCGACGCTCGTGAATGCGCTGCTGTCGAAGGACAACGACATCTGCCTGTCGATCTCGTATACGACGCGCAAGCCGCGCCCGGGCGAGCAGGACGGCCGGCACTATCACTTCACGACGGTCGAGGATTTCCGCGCGCGTCACGCGGCGCATGAATTCCTCGAGAGCGCGGAAGTGCACGGCAACTACTACGGCACGTCGCGCGTCTGGATCGAAGAGCAGATGAAGAACGGCCACGACGTGCTGCTCGAGATCGACTGGCAGGGCGCGCTGCAGGTGAAGAAGCAGTTCCGCAACGCGGTCGGCATCTTCATCCTGCCGCCGTCGCTCGACGCACTCGAGGACCGCCTGAAGAAGCGCGGCCAGGACGAACCGAACGTGATCACGCGCCGCCTGCTCGCCGCCGGCAGCGAGATCGCGCACGCGTCGGAAGCGGAATACGTGGTGATCAACGAGAATTTCGAGCGTGCGCTCGCGGAGCTCGAATGCATCGTCGCGGCCACGCGTCTGCGCTTTGCTTCGCAGTACGCGCGACACACGGAGCTGTTCATCGAGCTCGGCATCCATCTGCCCCACGCGGAATGACGCGGGGGACGAGGGACATAAGGTAGAATAAGGACTATATTCAGAAGGAATTACCAACATGGCTCGCATTACCGTCGAAGACTGCCTGAAGCAAATCCCGAATCGCTTCGAACTGGCGCTCGCCGCCACCTATCGCGCGCGGCAGCTCGCGCAAGGCCATACGCCGAAGATCGAAAGCCGCGACAAGCCGACCGTCGTCGCGCTGCGCGAAATCGCTGCCGGCCAGGTCGGCGTCGAGATGCTGAAGAAGGTGCCGGTGTAACGCGCATCCGGCCCGTTCCAGCCATGTAATCCACGCGCGCAACGACTCGACCTGGAGGCGAATATGAGCACCACCCCATCGTCCGCCTCCGCGGATTCGACCACCGAAGCCACGGCCCAGTCGCCTGCGCGCCAGTACATCGACGCGGTCCTCGAACAGTCCTTCCGGCATCTGTTCGGGCCGACCGCCACACCGGAGCAGCCGCGCAAGCACGGCGTCGTTTCGATCGCGAAACTGACGGCCGTGCTGGCCGAGTATCTCGCCCCGGAAGAAATCAAAGAGGTCAAGGCGGCGTTCCACTTCAGCGACGAAGCCCACCTCGGTCAATATCGCCAGAGCGGCGAACCCTACATCACCCATCCCGTCGCCGTCGCGGAAATCTGTGCCGGCTGGAAGCTCGACGCGCAGGCCGTCATGGCAGCGCTCCTGCACGACGTGATGGAAGACCAGGGCGTGACCAAGAGCGAGCTGGCCGAACGGTTCGGCCCGAAGGTCGCCGAACTGGTCGACGGCCTGTCGAAGCTCGACAAGATGGAGTTCCGCAGTCGCGAGGAAGCGCAGGCGGAAAACTTCCGCAAGATGCTGCTCGCGATGGCACGCGACGTGCGCGTCATCCTCGTCAAGCTCGCCGACCGCCTGCACAACATGCGTACGCTCGGCGCGGTGCCGATGGAAAAGCGCCGCCGCGTCGCGCGCGAGACGCTCGATATCTACGCGCCGATCGCGCACCGCCTCGGGTTGAACAACACGTATCGCGAGCTGCAGGACATGAGCTTCGCGAACTTCAACCCGCATCGCTACGCGACACTCGAGAAGGCCGTCAAGGCTGCGCGCGGCAACCGCCGCGAAGTGATCAGCAAGATTCTCGAGGCCGCGCAGCGCGCGATGGCCGACGCGAAGATCGACGCCGAGATCACCGGCCGCGAAAAGACCATCTACAGCGTGTACCGCAAGATGCGCGACAAGCAGCTGTCGTTCTCGCAGGTGCTCGACGTGTACGGTTTTCGCGTCGTCGTCGACAGCCCGCTCGACTGCTACACGTGCATCGGCGCGCTGCACGCGCTGTACAAGCCCGTGCCCGGCAAGTTCAAGGACTACATCGCGATCCCGAAGATCAACGGCTATCAGTCGCTGCACACGACGCTCGTCGGTCCGTTCGGCGCGCCGATCGAGTTCCAGGTGCGCACGCGCAAGATGCATGAGATTGCCGAGGCGGGGGTCGCCGCGCACTGGCTGTACAAGAACGGCAGCGCCGATCTCAGTGACGTGCAGAAGCGTGCCCACCAGTGGCTGAAGTCGTTGCTCGACATCCAGAGCGAAGCCGGCGATTCGAGCGAATTCCTCGAGCACGTGAAGATCGACCTGTTCCCCGACGCGGTCTACGTGTTCACGCCGAAGTCGAAGATCATGGCGCTGCCGCGCGGCGCGACGGCGCTCGATTTCGCGTATTCGATCCACAGCGATCTCGGCAACCAGTGCGTGGCCGTGAAGATCAACAACGAGCTGCTGCCACTGCGCACCGAGCTGAAGAGCGGCGACATCGTCGAGGTGATCACCGCGCCGTATTCGAAGCCGAACCCCGCATGGCTCGGCTTCGTGCGTACCGGCAAGGCGCGCTCGGCGATCCGTCACTACCTGAAGACGATGCGCCTGAACGAGTCGGTGCAGCTTGGCGAGCGGCTGGTCGACCAGAGCCTGAAGGGCTATGGTCTCGCGCTGGCCGATGTCGAGCCGGAGGTGTGGGAGAAGCTCGTGCAGTGGACGGGCAACAAGAGCCGTCAGGAAATCTTCGCGGACATCGGCCTCGGCCGTCGCGTTGCCGCAGTGATGGCCAAGCGCATCGAGGTGTTGATGAGCGGCCGCGATGCGGACGACGATCTGCCGAAGTCCGAGCGGCATCCCGCGCACCATGCGCCGCCGGTCGTGATTACCGGCACCGAGGGGATGTCCGTGCAGTTGTCCGCGTGCTGCCGGCCGATTCCGGGCGACGCGATCATGGGCTACATCGGCATCGGCCTGGGGATGGCGATTCATACGACCGATTGCCGCGTGGCGCAGCGGATTCATCGCCGCGATCCGGGCCGCTGGATCGACGTCGAATGGGCGCCGCAGCCGGGCCGCCTGTTCGATGTCGCGGTGAAGGCGCTCGTGAAGAACACCAAGGGCATCTTTGCGCGCGTGGCGGCGGACATTACGTCGGCCGACGCGAATATCGTGCATATCGCGATGGACGAGGATCTGACGCACGAATCGACGGTACTGCGCTTCGTGATCCAGGTCAGCGACCGCGTGCATCTTGCGAACGTGATGCGGCGCGTGCGGACCAATCCGGACGTGATGCGGATCATGCGCGAGCGTTCGACCGACGACGGCGCGCACGCGCGCCATGACGGCGGCATGCGGATCGAGCGCGAGCGGCAGGATTATTGACGCTTGCCGGAGCACGAGCGGGCGATTGATCGACGGCGGCCAATATGGCCGCCGTTTTCATTAGTGCGGCACGAAGGGCGAACGTGCGGCGTGGCCTGGACAAGGGCGCCTGTAAGCGGGCCGTGTCGTAAGCAAGGGAAGGGGAGGCGGAAAAGAAAAAGGGCTTTCCCGGAGGAAAGCCCTTTTAAGGTGGCGCGGCTGGCAGGATTCGAACCCACGACCCCTTGGTTCGTAGCCAAGTACTCTATCCAACTGAGCTACAGCCGCACGCAAAACGGTACTGCTTGACTGTCGGAACCTTCTGCGATGGGAAGGCCCCCAAAAAAGTGGCGCGGCTGGCAGGATTCGAACCCACGACCCCTTGGTTCGTAGCCAAGTACTCTATCCAACTGAGCTACAGCCGCACGCAAAACAAAACTTCTACTGCTTCGAACTGAAAGGGCCTTCGGTTCGGAA
Source organism: Burkholderia reimsis (assembly GCF_003294055.1). Lineage (NCBI taxonomy): Bacteria > Pseudomonadati > Pseudomonadota > Betaproteobacteria > Burkholderiales > Burkholderiaceae > Burkholderia > Burkholderia reimsis. The sequence goes on from NZ_QMFZ01000023.1 coordinate 71,400, forward strand.
GGCCCTCGAAAAAAGTGGCGCGGCTGGCAGGATTCGAACCCACGACCCCTTGGTTCGTAGCCAAGTACTCTATCCAACTGAGCTACAGCCGCACGCAGAAGCGAAATTATAGCAGGGTTGTATAAAAAGGGAAGCCTTATTCGCGAATTGTTCTGCGCGGCCTTGCCGGGGCCCCCATCGTGTACCCTTGGAGCATCAGTCATCCACGTTGAACCTGCATCATGAACAAGGCGTTTGTCAAAGAGTCGGACGGCGACGACGACGATCTCGACCAGGCCCAGCCGGCGATTCCGGCGGGCGCGAAGAACTACATCACGCCGGCCGGCCACAAGCGGCTGAGGGACGAACTGCTGAACCTGATCGACGTCGAGCGTCCCGAGGTCGTGCGGCTCGTGTCCTGGGCCGCATCGAACGGCGACCGGTCGGAAAACGGCGATTACATCTACGGCAAGCGGCGGCTTCGCGAGATCGATCGCCGCATCCGCTTCCTGACGAAGCGGCTCGATCTTGCCGAAGTCGTCGATGCGAGCCGGCAGGAGAATGTCGACCAGGTGTTTTTCGGTGCAACGGTCGATTACGAGACGCCGGACGGCGAGGATCATACGATCACGATCGTCGGGATCGACGAGGTCGATCTGGATCGCGGCTGCGTCAGCTGGATTTCCCCGGTCGCGCGTGCGCTGATCAAGGCGAAGATCGGCGATACCGTCATGCTGATGACACCGGCCGGCCCGCAGCCGATCGACGTGCTCGACGTTCGCTACCCGCCGCGGGACAACGCCTGAGCGATACCCGGCGCAGTCCGGCAAAGAAAAAGCGCCCCGACGGGGCGCTTCGTCATCCGGCGTGCAGCGGATGTGCCGGTCGCTCAGAAGCGATGGCGCATGCCGGCCGTGACCGCGATCTGCTTGTTGGTCGATGACGCGGCGCCCAGCCCGTTGATGTTGGCGCCGAGGTCGAGGCCGTCGTTGTTGACCTTCTGGAACTCGCCCTGCAGGTAGACGTCGGTGCGCTTGGACAGCGCATAGTCGGCTTGCAGGTTGAACTGGTGCCAGGTCGGCTTGTCGCCGGCCAGGCGGCCCTGCGTGTACGTGTAGGAGCCGGCAAGCGACAGCGCCGGAGTCAGCGCGTAGCGGCCGTTGAGTTCGTAGTTGCTGAAGCGCGCGGTTCCGCCGAGGCCCGTAATGCCACCGGACACGCCGGACTGCCCCGCGCTGATTGCACGGATGCCGGTGAGGCGCGTCTGCGTGAACACGAAGCCGACCGTGGCCGGGCCGAACCCGTAGTTCAGGCCGGCGCCCCAGGTGCGCTGCACGCGCGAGGCGAAGGTCCAGTCGCCGGTCACCGCGCCCGGATCGGTCGCTGCCTGCGCGAGCGCGTTCACGTCGCTGTTCAACTGCAAGTAGGCCGCGGCGAAGTTGAAGCCCAGGTAGCTGTACGACACGCCGCCGCTATAGGCGCGGTTGTTCGCGAAAGACGTCGAGTTCGAGAACCCGTACAACGCACCGAACTTGAGGCCGCCGTAGTTCGCGCTCTGATATTTGACCGAGTTGTTGATCCGGAACGAGTTGTTCAGGTTGTCGTTGTCGAACGGGTGGGCGAACTGCGTGCCGCCGTACTGGGTGCCGGTCAGCGACAGCGGCCCGAGATAGTCGACGACGCTGTCGTACTGCCGGCCCAGCGTCAGCGAACCGTAGCTGTCGTGTGCGAGGCCCACAAACGCTTGCCGGCCGAATTCGCGGCCGTTCTGCTTCAGCGCGCCGTTATTGATGCCGAAACCATTTTCCAGCGTGAAGATCGCTTTCATGCCGCCGCCGAGATCTTCGGTGCCGCGCAGGCCCCAGCGGCTGCCGTTGACCGAACCGCTCGTTTCCTGCCAGGCGCTGTGGCCGTGCTGATTGTTCGTGTAGGTGATGCCGGCGTCGATCAGGCCATAGAGCGTGACGCTGCTCTGGGCATGGGCTGCCGTAACGAATACACCCGACAACGCGGTGACGATCAGGGTTTTTTTCATGGATCTGTCTCCAAACAGGATGATGTCGATCGAACCTGCCGCGGACTGGCATGTTTTGCTTGACGCTGCGGCCGATCCGGCAGAGCGGCGGTGCGGTTTTCAAAAAGCCATCTGCAGTGTAAGGAGTGCGCGCAGCGGGGGAGGGATGCGCTTTAAGCAATAATGTATTTTGGAATCCGCAAAGATCGTCGGGCTAGTGCAAACGGTTGTCCAGCAAGGGTTTGCGGCGATGCAGCGAAAGAAAATGGCCCTCAGGACTGCGTAACGGATGTTGCGCGATCGCGACAGGAAATCAGCGGCAGGCGACGGCGGTCATAGCGCGATTATTGACACATCGGCAATAGAGGTTTGTGTGGAGCATGGATAATGAAAGGTTGTTCTCTCGCTATACTGCGATCTCTGCTTTCCGAAGCAGACTTTTTCGTTGACGGAAAAGATCTCCAAACCTTTGTCGGCGCGACTTCCCAGTCGCGCTTTTTTTTTGCCCCGCCGCAGCGCACTACTGCGTGTACGAGCGCCGCTTGCGCTTGGCCGCAGGCGCGGCCTCCTCGGCTTCGTTCGGGGGCGGCGTGTATGTCCAGTCTTCCATCACGTAGTGACGGGCATCGAGAGGCGATGCAAGCAGGTTCTGCCAGTGATCGCCGTGCCAGGTCGTATCGAACTCGGTGTCGCACGGCGCTTCGCGCGCGGACTCTGCCAGAGCGCGGGACTTGCGGCGTACGCGCCCGAGTCGGCTCGCGAAGCGCTTGATTCCGTCCAGCCACATGACCTTCTCCTTCCTTCCGGCATTGGATGAGCATCGCAATGTCCCCGCATTTCCGCAACCCGGAAAAAACCCGAGGATTTTACCGAGGCGATTTGTCCCCGGTAGAAATTTCAGGGTCGAGATTATTGGAACTCTCGCCCCGGTAATGTTGACAGGTTTTTGACTCGAATCAATTAATAAAGGGCGATGGTGTACCGATTCCAATGGCATTAGCACTATTTTGATAAAACGATCATCAAAAATTTTCTTGACGCACCCGGATTGTCCAATTTATAAAGTGAGCACTCCGTCCTCGGGCGGCGTGCTGGTGCTGGTGCAGTTGCTGGCGCGATGTTTCGGGATTTCGGGAAACGGCTATAAAAATAGCTTTTTTGATCTAATCGAGTGGGGAACGAAGACATGGATACCGGTATCGTGAAATGGTTTAACGATGCTAAAGGTTTCGGCTTTATTACGTCGGACAATGGTGGTGAAGATTTGTTTGCGCACTTTTCCGAAATCAAGATGGACGGCTTCAAGACGCTGAAGGAAAACCAGCGTGTTTCGTTCGACGTGAAAGTCGGGCCGAAAGGCAAGCAGGCAGCGAATATCCAGGCGGTCTGACGCGCCACGCATTGCCGATCACGTCCGGCCCCCGCATGGCGGGGGCTTTTCATTTTCCGGGGACGGAACAATACGGTTCGGGCTGGCCGCGAACAGGGATGCCGGTGCATACTCACGGAAGCATCGTTTCCCAGTCTTTTCATGTCCGATTTCCCCCGTCCGTCCGATCCGGCCAGCGAACAGCCGCTCGTTTTCGTCGACCTTGAAACCACGGGCGGCTCGCCCGCCGAACATCGCATCACCGAAATCGGCGTGGTCGAAATCGGCCCGCTCGGCGTGTCGACGTGGACGACGCTCGTCAATCCAGGGCAGTCGATTCCGCCGTTCATCCAGCAACTGACGGGTATTTCGGACGAGATGGTGCGCGACGCGCCGTCGTTCGCATCGCTGGCGCCGGCCTTGTTCGAGCGGCTCGACGGCAAGCTTTTCGTCGCGCACAACGCAAGCTTCGACCGAGGTTTCCTGCGGGCCGAATTCGAGCGCGCCGGGTTCGCGTTCAATCCCGACGTGCTGTGTACGGTGCGGCTGTCGCGTGCGCTGTTCCCGCGTGAAACGCGGCACGGGCTCGACGCGTTGATCGAGCGCCACGGCCTCATGCCGGCAGCACGCCACCGGGCGCTGGCGGATGCCGATCTCCTGTGGCAGTTCTGGCGCCAGTTGCACGACATCGTGCCGCTCGAGCGGCTGCGCGATCAGATCGCGCGCACGACGCGCCACTTCCGTCTGGGTGGCGACCTGACCGAAGCCTGGCTCGATACCGCGCCGGCCGGGTGCGGCGCGTACGCACTGTTCGGGGAGGGCGACGCGCCACTGTACGTCGGCCGCAGCGTACGCGTGCGGCAGCGGCTGCGCGCGTTGTTGACGGGAGAGCGTCGGTCGTCGAAGGAAATGCGGCTTGCGCAGCAGGTGCGGCGCGTTGAATGGCGCGAGACGGGTAACGAACTGGGGGCGATGCTCGCGGAAGCGCAATGGATCGCCGGGCTGCGTCCGTCGTACAACCGGCGCCCTGCGGCCGACACGGCCCGTGTCGGCAACGCACCCTGGCCGTTCGAAGGCGCCGTGGCGTTCGAGGCGAGCGGCGAGCGCCGCCTGTTTCATGTGATCGATGGCTGGCGCTATCTCGGCGTCGCGGAATCGCTCGACGCGGCCGCGCAGCTCGCGGCCGACGGGGCGGCCGGCGCGTTCGAACCCTTCACCCACCGCCTGCTGCAGACGCATCTCGCGCGCGGCCTGCAACTGATTCCGCTCGCCGCGTTCATGCCCGCGGGCCAGGCGGGTTGACCCGGCGCGACCGTCGTATCAGCCGATCGCGCTTGCGCCGCCGGCCGAGCAGACGTGCGACAGCGCGGTGTCGAGCGCCTGCGTCTGCGTGGAGTCGTAGCGCGTGAGCGTCTTCCAGTTCGCGATGCTGCGCGCGAGCCGCGCCTGACAATCAGGCGCATCGCGCAGCGGCGCGACCTGCGTGAGCCCCGTGAGCATTTTCTGCGTCAGCCGGTCGAGCGCCGGGCGCGTGCTGGTCGCGAGATCGGGAGGCGTGCCTTCCGGCGGCCGCGTCGCGCGCCAGGTTGCGAACAGGGCGTTCTGCACATCCTTGCTCGCGGCGATCTGATCCTCGAAGAACGTCCGCGCGAACGCGGGATCGACGCCGGCCTGTGCCGCGCGCTTCCCGACCGATTCGAGCAGCGCCGCTTCGCGCGGCCGGTCCTCGATTGCCTTGTGATTTGCCCATTTCCATCGAGCCACCGGCTCAGCGAGCGCGAGGCGCTGCGACGCGAGCGCGACGATATTGGTGAGGGCGGTGTCGTCGCCGTCCGCAACGGCGATGCGCGGGGACGAAAAGAGGGCGACGCCGAGCGCGGCGACAGCGACGCTGGCACGAATGACTTGCTTCATCGGAACGATCGGGAGAGCCGGGCGGGCCGGACGTGGAAAACCAGAAGGATAGACGAAGACAGTCGCGCGGCGTAGCGACGCGACAGAGGAATCAGCAGGCGAGCTGATCCGGCACCGTCAGGCTGTTGCGGCCCGGGTGCGAGGCGAGTTGCGCGCGATGCGCAATGATGAACCGCACGATAGCGATGATCGACACGTGGCGGTTATAGAACCGAACAGGCGTTCACTTCGGCGAGTACAGCTTGTGCTGCTCGTCGAAGAATGCCCGTACGTGGTCGGGCAATTCGGCGAGGAATTCCACGCCGACGGGTTCCGGATCCGGGCTCATCACTTGCTCGGGCGGTGGCATGCGAGTTGGTCTTTCGTCCATGGTCGTTTCTCCAGCAGGTTCGATGATTATCATCCTCGCGCTTGGATTTATGCCAGTGGCGAATCGTTAGATTTTGTCTCTGTTGTATTAACGGCACATGCGCTCGGACGCGCGCTGCGATGCCGACTATCGAGTCGTGCGGAATCGGCAACAATCGGGCCGCTTGTTATACTTGCGCGCACTTTTTCCTGGACCGCGATGAAACGAACGACGCGATGGATCGGCCTCGTATGGCTGGCGCTGGTATTGAACGTACTGTCGCCCGTCGTCGGCTATGCGCGTCTCGCCTCGAGCGGCTCCGGCGAGCTCACCCTCGAGTTGTGCAGTGCAGCGGGTGCCCGTCAGATCGTGCTCGCGCAGGCCGGCGGCGACCACGATGCGCCGTCGTTCGACCATGCCGGCGTGCCGCACTGCGTGTACTGCCCCGGCTTCGCGGCGAACGTGGCGCTCGGTACGAGCCTGCCCGCGCTGCCGGGTTTCGTGCGGACGTTTGCCTACCGCGCGGCAGCCCCCGTCATTCCCGATTGCCCCGGCAAGGGTATCCGTCTCGCGCAGCCTCGCGCGCCGCCTGAACACGCTCCGATCTGATTGATGTCGTCCGCGCGCCCCGGTGGCGCGCGTGCCGCTCGCGGCCGGGCCGCGTGCCGCGCCGTCCGTGCGCGGTGCGCGTGCTCGTGTCCGGCGGCGTTCGATCACGTTTTCAGGAATCCCTTCATGTCCTCCTCCTTCGCCGCGCGGCCGTCGCGCGGGCGGCTCGCGCTCGCATGCGCGGCCGCGTTCGCATGGCCTGTCGCCCATGCGGCTTCAACTGACGATACGCGTGTCGACACTGCCCGCCGTGGTGTCGAGCGTCCCGCCGATACCGTCGCGCCGGCATCCACCGCCGCAACCGTTTCGCCGGTGCCGGCCGGCAGTACGCTGACCGCGGTCAGCGTGACCGCGCAGCGGCAACCGCTCGATCCGGATACGCCGGCCGTCGTCACATCGATCACGCGCGAGCAGATCGAATCGCATACCAACGTCACCACCGAGGACGCGCTCAAGTACGCACCGAACCTGATGGTCCGCAAGCGCTATATCGGCGACCGCAACAGCGTGTTCGCCGGTCGCGACTTCAACGAACTGCAGAGCGCGCGCGGGCTCGTCTACGCCGACGGCGTGCTGCTGTCGAACCTGCTCGGATCGAGCTACGCGTACCCGCCGCGCTGGTCGCTGATTCCGCCTGACGATATCGCGCGCGTCGACGTGCTCTATGGCCCGTTTTCCGCGCTGTACCCGGGCAACTCGATCGGCTCGACCGTGCTGCTCACGACGCGCCGGCCAGAAAAGCTCGAGGCGTCGCTGTCGAGCCAGTTCTTTACGCAGCGCTACCACGACGGCTACGGATTCGCGGACAGCTTCGGCGGCAATCACCAGACCGCGCGGATCGCGAACCGCGTCGAGCGGTTCTGGTTCGCGCTGTCGCTTGACCGGCTCGAGAACAACGGTCAGCCGATGCAATATGCGAGCCCCAATTCGGTGTACAACCCGAAGCTCGGCGCCGCCGTGCCCGTGAGCGGCGCCGCGACCGACATCGGGCCCAACGGCAAGCCGCGGACGATCGTCGGCGCGCAGACGATCGAGCGGACCGAACAGCTCAACGAGACGATCCGGATGGGCTACGCGTTCACCGACCACGTCGACGCGACGCTCACGCTCGGGCATTGGGAGAACCATTACCGGCAGCACGGCGAAACCTTCCTGCGCGATGCGGCCGGCAATCCGGTCTACGGCGGCAACGTGTCGATCGGTGGCCGGAACATGACCGTTGCGCCGAATGCGTTCGCGCCGCAGCGCGGCGACCAGGAGAACTGGCTGTACGCGCTCGGGCTGAACGGCCGGCTCGATTCAGGCTGGCGCCTGTCGGGCGTCGTGTCCGCGTACGACGTGTCGCGCGACGTGCAGCGCTCGGCGTCGACCGTGCAGGGCGGGGCAGGCACGCTGTTCCAGGGAGACGGTACCGGCTGGCGCACGTTCGACCTGAAGGCCGAGGCGCCGGAAGTGAAGGGCCATACGTTCACGTTCGGCTATCACTACGACAACTACTTCCTGCGCAACGTCACGTACAACACGGCCGACTGGCTGGCCGGGCCGACCACGTCGCTCGCGAGCACCTATCGGGGCGACACGCGCACGCAGGCGCTGTTCGGGCAGGATGCGTGGCGCTTCGCACCGGGCTGGCTCGCGACGCTGGGGCTGCGCTACGAACGCTGGGATGCGTACGGCGGCGCGCTCGGTAACGCGAGCGGCACGCTCGGTTACGCGGATCGCAGCGCGAATGCACTGTCGCCGAAAGTCGCGTTGCAATGGGATGCGACCGACGTCTGGCGCTTCCGGCTGTCGTTCGCGACGGGCACGCGTTACCCGACGGTCGGCGAACTGTTCCAGGGCACGATCTCGAACAACGCAATCGTCAACAACAACCCGAACCTGCGGCCGGAAAAGGCGATCGACTGGGACTTCACGGCCGAACGCGACGTGGGTGTCGGCGTCGTGCGTGCCAGCGTGTTCCAGAGCGATCTGCGCGATTCGATCTACACCCAGACGACTGTGTCGGGTGCGACGACGGTGACCAACATCTCGAACGTCGATCGCGTGCGCGTGCGCGGTGTCGAACTCGCGTTCAGCGGCGAGAACGTCGGGCTGCGCGGCCTCGGTCTCGACGCGAACGTGTCGGCGAGCAACGCGCAGATCCTCGCCGATGCCGCGAATCCCGCGTACGTCGGCTCGCGCTTTCCGCGTATTCCGCGCATGCGTGCAAACCTGCTCGCGTCGTATCGCTTCGACGAACACTGGCTCGCGAGCGTCGGTGTGCGCTATTCGGGCCGCCAGTTCAACACGCTCGACAACAGCGACGTGAACCCGGACGTCTACGGCGGCACGAGCTCGTTCACGATCGTCGACCTGAAGGCGCGTTACCGCTTCGACCGTCACTGGACCGCGTCGGTCGGCATCGACAACCTGACGGACCGCCGCTACTACGTGTTCCATCCATATCCGGGCCGTACTTTCTATGGAGAACTGAAATGGTCGCTGTGAAGTCGCTCGCGGCAGCCGGCGCGTTGTGGTGCGCGTTGCTGTCGACTGCCGGTGCGCACGACACCCACGACGTGCCGAAGGCCGCCGATTCGCGTGCCGTGCACATGAGCATGCAGGCCGCGCCCGCGCAGCACAAGCAGCCGCTCGCGACGGGGGTGGCATTCGACACGCATCACCGGCTGTGGGTCGCGTGGGTCGAAGGCGCGCATGTCGTCGTCGCGCATTCCGACGACGCAGGCCGCACGTTGTCCGCACCTGTCACCGTCGACGCGATGCCGGAGCCGATCTGCACGAGCGCCGAGAATCGCCCGAAGATCGCGACGAGTCGGGACGTGCAGCTCGCGATGGATGTGTACGACGACAACGGCCCGACGATCTCCCGGGCACTCGCGCAGATGAATCCGCCACCGCAGGTCGCGTAGTACGCGAACACCGAGCCGATGCCCGAGCGGCTGCGCGCGGCGCTCGATGCGGGATGGAGAGGGGAGATGCCGCGCACCGTTTGGATCGTGCGCGATGGCGCACGCGAAGCGCGCAGCGGTTTGCTGACGGCCGACGTGCTCGACGGCGGGTTGCAGCGCGTCACGCGCTGAACGGGCCAGTGGCGCGCGGCGAACGGGCCGCGCGCCGGCCTGATGCGAAAACGCGCCCGAAGGCGCGTGGAGAGAAGCGTCAGGCCGCTCGCTTGAATAGCCGGATCACGAACAGCAGGATTACCGCACCGACGACCGCGACGATCACCGATCCGATGAAACCGCTGCCGATGCTGATGCCGAGCAGCCCGGCGAGCCAGCCGCCGATCACTGCGCCGACGATCCCGACGATGATGTCGACGATCAGCCCGAAGCCGCCGCCCTTGACGAGCAAGCCGGCAAGCCAGCCGGCGATCGCGCCGATGATGAGCCACATAATCAAGCCATGAGTCATGGTGATCCTCTCCTTGTGTTGTATCGAATGACCGGACGTCGGCTGTGTCGCCGCAAGCTGAATGAAGGCGGCATTGCGACCCGCCGCGCCGCCCACGCAATGTAACGCGATAGACGGGTCGGAATCGTTAAGTAATGTTATGCACCCTTAACGGGATTTTCCAGGGAATTCGTCTGCATACGACGAGGCTGGCGCACGGGCGATGCGCGGCGAAATGAATCTGTAAGGAATGGCCGCCGGTGAAACCGGTCGGCCGTGAGCGTCACCGTCCGGGCGTCGGAGCCTGCATGTTCGCGGCGGGCAAGCCGTCGCTTGCGTCGGCAATCAGCCGTGCGACGGTCGCGGTGTCGCCGATCGCCTCGATCGACAGCAGTGCGAAGCGGGCGAGAAAGAGCGACGCATCGGCTTCACCGATCCGCGTCATCGTGCGGCACAGGTCGGTGTAGAGGGTGTCGCGTTCGGTATCCGTCATCATGTGGTCTCCTGAGGATCGGTCGATGCGCAAGGATGGAGTGCGCGTTCGAGTGCGGCGGCCACGTCGCCGGCGCGCGCGTCGTGCCAGCGGCCGAGTACGTGACCGTCCGGACGCACGAGATAGACGGTACCGTCGCGCGCGCCGTACATGTCGAACAGCCGGCCGTCGACGTCATGGCCGCCGCAGGCCGGTTGCCGTGGTGCCGCATGCCGCGCGAGCGTGACGAGCGCGAACGGCATCCGCGCAGCCTGCAGGCGGCGTTCGAGATCGGCCAGCGTCGCATCGGGCACGCCGTCCGCGGTGAAGCAGAACGCGGTGAAGCGCGGAGCGACGAGGTCGGTCAGATGGCCGCGGCGCACGTCGCTGCCGTGTGCCGTGTACAGCATCAGCGGGCATTCGGCGAGCACCGTGCCGGGCGCGGGGCCGGCCGAAAACGTGTCGCGTTCGGCCGCGTTGAGCGGCGACGTCGCATACGCGATGGCCGTCGTCTGGCGCGGATTGATCAGCGAACGCAGTGCGGGATGGCGGACCGCGAGCGACAGCACGGCCTTGCGCATCAGTTCGAACGCGAATGACGGCGGCGCCATGAACTCGGTGCTCTTGGTGCCGTAGCGGAGGTTCTCGTGCGTCGCGAACACGCGTTCGTCCGAGTAGCTGTCGAGCAACGTGTCCGATGCGAGCCCGCGCGTCACGTACGCGAGTTTCCATGCCAGGTTGTCGGCATCGTCGATGCCCGAGTTCGCGCCGCGCACGCCGAAGATCGGCACGAGGTGCGCGGCGTCGCCGCAGAACAGCACGCGCCCGTGCCGATAGCGTTCGAGTGTCAGTGCGTTCGCCTTGTAGATCGTGATCCAGATCGGCGACCAGTCGCCGCGCTCGCCCATCATGTCGAGCAGGTTCTGCACGCGCGGGATCACGTTCTCCGGTTTTACGGCGGCTTCGGCATCCTCATCGTCGCGCAACTGATAGTCGATCCGCCACACGTTGTCGGGCTGCTTGTGAACGAGCACCGTCGAGCCCGGATTCGACGACGGGTCGAAGTACGCCAGTCGTTCGGTCGGCCGGTCGCTGTCGAGCGCGATGTCGACGATCACGTAGCGGCCCTCGTAGCTCGTGCCCTGGAGCGACAGGCCGAGCGCGTCGCGCATCGTGCTGCGCCCGCCGTCGCACGCGACGACCCGGTCTGCGTCGAGTGCGTAGCCGCCGAGCGGCGTGTCGACGTCGAGGCGCACGCCGTCCGGTTGCGGGGTCACGCCGGTGACTCTCGTCTGCCAGCGGATCTCGATGAGTTCGCGGCGGCGCAGCGCGGCATCGAGCAGGAACTGCTCGATGTGATACTGCGCGAGATTCACCATCGGCGGCAGCTTCTGGTTTTCGTCCTGCGGCATCGTGAAATGCAGCACTTCGTCGCGACGGTAGAAGCTGCGCCCGCCGGTCCACGGCAGCCCCTTGCGCAGGAAGTCGTCGAGTGCACCGAGCCGCTCGATGATCTCGAGGCTGCGCCGCGAGATGCAGATGGCGCGGCTGCCGTGGCAGGCTGCGTCGTCGGCCTCGATCAGCACGCTGCGGATGCCGTGGTTCGCGAGGCCGAGCGCGACGGCCAGGCCGACGGGGCCGCCACCGACGATCGCAACGCGATGCCGGTGCGTATCGATACCGTCGTCGCAGGCCGGCAGATGCGCGGGATGGCGCTCGGCGACGAACGGGTAGGGCTTGAAGTCGATATCCATCGTTGGCTTCCAGGGGAGTCCGGTTCGACGTGCGCGCATCGACGCAAAGATGCGCGCAACAGGTCGAGACAGTATGGAAGCCGGTCGTGCGTCGGTTGTCCCCAATTCGGGTACAGCGAGGGGCTCAACGCAGGCCGCGACGTTTCACGGCTGCATGCACAGCGCAAACAGCTCGCGCTGGCTCGAGATGCCGAGGCGCCGGTATGCGCGCTTCTGGTAGGTGACGACGCTCGATGCCTTCACGCCGATCGTCTCGCCGATCTCGTGCGCGGTCTGGCCGTCGAGTACGCCACGCAGCACGTCGAGCTCGCGCTTGGACAAATCGGGGCATGCATGGCGCAGTCGCGCGAGCATCCGTTGCGGGATACCGATCTGCGCCGCACCGGCGAGCGCGTAGTGATGCCTTGCGGCCTGCGCGATCAGCGGCGCGAGCGCTTCGATCGCGGCGATCTCGCGCGGCTGGAATGCGCCGCTGCGATGCGCGCGGTACAGGTTGATCGACAGCCACGTTGCATCGCCGGGCTGCATCAGCAGCGCCAGCCGGTCGGATACGTCGGGGCCGCGGTAGCACGCGGCACGATACGCTTCGTGATCGATCTCGTCGCCGGCCTGCTGGTGCAGCAGCAGATCGTGGCGGCGTGTGCCGCGATGGGCGGTCGACACGATCTGCTGGTTGCCGTCGAGTGCGTAGAAATGTCGTGCGTAGGTGTCGGCGAGGTCGCGCAGGTAGCGGCCTCCGCGATGATCGGCGACCGACATCGTGCGCGGGCGATTGCCGAACTCGTACGCGAAGATCGTGCACTGCGTGATGGACAGCGCGTCGTCGAACAGCTTCAGGATTTCGGCCGCGAATGCGTTCGGCTCGTTGCCGCCGATCGCGGCGACGAGGCGCGTCGCGCGGGACACGTCCAGCTGCGCGGCGAGATTCGCTCGCTCGAGACGCCAGGTGCGCATGAAGAAGGGGGCGAGGGTGGAGTGTCCGGCGATTGTAGTCGTCGGCGCGTGATGCGGGAGTCCGGGGATGCCCGCAAGCGGACTGGGTGAGGCGAGACCGCGGGCGCACGATTTCGGCGCCGGAAAAGAGAAAAGGCCTGACAAGCGATGCTTGTCAGGCCTTTGTGTCTTGGTGCCGGAGATAGGAGTCGAACCTACGACCTTCGCATTACGAATGCGCTGCTCTACCAACTGAGCTACACCGGCAGCAGAGAAATGAAATTATATGGTGATTTCCGGGATCTTGGCAATAGGTTTTGCGAAATTTTTTCAGCTTGCTGCCGCTGCTTCGCGAAACCCTCGATCCGGCGGACTTCCCGCTTTCACTTCACTGTGATGCGACCGGTCAGGGCCACATCAAGAGGCGCGATTGTACTTGCGCATCGCACCTCCGTCTAGTGCTGCAGTGCAATTATTTTGCTTCGTCGTGATAGCCGGTCACGCGCTCGACTTCGTTCTTCGAGCCAAGGAACACGGGCACGCGCTGGTGCAGGCCGGTCGGCTGGACTTCCATGATGCGCTGCGTGCCCGTCGTCGCGGCGCCGCCCGCTTGTTCGACGATGAAGGACATCGGGTTCGCTTCGTACATCAGGCGCAGCTTGCCCGGACGATCGGGCGTGCGCTTGTCGGCCGGGTACATGAAGATGCCGCCGCGGTTCAGGATCCGGTGCACGTCGGCGACCATCGAGGCGATCCAGCGCATGTTGAAGTTGTCGCCGCGCGGGCCGTCCTTGCCGGCGTTCAGTTCGTCGACGTAGCGCTTGACCGGGTCGTACCAGTGGCGCGCGTTCGATGCGTTGATCGCGTATTCGCGCGTGTCGGCCGGGATCTGCATGTTGCTCTGCGTGAGCACCCACGAGCCGACTTCGCGGTCGAGCGTGAAGCAGTTCACGCCGTTGCCGGTCGTCAGCACGAACACCGTCTGCGGGCCGTACACGGCGTAGCCGGCCGCGACCTGCTGCGTGCCCGGCTGAAGGAACGATTCCTCGGTTGCCTGCTTGCCGTCCGGGCAGCGCAGCACCGAGAAGATCGTGCCGATCGACACGTTCACGTCGATGTTCGACGAACCGTCGAGCGGGTCGAACACGAGCAGGTATTCGCCGCGCGGGTAGTTCGCCGGGATCGGGAAGAAGGTTTCCATTTCTTCCGATGCCATCGCGGCGAGGTTGCCGCCCCATTCGTTCGCGTCGAGCAGGATCTCGTTCGACAGGATGTCGAGCTTCTTCTGCACTTCGCCCTGGACGTTCTCGCTGCCGGCGGTGCCGAGCGCCTCGCCGAGCGCGCCCTTCGACACGTTGTAGCTGATCGCCTTGCACGCGCGTGCGACGACTTCGATCAGCAGGCGCAGGTCGGCAGGGAGGTTGTTGGTCTCACGTTGCTGTTCGATCAGGAACTTCGACAGCGTGGTGCGGCGGGCAATGGACATGACAGACTCCAGAAGGCCAAAGAATCCTTGAATGGCCGCAATTTTACCCGTCGCGCCTCCCGTGCCGCCGGCTTTTTTCGTCCGGTTACATGGCCGGGCGGCCGGATCGGCCCGGTTTCCGGCGGCGACGACGCGCGGGACGCGCCATGCAGCGGGCGCGGTCAGACCCCGCGACTGCGTCCGGGGCCGGCAGTATTCGCGCAATAAAAAGCCGGTGCCGCCACTGGCGGCACCGGCTGTTTCGCGTGTGAGCGATGCGGAGGATTGCGTTACGCGAGCGCCTTCTCGACGATCTCGCGCACGTCGCGCGATTTCGCGCCGGCGGCGACCTGCTCGAGCGCTTCGCGCATCCGGTCGCGCAGCGCGGGCGTGAAGCGGCGCCACAGTTCGAGCGAGCGGGCGAGGCGCGCCGCGACCTGCGGGTTGATCGCGTCGAGCGCGAGCACCTGTTCGGCCCAGAATGCATAACCCGAGCCGTCCGCCGCGTGGAATTGCGCGGGGTTGGCCGCGCAGAAGCTGAAGATCAGCGAGCGTGCGCGATTCGGATTCTTCAGGTTGAACGCGGGGTGCGCGAGCAGCTTGCGAACCTTCGCGAGCGTCGGCTGCGCGGGCGTACCGCGTTGGGCGGCCTGCATCGCGAACCATTTGTCGATCACGAGCGCTTCCTTCTCGAAGCGGCGGTAGAAATCGTCGAGCGCGTGCTCGGCCGGTTCGTTCGCGCCGGCGGCAGCGGCGGACAGCAGCGCGCCGAGTGCGGCCGCGCGATCGGTCATGTTGTTCGCCGCGTCGTATTGCGCGGTCGCGAGGCGCACGGCATCGGCCGGATCCTCGAGTTCGGCGAGATACGCGAGCGAGAGATTCTTCAGCGCGCGGCGGCCGGAAGCCTCGGGCGTCGGTTCGTAGGCGCCGGGCGTCTGGTGCTGCTCGTATGCGGCGAGCCAGTCGGCGCGCAGTGCGGTGGCGAGCTGGCGGCGCACGAACTGGCGCGCGCGATGCACGGCGGCCGGATCGGCTTCAGCCATCTGGTCGGCGAGGTAGGTTTCCGACGGCAGCGTCAGCGCGAGTTCGCGGAACGCGGGCGACAGCGTCGCGTCGGTCAGCACGCGGCGGAAGGCGGCAACGAAGTTCTCGCCGAGCGTGAGCGGCTCGTTCGCGGCGGCACGCGAGGCGAGCGTCAGCAGCGCGCGCGTCGCGAGGCGCTGGCCGGCTTCCCAGCGGTTGAACGGATCGCTGTCGTGCGCGAGCAGGAACGCGAGGTCGTCGTCGCTGTAGTCGTACTCGACGATCACCGGCGACGAGAAGTTGCGCAGCAGCGACGGCAGCGGTTGTTCCGGCACGTCGACGAACGTGAAGGTCTGTTCGGTGTCGGTGAAGTCGAGCACGCGCGTCGTGCCCGCCGCGGCGGCTTCGCCGTCGAGGCGCAGCGGCAGGTCGCGGCCGTCGCGGCCGATCAGGCCGATCGCGAACGGGATCAGCAGCGGGCCTTGCTGCGTTTCGCGCGCGGCCGGCGACGCGTCGCCGTAGCCCTGCGCGAGCGTGACGGTATAACGACGCGCGGCCGCGTCGTACGCGGTGCGCACCGACACGCGCGGCGTGCCGGCCTGGCTGTACCAGCGCTCGAACTGCGCGAGGTCACGCCCGTTCGCGTCGGCCATCGCGTGGCGGAAGTCGTCGCAGGTCACGGCGTGCCCGTCGTGGCGCTTGAAATACAGGTCCATCCCCTTGCGGAAGCCGTCGCGGCCGAACAGCGTCTGGTACATCCGCACGACTTCCGAGCCTTTCTCGTAGACGGTCATCGTGTAGAAGTTGTTGATCTCGACGTAGCTCTCCGGGCGCACCGGGTGCGCCATCGGGCCGGCATCCTCGGCGAACTGCAACTGGCGCAGCACCCGCACGTCCTCGATGCGCTTGACCGCGCGGGCCGCCGATTCGATGGCATCGCCCGCGGCCATGTCGGCCGAGAATTCCTGGTCGCGGAACACCGTCAGCCCTTCCTTCAGGCTCAGCTGGAACCAGTCGCGGCAGGTCACGCGGTTGCCGGTCCAGTTGTGGAAGTACTCGTGGCCGACCACCGACTCGATGTTCGCGAAGTCGGTGTCGGTCGCGGTCTCGGGGTTCGCCAGCACGTACTTCGTGTTGAAGATGTTGAGCCCCTTGTTTTCCATCGCGCCCATGTTGAAGTCGCCGACCGCGACGATCATGAAGCGGTCGAGATCGAGCTCGAGGCCGAAGCGCTTTTCGTCCCAGCGGATCGAATGGATCAGCGAATCCATCGCGTGACGCGTCTTGTCGAGATCGGCCGGCTCGACCCACACCTGCAGCAGCTTTTCCTTGCCCGAGCCGGTCGTGATCTTCTCCTCGATCGCGACGAGCTTGCCGGCGACCAGTGCGAACAGGTAGCTCGGCTTGCGGAACGGGTCTTCCCACTTCGCGAAGTGGCGGCCGTCGGGCAGGTCGCCGGAATCGACGAGGTTGCCGTTCGACAGCAGCACCGGATAGGCGGCCTTGTCGGCGCGCAGCGTCACCGTGTACGACGCCATGACGTCCGGGCGATCGAGGAAGTAGGTGATACGGCGAAAGCCTTCGGCTTCGCACTGCGTGAAGAAGTTGCCGCTCGATACATAGAGACCCGACAGCGTCGTATTCTGGTCGGGCGCGCATGCGCTTTCGAGCGTCAGCTCGAATGCATCGGGGACGTTCTCGACGGTCAGCCCGTGCTCGTGCGCGCGCACGGCGCCATGCGGCGCGCCGTCCAGCCGTGCGCCGACGAATTCGAGCGCTTCGCCCATCAGCTCCAGGTGCGGCGCGGGCGCGGCGTCCGGGTTGCGGCGCACGCGCATCGTATTCCTGACGATCGTACGGGCCGGCGAGAGATCGAATTCGAGCGCAACGGTATCGATGAGAAAGGCCGGCGGCGTGTAGTCGGCGCGGCGGATCACGGTGGAGGAAGCGTTGTCGGACATGGTCGTCGAGATCGGTGGTGTGGGGGACGGGCCCGTGGCACGGGCCGGGCGAACCGGGCCATTGTACAAAGGCTTGCGGCTGCGTGCCGGGCGAACTTTTTACCGGTTCCGGGAGTCCGCGTATTATCGGCATCCCGTTACGGTTCGCGCGGTGCGACGAACGGGTGACGGATCGAAGAGGATCAACATGAAACGCGAATGGATTCAACGCGGTGCGGGCTGGGCGGCGGTGCTGTGCGTGGCGCTGCTGACCGGCTGCACCAGCTACGTGACGACCCAGGTCACGGCCTTCTCCGACTGGAGCGGCAGCGACGCGACACGCACCTATGCGTTCACCCGCACCGATGCGCAGAAGAACAGCATCGAGCAGTCGACTTACGAGCCGATCGTCGCGAACGAGCTGTCCACGTATGCGTTCCGGCAGGTGCCGCAGGCGCAGGCGCGGTATCTCGTCGGGCTGACCTATGCGGTCGGCAGCGATCTCGTGACGGTGCCGCAGCCCGTCTATTACGATCCGTGGTTCGTCGGGCCGGGGCCGTACTGGCGGCGCGGGCCATGGGGCCCGTGGGGGCCCTGGGGGCCGATGCCGGCCGGTTATGTCGCGCAGACGTACCAGGTGTTCGACTACACGCTCGGCATCCGCATCACCGAGCGCGCGACGGGCAAGGAGGTCTACAACGTGTCCGCGCGCACGACCGGCGACAACGGCACGCTGCTGTACGCGATGCCGTTCCTCGCGCGCAGCGCGCTCGCCGATTTCCCGCTGTCGAACGGCGCGGTCCGCTCGGTCCGGCTGCCGGTCGACAAGCGCGGCGGCCCGGCGGCACCGGCCGCCAACGAGCGCGCGGTGCCGGCTGCGCCCGCTTCGGGCGCCGCCGCCAAGTAACGCGGCATCAGCCTCGGCGCGGCCGTCCGGCCGCGCCTGCCGTTTTCTTCCCCGTCAGACCCCGACGCCCAGCAGCGCCAGCGCGCCGAGCACGACGAACAGCACGGCCGCGATGCCGTGCACCAGCTTCGTCGGGAGGCGGTGCGCGAAGCGGTCGCCGAGCAGGATCGCAGGCACGTTCGCGAGCATCATCCCGAACGTCGTGCCGGCCACGACACCGATGTAGTCCTGGAAGCGCGCGGCCAGCGCGACGGTCGCGATCTGCGTCTTGTCGCCCATTTCCGCGAGGAAGAACGCGACGAGGGTCGCGCCGAACACGCCGAGCCGCGAACGGTTGGCATTGGCCTCGTCGGCGTCGAGCTTGTCCGGCACGAGGATCCACAACCCCATCGCGATGAACGAGAACGCGAGCGCCCAGCGCATGATCGACGGCGTGACCAGCGCGCCGAGCCATTCGCCGAGCGCGCCGGCGAAACCGTGGTTCACGAGCGTCGCGACGAGCACGCCGAGAATGATCGGCACCGGCTTGCGATAGCGCGCGGCCAGGACGAGGGAAAGCAATTGGGTCTTGTCGCCGATTTCAGCGAGGGCGACGGCGCCGGTGGAGATCAGGAAGGCTTGGGACACGTATGGGGTTCCACGGGCCGGTGTTGTGCGTGCGAGCGACGATCCACGGCGCGCCGGGCCCTGATGCGGCGCACTGTGAACCATCGGTCTCGCCAGGCCTAGGTGGCTGCGCCCGCCATGGCCGCAAGGCCAAGTCTGTTGACGGACGCCTCCGTCACGATGCGCGCCGGGGGCGCGGGACATCGAGCGGAGCGGCTACTCCCCAATGAGCGGCGAATTCTAGCACGGCGTGTCGCGCGCGGGAAAGCGGTCGAGCGGCGCGGTGCCTGGCGCTCGGCAAGCTCCGGCTGTACGGCTGTACGGCTGTACGGCGGTACGGCTGTACGGCTGTACGGCAGGCGGGCAGGCGGGCAGGGCAGACGCCCGCGCCTGCCGGGACACCCCCCGGAACGCCGTTACGCGGCGGGGCGGCGCGCCGCCCCGCGCTCGTGGACGAGTTTGCCGGCCGCATAGGTGCGGTACACCGCGCGGTCGTCGCCGAGCAGCGCGAACGCGAACAGCAGTTCCTCGAGCGAATCCGCGCGCTTCGTGCGGCGCGCGAGCAGCGGCGTGGCCTGCGGATCGAGCACGACGAAGTCGGCCTCGGTGCGCGGCTTGAGCGTGCCGACCGTGTCGGCGAGGTCGAGCGCCTGCGCGGCGCCGGCCGTCGCGAGCCAGAACATCCGGGTCGCGGTCAGGTGGTGGCCCGACAGCCGCGCGACCTTGTGCGCTTCGTTCATCGTCTGCAGCATCGAGAACGACGTGCCGCCGCCGACGTCGGTCGCGAGCGTGACGGGCACGTCGTATTCACCGGCCTTGTCGAAATCGAACAGCCCGCTGCCGAGGAAGAAGTTCGACGTCGGGCAGTGCGCGACGACGGTGCGCGTCTCGGCCATCCGGCGGCGGTCCTCGTCGTCGAGGTGGATGCAGTGGCCGTACACCGCGCGCGGGCGCAGCAGCCCGTAGCGGTCGTAGATGTCGAGATAGCTGCGATGGCCGGGGAACAGCTCGGCCACCCATTTCACCTCGTCGACGTTCTCCGCGACGTGGCTCTGTACGAACACGTCCGGATGGCGGCGCGCGAGTTCGCCGCACGCCTCGAGCTGCGCTTCGGTCGACGTCGGCGCGAAACGCGGCGTGAGCGCGTACATCTGGCGGCCCTTGCCGTGCCAGCGGCCGATCAGCTCGGCACTGTCGTCGTAACCGGATTGCGCGGTATCGCGCAGGAATTCGGGGCAGTTGCGATCCATCAGCACCTTGCCCGCGATCATCCGCAGGTCGCGTGCGTCGCTCGCCGCGAACAGCGCATCGGCCGACTGCTTGTGCACCGTGCAGTAGACGAGCGCGCTCGTCGTGCCGCAGGCGAGCAGTTCGTCGACGAAGAAGTCGGCCACCTCGCGCGCATGCTCGGGATCGCCGAACTGGCGCTCGGTCGGGAACGTGTACTTGTCCAGCCACGGCAGCAGGCCCGGTGCCGGCGACGCGATCATGTCCGTCTGCGGATAGTGGATGTGCGTGTCGATGAAGCCGGGCACGATCAGCTTGTCGCGCAGGTCATGGACGATCGCGTCGCGCGCGAGCGTCGCGGCGAGCTGCGCGTACGGGCCGGCCGCGACGACTTTGCCGTCGTCGACGATCAGGAGGCCGTCGGTCTCGTAGTTCGCGGCCTGGCTCGATTGCGCCGGGTCGCCGTTGAAAGTCAGCAGCTGGGAACGGAAAGCGGTTTGCGTCATGACGAATGGTCCTGCATCAAGGTAAGGCGAACAGAAGAAAGCGATCGACGCCGGAGGGCGGCGGGACGGCGCTTCGCGAGCGGTAGCGGCACGCTGTATGCGGCACGACCGGAGGCGGTTGCGCGGGCGGACGTGGCGGCCGAAGCCGCCGGCGAGTGGTTGCCGGCGGGCCTCGCAGCCGCTGCGTTCGCGACCGGTGCGGCGGCGACCGCAGCGGCGACCGCAGCGGCAAACCGCGACGGCAAGCACGGGCGGGCGACGACGAATGGCGCGCTCGCCGCGCGGGCACGCACGCGACCGTTCCGGCGCGACGCCGGGCCGGTGGTTGCGAAGCGGATGCCGTTGCCGTGTTTCATCTGTCTGGCGTTCCTCGATGCGGGCCGTCAGGCGGCCTGCCAGTACGCGTCGAGGCGCGCGTACAGTGCGTCGCGCTGCGCCGGTTCGATGAACGATGCTTCGAAGCCGTTGCGGATCACCGCATGGACTTCGGCATCCGTGAGTTGCAGCCCTTCGGCCGTCGCGAAGTAGTTTTCATTGACGTAGCCGCCGAAATAGGCCGGATCGTCGGAGTTGATCGTCACCGCGACGCCGCGATCGAGCAGCGCCTTCAGCGTGTGTTTCGCCATGTCGTCGAACACGCACAGCTTGAGGTTCGACAGCGGGCAGACGGTCAGTGCAGTGCGCGTCCTGGCGAGACGCTCGACCAGGGCCGCGTCCTCGATGCTGCGCACGCCGTGGTCGATCCGGTCGACCTTCAGCACGTCGAGCGCCTCGTAGATGTATGCGGGCGGGCCTTCCTCGCCGGCATGTGCGACGAGCTTCAGCCCGAGCGCGCGTGCCTTGTCGAACACGCGCGCGAACTTCGTCGGCGGATGGCCGAGTTCGGACGAATCGAGGCCCACGCCGATCAGGCGATGACGATAGCGCTCGAACAGCGGCAGCGCGGAATCGAACGTCGCGAGCGCGTCCTCTTCGGACAGGTGGCGCAGGAAGCACAGAATCAGCTTGCTCGACAGCCCGCGCTGCTCGTAATCGGCGAGTGCGCGCTCGATGCCCGCGACTACCGTCTCGATCGGCACGCCGCGTTCGGTGTGCGTTTGCGGATCGAAGAACAGTTCGGTGTGGACGACGTTGTCGGCGAGCGCGCGTTCGCAGTACGCGGCCGTCATGTCGTAGAAATCCTGCTCGGTCAGCAGCACGCTCGCGCCTGCGTAATAGATGTCGAGGAACGACTGCAGGTCGGTGAACGCATAGGCGGCGCGCAACGCGTCGATCGAGTCGTATGCGAGCTTCACGCCGTTGCGCTGCGCGAGCGCGAAGATCAGCTCGGGCTCGAGCGAGCCTTCGATGTGGATGTGCAGCTCCGCTTTCGGCGCGCGGGCAATCTTGTCCTTGAATGTCGGGGTCATGGCGTCGTTCTTGGTCGGTCAGTAGGTAGGGGAAGCCTGCGCGGCCGCGTTCGCTTCGACGGCCTGCAGCAATTGCGCAGCCACCGAGATCGCGATCACTTCGGGTGCCTTGTCGATGATGCCTTCGACACCGATCGGGCAGCGCATCCGCGCGACCTGGGCCGGGTCGATGCCGATCGCCGCGAGGCGATGATCGAACTGCACGCGCTTGGCGTGCGAGCCGGTCATCCCGAAGTATGCATAGTCGCCGCGTCGCAGGATGCGCTCGGCCAGCACGAAATCGAGTGCGTGGTCGTGCGTCATCACGACGAAGTAGGACTGCGGCGGCGCCGTGTCGACGGCGTCGGCCGGGGCAGCGGCCGCCTCGATCGCGAGGTTGCCGATGCCGGCGAGCGCGTCGGCCGGCGGGAACACCGCGTCGGGCCCGTCGATCCAGCGCACGTGGCACGGCAGCGTCGCCAGTACCTTCACGAGCGCGGTGCCGATGTGCCCGGCGCCGAACAGCACGACGGGGAACGCATACGGCGCGATCGTTTCGGTCATCAGCGACACGCCGCCGGTTTCCCACAGCAGGCAGTCGGCACGCGCGGCTTCCGATTCGGGCTCGCTCAACAGCGGCGCGCCCGGCGAGGGGCCGAATGATACGCTACGCACGGTCGCGGCGCCGGCCGCGACACGCTTCGCGATCGACATGATCCAGCCGAGATCGCCGACGTCGAGCCGCTCGAACGCGAGCACCACGGCGCCGCCGCAGCACTGGCCGAGGCTCGGGCCGAGCGCGAGCCGTTCGAGCCGGCGCGCGTGCGGCACATGCGCGCCGTCCTTCAGCAGATGCCGCGCGATCTCGATCGCCTTCCATTCCAGATGACCGCCGCCGATCGTATGGCGGGCCGTGTCGCGCGTGACGAGCATCTTGGTGCCGGCTTCGCGCGGGGCGGAACCGTCGGTGTGCGCGACCGTCACGAGCACGGCCGCTTCGCCGTGCGCGAGCAGTTGCTGCAGATCGCCGAGCCAGGCTTCCATCAGCACACCCCGCGCGAAACAACGCGGCACGACACGCGGCGCGGGCTGGCGAGCGTGGCGGCAACGATGACGGACGGGAGCGGGGCGGGCCGGCCGCACGGCGAATGCGGTGCGGCGGCGGTGCTGGGACGGTGCGCGCGGACGGCACCGCCGGATGCGCGGACGCCATGAGGATGACGGATGCGGATGGTTTGCGTTGTCATGATGAATCCAGTCGACATTGCGGATCGGGCGCGCGTTACGCAGGGGTGGTGAGACCGCCTGGCCTCGCGCACGTAGATCGCCATCCAGTCCCGAAGATAGCACCGCACGGCGACGGGAACATCGCGGGGCGCTGATCCGGGCTATCAGGAGGCGATCATGTCGATCATAGGCCCGCCGCTCGGGATCGGGGCGCCGATGCGTGCACATCGGGCCAAAACGCAGGCGTGGCGGGGCTGGGCGCGGAAGTCGCGCGATGCGCGTTCGCCCGGCTATCCGGGCGGCGGCGAAGTAGGTGTTTACGCGGGGCTGCCCAGGTACGGCCGGTCAGGGGCGACCGGCCGGGCCGGTTCGGCGGGTGCTCCGGTGCCGGGCTTGCCGGCCGGCGGCGTGCGGCCCGGGTGAGCGGGCCGCGCGCGGGCCGGTGCGAAACCGGCCGGTCAGGCCGCGAGCTTGCGGCGATGGCGCCAGAGGCTCGCGACGACGGCAACCAGGATCGCGGCGAAGCCGATCAGGGCCCAGCCGGGCAGAAGGATGCCGAGGATCGGCGGGTAGACGGTCTCGCACAGCCCGGCGACCTTGAACATGCCGGGGAACCACTGCGCGGGCGGCAGGCTGTCGACGATCGGCTGCAACGTGTCGAAGCCGCAGCTGAAGCCCGGATTCATCTGGATCGACAGATGCCGGGCGGCCGTGCCGACGCCGCCGGCGGCGGCGACCGCGATCAGCAGCTCGAGCACCCAGATGCCGCGCCAGTTGCGGATCCCGGCGGCCAGGAACGCGAAGATCCCGATCGCGCAGAAGAAGTAGCGCTGGATGATGCACAGCGGGCAGGGGTCTTCGTTCTTCACGTACTGCAGGTAGAGCGCACCGGCCAGCAGGGCGATGCACACCCAGCCGAGCAGCATCAGCAGGCGGCGTTCGCGGCGGATTGCGAGCGTGTAGTCGTTCATGTCGGCGGGGTTCCTCGTGGGGTCGGTCCGGAAAACAATCGCGCGATTTTAGCGCGAACGGTCTGGCACGAAACTGACAGCGCGCGTGCGGCAACCTGCCGCACCGCGCGTCCTGTCCGCCGGCGCTCGGCTGGCTGCGTTCAGCGGATCGTATTGAGCACGGCCTCGACGGCCTGGCCGATCGCGAGCAGCGCGTCGTCGCGATGCGGTGCGGCCGCGAGCATCAGGCCGACCGGCGCCGCGTCGCGCGGATGGCAGGGCAGCGACAGCGCGCACGCGTCGAGGAAGTTGAACGCGCTCGGGTTGCGCAGGATCAGCGCGTTGGTGCGCGTGAACGCGGCGTCGTCCGTTTCGAGGTCGGCGATGCGCGGCGGCACGACCGGCACCGTCGGCGCGACGAGCGCATCGAAGCGCGCCCAGACCGTGTGCGCGGCTTCGTCGAGCATCGCCGTGCGCGCGGCGAGCAGGTCGAGATAGTCGGCCGCGCTCGCGGGTTCGCCCTTCAGGATGCGCGTGAGTACGCGCGGATCGTACTGGTCGCGGTGCCGCGCGAGCAGCGGGCGATGCCATGCGTAGGCCTCGATCGGCGAGAAGCCGAAGCGGTTGACGTCCGGCAGCCGGTCGAGCGCCGGGAACCGCACTTCCGTGACGATCGCGCCGGCGGCTTCGAGATGCTTGAGCGCGGCGTCGAGCGCGGCCGCGACGTCGGCATCGACACCGTCCGTCACGTAGTTCGTCAGCACGCCGAGCCGTACGCCCTCGAGAGGCCGGGCGGCCGGCACGTGCGGTTCGAGGCCCGCGAGCATCCGGTCGACGAGCGCGCAGCAGGCGACCGTCAGGCCGATCGGGCCGAACGAGTCGAGCGTCGTCGACAGCGGTACGCCGCCTTGTGTCGGGATCCGGCTCGCGGTCGGCTTGAATCCCGTCAGCCCGCACAGTGCGGCCGGAATGCGGATCGAGCCGCCCGTGTCGGTGCCGAGCGCGACGGCGGCCATCCCGTCGGCGACGGACGCGGCCGCGCCGGACGACGAGCCGCCGGAAATCCGTGCGTCGCCCGGCACGTCGCGGTGGTACGGCGAGCGCGGGTGGCCGAAGTGCGGATTCAGCCCGAGCCCCGAGAACGCGAACTCGCTCATGTTGGTGCGGCCGACCAGCACCGCGCCCGCCCGCTTGAGCCGAGCGACGGCGACCGCATCGGTGCGCGCGGCCGGCGCGCCGTCGAGCACGCGCGAACCCGCGCGCGTCACCTGGCCCGCGACGTCGAACAGGTCCTTGACCGACACGGGAATGCCCGCGAGCGGCGACAGCACGGTGCCCGCGGCGCGCAGCCGGTCGTGCGCGTCGGCGGCCGCACGCGCGTTGTCGGCATCGACTTCGGTGAAGACGACCGCACCCTGGCCCGACGGATCGGCGATCCGGTCGAGCGCGGTGTCGACGAGCGCGCGGCTCGTGGTCCGGCCGGCGGCGAGGTCGGCGGCGAGCTGGGCGAGCGGGGGAAAGGGCGTGAAAGTGGTCATGGCGGCTCAGGGGCGAAGATGTTGAAGAAGCGTGGAGCGGAACGAGTCGATATGGTTTTCGACGGCCGCGCGTGCGCCGGCGGCGTCGCGCGCGGACAGCCGGTCGAACAGTTCGCGATGTTCGTGCTGGACGTCGGCGAGATGGTGGGGTTCGGACAGCGTGACGAACCAGAAGCGCAGCGAACGTTCGTGCAGCGCGCGCAGGATGTCGGCGAGAACCGCATTGCGCGCGGCTGCGGCAATCGACTGGTGGAACGCGCGGTCGAGTTCCATCATGCCCTCGACGTCGTGCGTGTCGACGCACGCCTGTCCTTCGTCGAGCAGCGCGGCCAGGCGCGCGAGATCGTCGGGCGTCGCGTGGCGCGCGGCGAGTTCCGCGCAGTGCGCTTCGTTGATGCGCCGCACGTCGATCACCGCGACGATGTCGTCGAGCGACAGCGGCTGCACCATCAATCCCTTGCGCGGCATCACGGACAGCAGCCCTTCGAGCACGAGCCGATGCACGGCCTGATGCACCGGCGTGCGGCCGATCCCGGTGCGGGCGACGAGGTCGGCTTCGTTGAGCGCGGCGCCGGGCTTCAGGCGCATCGTGATGATGTCGCGCTGGATGAGTGCGTACGCGCGGTCGGCGAGGCTGGCCACCGGTGCGGCGGGGCGGTCGCGGGTGACGTCGGTCAGGGCATTCATGCGGGGTGCGGCGCGGCGGCCGGACGGGGCGCGATCATGGCGCGGGCGATCGGGAAGCGTGGACGATGCCTGGATATTATTGTGATATATCACTGGTGTCCAGTACCGGCGGCGGTGCACCGGCTTGCCGGCGCGAGGGACGGGGCGCTTGCCGGCGCAGTTTGCCGCCGACTTGCAACAATATCGACAGGATGTTGCAGGTTTGCCGCGCGATCGTGCGCTGAAGCATAATGAATCCTCGTTTATCCATACGCGTGAGCGACGTACCAGACCATCGTCATGAGCGAAAACACGCCTTCCCCGGCCGGTCTGCCCGGCACCTCCTCCGTTTCTTCCGATTCCCCCCGTACCGATCCGGCGAAAGCGCCCGATGCGCCGGCAGCCCAGGCCGCCGCGCAGAACGTCGCCGCGGACGGCACGTCGCCGGTCACGGCGGCGTCCGAGCCGGGTGCGCCCGGTGCAACGGGCGCCGCCGTCGATGGCGCTGTTGCCGCGCCGCCGAAGCATGGCGCGCCGCCGCCGGGGTTCGGCGCGCAGCCCGACTTCGACACGCCGCGGCCGCCGCCGGCGAGCGCGCAGAATGCGCCGCCGGCCTACCTGAAGCAGAGCGACACGCCGTGGTCGGTGTTCGGCCGGATCGTGGCCGCGCGCGCGCGCCGGCTGTTCGATCGCGCCGGCCAGCGCATCACGCAGCGCACGCTGCGCATCGGCGTGTCGGCGCGGATCTTCCATCCGGAACCGGGTGCGAAGGGGCTGCGGGGCAAGACGCTGCAGTATCTCGAGGAATCGATCGCGCACTGGGTGATGTCGCGCGACGTGCTCGTGTTCATGATTCCGACCGTCGGCCACCAGGGCATGATTCACCCGAGCAACATCCGCCTGCGCGACTACGCGAAGCATCTCGACGGGCTGCTGCTGCAGGGCGGCGCCGACGTGTCGCCGCAAACCTACGCCGCGTCCGACGCCCGCCCCGAATGGCCGGGCGATCGCGTGCGCGACATGTACGAACTCGAGCTGCTGCACGAGTTCGTCGAATCCGGCAAACCCGTCCTCGGCGTGTGCCGCGGCTGCCAGCTGATCAACGTCGCGTTCGGCGGCTCGCTGTACCAGGACATCGCCACCGACGTGCCGACCGCGAATGCGCACGTGAGCGAGCATTACGACCAGCATCGACACGCGATCCGCTTTCCCGATTCGTCGACGCTCGCGAGCATGTTTCCCGGGCGCAGCGAGGCGATCGTCAACTCGATTCACCATCAGGCGATCCGCGATCTCGGCCGCGATCTGAACATCGAGGCCGTGTCGGCGGGCGACGGGATCATCGAAGGCATCCGTCATCGGCGTTCGCCGTTCGTCGTCGGCGTGCAGTGGCACCCCGAGTTTCATCGCGCGGGCGGCTCGGAGCTGCTCGACTGCACGCCGCTGCTCGATGCATTCCTGCGCGCGGCGCGCGAAACCCGCCTGTAGCCAGCTACTTTTTTCGCGTCGTACGAAGGCCGGCCGCATCCCGATAAATTCGAGATGCGGCCGTTTCGTTTTGAACGATAATCGCGAGTTCCGATTCGTTCGCCGGAGTTCGACGTTGGTTTTCCGAAATTTTTCCCCTGCACGATGCGCAACGTGGATCGTTGCGCTGGCTGCCTGCACGCAAGCGGGCACGGCCTGGTCCGCCGACGCGACCGCGCCGGCCGCCGGTACGCGCCCGGCGGTCACGAGCCTGCGCGGTGACGCGGTGGCGTCCACCGCGGTGGCGACGGATGCATCCGCGCAAGGCAACGTCGCCGAGCTGACGCAGATGCTGCACGATGGCCGGATCGTCGAAATGCGCACGACGTACAACGGCAGCTACGGTGCGAGCCTGATGTTCGATCCGCGCGAGATGACGTACTACGTCGCGCTGTTCCAGGACAAGCACCTGTGGCGTGTGATCCGGTCGCAGGAGAAGAGCCGCGCGGAGATGGTGTACGCGAACTTCGTTCAGCAGACCATACAACTCGCCGATATCGAGATCCGTCGTACCGAGCTGGAGGCGCAGAAAGCGTTTCTCGAGCGTGTGATCGCGCTGCAGGCGAACCGCGCGCAGCAGTTGCAGGCCGACCTGAGCGTTGCGCGTAGCCAGCAGGCCGAAGTCGCGCAACGGCAGCGTTCGGCGCAGGAGCAGGCACAGGCGCTGCAGGTCGAGAAGCGGGCCGCGCAGATGCAGTTGCGTGATCTGCAGGAGCAGGTGCGGCAACTCGAGAAGCAGACCGAGACGGGGCTGCCGGCACACAAGTAACGATTCGTCAGACGGACGGAGAGAGACGGGCAAAACCCGGCGAAGCTTGCTTCGCCGGGTTTTTTCATGGCGCGGCCGTCAGCGCGCGAACGCGTCCGGCGTATCGGTCAGGCGGCGGTGGGACAGTTGTGCCGTCCAGTCGAAACCGACGGCGGGCGTGCGCGTTGCGCGGGTGGGCTGGGTAGCGCGCAGCGCGCTTGCCATCGCGATCCGCGTGAGCGGATCGTCGAGCGTGTCGCGTGGTTCGGCGATTGCGGGCGACGCGGGGGCGAACTGATCATGTGCGCGTGAGGCAACCGTGCTGCTCCGGCCCGGTGGGCGCGCGGCCAGCCGCGACGGGGGCGCGGGCCGGGCCGGTGCCGCCGTCGTTGCGCCGCGTTTGTCGTTCGAACGGAGTGGCGATGCCGTGGGCGGCACGTTGGTCGTTGCGTCGGGACGAAGCGATGCCGGACGAAGCGTGACGGGGGGCATGACCTGCGGCGCTTCGGCCGTTGTCGGGACAGGTGCGGCCATCGTGCGCTGCGGTGGCGCGCTCGTCGACGTATCCGGCTGCACCGTCGCAACCCGCACGGTGCCGGACGACGACGTAGCGTGATCCGGCACGCTACCGGCCGCGTGAATCGCGTATGTGGGCCCGAATCCCGCAGGCGGTTCATATGCGGCGATCAACCAGCCGATGATGCCGAGCGCGCCGATGCTCCAGCAGATCGCGTACCTCGCACGCCGGTCGTGAGAGCGGCGGATGCGCGTGCCGGTAACAGCAGCCGGCACGACCGGGGCGCCAGCCGAAACCGGCGTCGGTATCGCCACGGGCCGTGGCTGCCAGCGGCACGCGCTGTGCGGCCGGTCGACGTCGATGCAGGATGTCGTCAGCGTGGCGAGACAGTGCCTGCCGGGCCGCGCACCGGGGGCGCCGCGAAAGGTCCATTCGCGGCCGAACGACGGAACGATATCGAGCGGCGTGACGCGAGGGCGGGCGAGTGCGCCTTCGACGGGGACGAGGGGCGATGGGGTCATGAGGGCAGTACGCCGTGCGACACGGGCAACCGTGCCGGCCGCGGCGCGGAAATGTCGTCGCTAATCGTGACATTGTGGTCAGGCGGCGAGAGCAGGTCGATCAGATCAATCCGATTTTTGCTTCCGATTCGGGACGATTCGTACGAGAAGCGTGCCGCGACGGCAATGGCGACGGTCGCGGCGGCACAAGGCAAATGTCGGGTTGGCGTGGCATGATGCGCGAACCATGCCGGTGCGCGCGTCGTCGCGCGGCGCGCCGCCGGCGGGCAGCGATGCCCGTGCGCGCCGGCCCGGCGCCGCGTGCGTCGTCGGATCCATGCGGCGCGGATTCGCGCCATCCGAGCTGAGCGAGAAAAACATGTCCACAGCGTCACACGCCATCACGCAGGAATCGAAATTCCGCACCGTGTTCCGGGTCGTCAGCGGCAACTTCCTGGAAATGTACGACTTCATGGTCTACGGCTATTACGCGTCGGCCATCGCGAAAACCTACTTCCCGAGCGGCAACGCATTCGCGTCGCTGATGCTGTCGCTGTCGGTGTTCGGCGCGGGCTTCCTGATGCGGCCGGTCGGCGCGATCGTGCTCGGTGCGTACATCGACCACCACGGCCGGCGCAAGGGGCTGATCCTGACACTCGGGCTGATGGCGCTCGGCACGCTCACGGTGGCCGCGATACCCGGCTACGCGACGATCGGCGTGCTCGCGCCGGTGCTCGTGCTGCTCGGCCGGCTGCTGCAGGGCTTTTCGGCGGGCGTCGAACTCGGCGGTGTGTCGGTCTATCTGTCGGAGATCGCGACGAAGGGCCACAAGGGGTTCTATACGTCGTGGCAGTCGGGCAGCCAGCAGGTGGCCGTGGTGTTCGCCGCGCTCGTCGGCGTGCTGCTCAACCGCGCGCTGCCGGCCGAGGAGATGACCGCGTGGGGTTGGCGCATTCCGTTCCTGATCGGCTGCCTGATCGTGCCGTTCCTGTTCCTGATCCGGCGTTCGCTGAAGGAGACCGACGAGTTCCTCGCGAAGCGTCATCGTCCGACGATGGGCGAGATCATGCGTTCGATGCTCGACAACTGGGGCGTCGTGGTGGCGGGCATGGGGATGGTGATCATGACGACGGTGTCGTTCTACATGATCACCGCCTATACGCCGACGTTCGGCAAGGAAGTGCTGCACCTGTCGTCGCTCGACGCGCTCGTCGTGACCGTCTGCGTGGGGATTTCCAATCTCGTGTGGCTGCCGCTGTCCGGTGCGTTGTCCGACCGTATCGGTCGCCGCCCGGTGCTGATTGCGTTCACCGTGCTGACGCTGCTGTCGGCTTACCCGGCCGTGCTGTGGCTCGTCGGCGATCCGTCGTTCCTGCGGCTGCTCGCGGTCGAGCTGTGGCTGTCATTCCTGTATGCGTCGTATAACGGCGCAATGGTCGTCGCGCTGACCGAAGTGATGCCGGCCGACGTGCGCACGGCCGGTTTCTCGCTGGCATACAGCCTGGCGACGACGATCGGCGGCTTCACGCCCGCGATCTCGACGCTGCTGATTCATCAGACCGGCAACAAGGCCGCACCGGGGCTGTGGCTGAGCGTTGCCGCGATTTGCGGGCTGATCGCGACACTCGTGCTGTATCGCACGCCCGAGGCTCGCAACCAGTACAAGGCGGCCTGACGGGCAAGCGCATGCCGCGCGGCGCCGGCCGCACGCGTCGCATGGAAAAAGGGAGCCCGGGTGAACGGCGCTCCCTTTTTTCGTTCGCGTTCAGGCTTCGCGCAGCATGCCGGCGACTGCTGCCGCCACGTCGAGCCATTGCCCCGGTGCGGGCTGGCGGGCGAGCCTGGCCTGCGGATACCACGGGCAGTCGTCGCCGGTGAACCAGCGCCAGTCGGGCGCGAACGGCAGCATGACCCACAGCGGCTTGCCGAGCGCGCCGGCGAGGTGCGCGACCGCGGTATCGATCGTGACGACGCCGTCGAGCCGCCCGATCAGCGCGGCCGTGTCGGCAAAGTCGTTCAACCGGCCGTCGAGCCGATGCACGCGCGGATGCGCGTCGACGCGCGCGCGTTCGTCCTCGTCGAGCGCGGGTTGCAGCACGATCCAGTCGATATCCGGCAGCGCGAGCAGCGGCGCGAGCGCGTCGAACGGCATCGAGCGGTTTTCCTGCGCCTGCCGGCGCCCCGACCATGCAAGGCCGAACTTGCGCTTCGACTGCCCGCCGAGCGAGCCGCGAAAGCGCCGGCCGGCGCCGTCGGGGGCGTCGAGGTAGCGCGAGCCCGCGACGATGTCCTCCGCCTGAAGCCCGAGCAGGAACGGCAAGCTCATCAGCGCACAGGCGACATCGGCGGCAGGCGGTTTCGCGGTGCCCTGTGCGACGAGGGTCACGCGCCAGCGCGCTGCCGCCGGCGCCAGCAGCGTAACGAGTTCCGGCTGGACTTCGAGCACGACGCGCGCGCAGCGCGCGCGAGCGAGCGGCACGAAGCGGACGAACTGCAGCGTGTCGCCGAAGCCCTGTTCCGCGCGGATCAGCAGCGTGCGCGACGCAATCGGTTCGCCTTGCCAGCGCGGCAGCGTGCCGAGCGGCGTTGCGCCCGGCGTGTCGTGGCGCGCTTCATAGGCGGGCAGGCCGCGCGTGAAGTCGCCGAGCGTCAGCAGCGTGACCGCGCGGTGCAGCTTTGCCAGCGTGAGATCGGGGGCGACGCGCAGCGCCTGGTCGAACGCGCGCAGCGCCATCTCGTGCGCACCGAGCGCGTGATGCGCGTTGCCGAGGTTCAGCCAGGCCAGGCTGAACGACGGATCGAGACCGACCGCTCGCTCGTAGAAGGGCAGTGCGTCGCGGTGGCGCGCCTGCGCGCTGAGTGCGTTCGCGAGCCCGAACAGCGCGAGCG
The DNA here is from genome assembly GCF_003294055.1 of Burkholderia reimsis. NCBI lineage: Bacteria > Pseudomonadati > Pseudomonadota > Betaproteobacteria > Burkholderiales > Burkholderiaceae > Burkholderia > Burkholderia reimsis. The sequence continues at coordinate 103,813 of NZ_QMFZ01000023.1, forward strand.
GAAACGGCGGATGCAGCGCGAGCGCGGCTTCGAACGCGGCGGCGGCCTCGGCATGCCGGCCGACCGCGTCGAACGTGTTGCCGAGATTGAAGTGCGCGGCGACGAAGCGCGGCTGCGCGGCGATCGCGGCCTGGAAGTGCGCGATCGCGTCGTCGGCGCGGCCCATCGCGTTCAGCGCCATCGCGAGGTTGTTGTGCGCTCCCGCATGCCCCGGCCGCAACTCGAGCGCGCGATGGAACGCGGCGAGCGCGTCGTCGTGGCGGCCCAGAGCGTTCAGCGCGTTGCCGAGATTGTTGTGGATCGATGCATCGTCGGGCGTGAGCCGCAGCGCGCGGCCGAATGCATCGATCGCATCGTCGTGGCGCTGCAGCGCCGCATACGCGTTGCCGAGGTTGTAGTGCGCGAGCGGAAATTCGGGCGCGAGCGTCAGCGCGTTGCGAAAGCGGTCGACCGCTTCGTCGAGCCGGCCGAGCGCCTTCAGCGCGTTGCCGAGATTGAGCTGCAGCGCGGCATCGTCCGGACGCAGCGCGACGGCGCGGCCGACGAGGTCGGCTGCCTCGGCGTGCTGGCCCTGCTGGTGCCGCAGCACGCCGAACAGATGCAGCGCGTCGGCGTTGGCGGGGTTGGAGGCGAGCGCGTTGCGATAGCCGTGCTCGGCCTCGGCGAGGCGGCCCGCGCGGTGTGCGGCATACGCCCGGTCGAATGCGGTATCCATGACGCGAAAACTGACGGAAAGGGCGTATTTTCCCACACCGCGCGGCGGTGCCGCGCGTCGGCCGATCGGCATATGGCCCCGTCACGTGGAGCGGCGTAGACTTGCAGGATCCGCGTGTCATCGAGGTTCTCATGGCTGACACACTGCCCGATATCCGGCCCGTGCTGATCGTCGGCGCGGGGCCGACCGGCCTTGCCGCGGCGATGAGCCTCGCGCGGGCCCGCGTGCCGGTGCGCATCATCGATCGGCTAACCGCGCCCGCGCCGCATTCGCGCGCGATCGGCATCCAGGCGCGCACGCTCGAACTGCTGGAGCAGCATCGCGCGGTCGAACCGTTTCTCGCGCTCGGCCATCGTGCGCATGCGGCCGCGCTCCATGCCGACGGCCGCGTGATCGCGCGGCTCGATTTCGATCCGCTGCACACGCGCTATCCGTACCTGCTGTTTCTCGACCAGACGGTCACCGAGCGCCTGCTCGCCGAGCATCTGGCCCGGCTCGGCGTGACGGTCGAGCGCGGCGCGACGCTGACCGCATGCGATGCGGGCGGCGCGTCGCTCGACGTGTCGATCCGTCGCGCCGACGGTCGCGACGAATCGTTCGCGCCGTCGTACCTGATCGCCGCCGACGGCGCGCACAGCACGGTCAGGCATCTGCTCGGCCTGGGCTTCACCGGGCAGGCGTTCGAGCAGACGTTCCTGCTCGCCGATTTTGCGGCGATTCCCGACTGGCCGGACGAAGAGATCCACCTGTTCGCGACGCCCGAGGGCATGGCCGGCCTGTTTCCGATGGGCGGCGGCCGTTACCGGCTCGTGGCCGACCGGCCGCCCGGCAGCGACGCGTCGTCCGATGCGCCGGTCCCGTCGCTCGCGGAATGCGACGCGATCGTGCGTGCCCGTGCCGGTGTGTCGATATCGCCGAGCGATCTCGTGTGGTCGTCCTATTTTCATCTGCACAGCCGGATGGTCGACCGGCTGCGTCACGGCCGCGTGTTCTTCGCGGGCGACGCCGCGCACGTCCACAGTCCGGCCGGCGCGCAGGGCATGAACACCGGCATCCAGGAAGCGTTCAATCTTGGCTGGAAGCTCGCGCGCGTGCTCGGCGCGGGCACACCCGAGCGGCTTCTCGACACGTATCACGCGGAACGTCATCCGATCGAGCGCGACGTGTTGCGACAGACCGGTTTCGTCACGCAGGTCGTCGAAGCCGAGCGCGGCGCGATGAAGCTGCTGCGCGATCATGTCGTGCCGCTGCTGGCGTCGTTCGGGCCGATGCGCGACGCCGTGCGGCGTACGGTCAGCGAGCTCGGCGTGCAGTACCGGAAGAGCCCGCTCACGCTGGAGCGCGTGCTAGACGGCGGGCCGCGCGCAGGTGAGCGGGCACCCGATGCGTTCGTGCGCGTGGTCGACGGGCCGCTCGGTCAGGCGCCCGGCACGGCGCGGCTATACGACCTGCACGATCCCGCGAGTTTCACGTTGCTGCTGCTGGAAGAGCCGCCGGATGCCGACGCCGGCGCGTTGCCTCCGATACAGGCCGATGCGCAGGTGCTCGCGCAGGGGCTCGAACGGATCATGCCGGACGCGGTGCGCGTCTGGCGCGTCACCGATGCCGAAGGCGGGGATGCCGGGCTTGCGCAGGAATACGGCCGCTCGCGGCCGTCGTTTTACCTGCTCCGGCCCGACGGTTACGTGGCCGCGCGCGGGCGCACGGCGACCGACGCGAATGCGTTGCTGCGCCACTGCGAAAGCTGGTTCGCGGGCATGTCGCGGCCCGCGTAGCGGGGCGGTCAGGCCTTTGCCGCGGCAGGCACGAGGGACGCGCGGTGTACGGCGATCGCGTCGCGCACGATCGGCGCCGCGCGTTGCGCGGCCTCGCTTGACGGATCGTCGAGCGCCGCGAGCAGCGCGCGGCGCATCCGCGGCTCCCAGAAGCGCCGGATATGGTCGGCGATGCCGGCCAGCGCTTCGTCGCGATCCGGCATCGATTCGAAGAATGCGCCGATCTGGTTGGCCATGTCGATCAGGTGTCCGTTGTCCATCGCTTCCTCACTTGCCCGTGGTCACGCCGGCGGTCGCGGCCGCACGGCGCTCGAGCAGATCGAGCTGCTCCGCGTTGAAGCGCGCGTAGGCCTGCTGCCAGTCGGACGGCTGCGCGACGGGCAGCACCTGGACGGCCGTCACCTTGTACTCGGGGCAGTTCGTCGCCCAGTCCGAGCTGTCCGTCGTGATCACGTTCGCACCCGATTCGGGGAAGTGGAACGTCGTATAGACGACACCCGGCTGCATGCGTTCGGTCACGAGCGCGCGCAGCACCGTCTGCCCCGCACGCGACTCGATGCCGACCCAGTCGCCGCTGCGGATCCCGCGATCCTGCGCGTCGTGCGGATGGATCTCGAGGCGATCCTCCTCGTGCCAGCGGACGTTCTCGGTGCGGCGCGTCTGCGCGCCGACGTTGTATTGCGACAGGATGCGACCCGTCGTCAGGATCAGCGGATAACGCTGCGTGACCTTCTCCGGCGACGCGATGAACTGCGTGATCACGAACTTGCCCTTGCCGCGCACGAATGCGTCGATGTGCATCGTCGGCGTGCCTTCCGGTGCGTGCTCGTTGCACGGCCACTGGATGCTGCCGAGCGCGTCGAGCTTCGCGTACGACACGCCCGAGAACGTCGGCGTGAGTCGCGCGATCTCGTCCATGATTTCCGACGGATGCGCATAGTCCATCTCGTAGCCGAGCGCGCGCGACAGCATCAGGGTGACTTCCCAGTCCGCGTAGCCCGCGAGCGGCGGCATTACCTTGCGCACGCGCGAGATGCGGCGTTCCGCGTTTGTGAACGTGCCGTCCTTCTCGAGGAACGACGAGCCGGGCAGCAGCACGTGTGCGTACTTCGCGGTCTCGTTCAGGAAGATGTCCTGCACGACGATGCATTCCATGGCCGACAGTGCGGCCGCGACGTGCTGCGTATTCGGGTCCGACTGGACGATGTCCTCGCCCTGGCAGTAGAGCCCCTTGAAGCTGCCGTCGAGCGCCGCGTCGAACATGTTCGGGATGCGCAGCCCCGGTTCGGGTTGCAGCGTGGCCGACCACGCCTGTTCGAACTGCGTGCGCACGATCGTGTCGCTGATATGCCGGTAGCCGGGCAGCTCGTGCGGGAACGAACCCATGTCGCACGAGCCTTGCACGTTGTTCTGGCCGCGCAGCGGATTGACGCCGACGCCTTCGCGGCCGACGTTGCCGGTCGCCATCGCGAGGTTCGCGATGCCCATCACCGTCGTCGAGCCCTGCGCGTGCTCGGTCACGCCCAGCCCGTAGTAGATCGCGGCATTGCCGCCCGTCGCATAGAGGCGCGCGGCTTCACGGACCTGTTCCGCCGGCACGCCCGTCACGTCGGCGGTCGCCTCGGGCGAATTGTCGGCACGCGATACGAATTCGCGCCACTGCTCGAATGCGCGTGTCTCGCAGCGCTCGGCGACGAACGCGTCGGCGACGAGCCCCTCGGTGACGATCACGTGCGCGAGTGCGTTGACGATCGCGACGTTGGTGCCGGGGCGCAGCTGCAGGTGGTGGGTGGCCTTCACGTGCGGGCCGTCGACGACGTCGATGCGGCGCGGGTCGATCACGATCAGCTTCGCACCCTCGCGCACGCGCCGCTTCAGCCGCGAGCCGAACACCGGGTGCCCGTCGGTCGGGTTCGCGCCCATCACGACGATCACGTCGGCCTGGCCGACCGACGCGAACGTCTGCGTGCCGGCCGATTCGCCGAGCGTCGTCTTGAGGCCGTAGCCCGTCGGCGAGTGGCACACGCGTGCGCAGGTGTCGACGTTATTGTTGCCGAATGCGGCGCGCACCAGTTTCTGCACGAGGTAGGTTTCCTCGTTCGTGCAGCGCGACGACGTGATGCCGCCGATCGAGTCGCGGCCGTACTTCTGCTGCAGCTTGCGGAATTGCGTTGCCGCGTAGGTGAGCGCTTCGTCCCAGCTGACTTCGCGCCACGGGTCGGTGATCTTCTCGCGGATCATCGGCTTCGTGATGCGGTCCTTGTGCGTCGCGTAGCCCCACGCGAAGCGTCCCTTCACGCACGCATGGCCTTCGTTCGCGAGGCCGTTCTTGTACGGCGTCATGCGCACGACCTGCGTGCCCTTCATTTCGGCCTTGAACGAGCAGCCGACGCCGCAGTACGCGCAGGTCGTGACGACGGAGTGTTCCGCCTGCCCGAGTTGCACGACCGATTTTTCCTGCAGCGTGGCGGTCGGGCAGGCGGCGACGCATGCGCCGCACGATACGCATTCCGACGCCATGAACGATTCGCTTTCGCCCGCGGCGACGCGCGATTCGAAGCCGCGTGCGGCGATCGTCAGCGCGAACGTGCCTTGCGTTTCCTCGCAGGCGCGCACGCAGCGGTTGCAGACGATGCACTTCGACGGGTCGTACGTGAAGTACGGGTTCGACTCGTCCTTGCGGTCTTTCAGGTGATTCGCGCCGTCGAAGCCGTAGCGCACCTCGCGCAGCCCGACGACGCCCGCCATGTCCTGCAACTCGCAGTCGCCGTTGGCGGGGCAGGTGAGGCAGTCGAGCGGATGGTCGGAGATGTACAGCTCCATCACGTTGCGACGCAGCGACTGCAGGCGGTCCGACTGCGTGCGCACCTTCATGCCCGCTTCGGCAGGCGTCGTGCACGAGGCGGGATAACCGCGCCGGCCTTCGATCTCGACGAGGCACAGCCGGCACGAGCCGAACGGTTCGAGCGAATCGGTTGCGCAGAGCTTCGGGACGTTGACGCCGGCTTCGATCGCCGCGCGCATCACCGACGTGCCGGCCGGCACGGTGACCGGCTGGCCGTCGATTTCGAGCGTGACGTCGGTATCGGCATGCCGTTGCGGCGTGCCGTAGTCGGTATCGTCGAACGGGTCGCGGGCACGCGCTTGCGCGGCGCTCTTGCACGCGCATTGGCCCGAGCCGCAGCCGCCTTGGCGGACGTTGTTCGTGTCGAGGGACATGCAGGGCTCCTTCTGGGTCAGGCCGCAGCCTTGACCGGACCCGACGCGGCATCCTTGCCGGCGGCGAGCCCGAAATCTTCGGGGAAATGGTCGAGCGCGGACAGCACCGGATAGGGTGTCATGCCGCCCATTGCGCACAGCGAACCGGCCAGCATCGTGTCGCACAGGTCGCGCAGCAGCGTGACCTGCCGCTCCGACGTGTCGCCGTGGCGGATGCGCGCGATCGTCTCGACGCCACGTGTCGAACCGATCCGGCACGGCGTGCACTTGCCGCACGACTCGATCGCGCAGAACTTCATCGCGTATTCGGCCAGCTCGGCGAGGTTCGACGTATCGTCGTGGAGCACGATGCCGCCGTGCCCGACGACCGCGCCGATCGCCGTGTACGCTTCGTAGTCGAGCGGCACGTCCCACTGATGGTCGGGCAGGTAGGTGCCGAGCGGGCCGCCGACCTGGGCGGCGCGCGCGGGCCGGCCGCTTGCCGTGCCGCCGCCGAAGTCGAACAGCAGCTCGCGCAGCGTGACGCCGAACGCGAGCTCGACGAGGCCGCCGTGGCGGATGTTGCCCGCGAGCTGGAACGGCAGCGTGCCGCGTGAGCGGCCCATCCCGAAGTCGCGATAGAACGCGGCGCCGCGCGCGAAGATCACGGGCGCCGTCGCGAGCGTGATCACGTTGTTGATGACGGTCGGCTGGCCGTACAGGCCCGCGAGCGCGGGCAGCGGCGGTTTCGCCCGCACGACGCCGCGCTTGCCTTCGAGCGATTCGAGCAGCGCCGTTTCCTCGCCGCACACGTACGAGCCCGCGCCTTTGGCGACGTGCAGCTCGAACGCATGCGCGGAGCCGAGCACGTGCTCGCCGAGCCAGCCGGCTTTGCGTGCACGGACGATCGCGGCTTCGAGCGTGGCGATTGCATGCGGGTATTCGCTGCGCACGTAGATGTAACCGACCGTCGCGCCGGTTGCGACGCCCGCGATGATCATCCCCTCGATCAGGCAGTACGGGTCGCACTCCATGATCAGGCGGTCGGAGAAGGTGCCCGAATCCCCTTCGTCTGCATTGCAGACGATGTATTTCTGCGTGGCGCTGGCTTGCCGGACCGTGCGCCATTTGATGCCGGCCGGGAACGCGGCACCGCCGCGGCCGCGCAGCCCCGATTCGATCAGCGTTTCGCACGCGGCGTCGCCGTCGAGCGCGAGCGCGTTCTTCAGGCCGGCGAGGCCCTCGTATTGCAGGTAGTCGTCGATCGACAGCGGATCGGTCAGGCCGATGCGTGCGAACGTGAGGCGTTGCTGGCGCGCGAGATAGGGCAATGCGTCGACGAGGCCGACACCGCTCGGATGCGTGCCGCCGTCGAGCCAGTTTGCGTCGAACAGGGCCGGCACGTCGGCGGCCGACAGGTTTGCATACCCGACGCGGCCGGCGGCCGTGCCGACCTCGACGAGCGGCTCGAGCCACAGCAGCCCGCGCGAACCGTTGCGGACCAGCTCGACGGCGACGCCGCGCCGTTGTGCTTCCGCCGTGATGGTGGCAGCGAGCGCGTCGGCGCCGAGTGCCAGTGCGGACGAGTCGCGCGGAACGTAGATGCGGGTCGTCATGCGGCCTCCGGGGTATGGGCGACCGCCTCGGCAAGCAGCGCGTCGAATTTCTCCGGCGTGACCTTTGCGTGCAGCACGCCGTTGACCGTCAGCGACGGCGATTGCGCACACAGTCCGAGGCAGTACACCGATTCGAGCGCGACGTCACCGGTCGCATGCGCGTTCACGACATCGCCGTGCGCCGTGTCGAACCGGCAACCCGTGCGGGCTTCCGCATGCGCGGCCAGCGCTTCGCAGCCCATGCTGCGGCACGCTTCGGCACGGCACATCTGGATCGTCACGCGGGCGGGCGGTGTGGTGCGGAAGTGGTGGTAGTAAGTCAGTACGCCGTGCACTTCCGCGCGCGACAGGTTGAGCGCCCTGGCGAGCGGCGCGACGCAGCCCGGCGGCACGTAGCCTGCGTCGTCCTGGATCGCGTGCAGGATCGCCACGAGCGACCGGCCGGCGCGTGCATGGCGCTCGACGAGCGCGTCGGGCGCGTGGGAATTCGGGGACATCGGTTGTGCTCCTCCAAAGTCTCATATGCGCTCGGGATTCATATAGTGCGCACCGCGACTTCGTTCTGATTGATTTTGACCAACGATAAGCGGAAGATTTGGCGGTCGCAATAGGAAATCGGAGTGCATAATTGATTCGGATCGAATGCGACGCGTATCTGACCGTACGCGACACGGAAGGCCGTGCGGCCAGCCTGTCGGATGTCGCGCCGTTGCTGGAACTCGTGGCCGACACGGGCAGCATCGCGCAGGCCGCGCACGCGAAAGGGCTGTCCTACCGGCACGCGTGGGGCATGCTGCGCGCGCTGGAGGCGTGCATCGGCGGGGAACTGATCGAAACCGCGCGCGGCAAGGGCTCGACGCTGTCGGCACTCGGGCAGGCGGTCGTCGATGCGCAGCGCCTCGCGCGCAGCCGGCTCGACGGTAACCTGCGGACGCTGGCGGCCGAAGTGGCGAGCGACCTGAACCGGCGGCTCGCGCAGCGCGACGGCGCCGTGCGCATTCACGCGTCGCATGGCTACGCGGTCGCGACGCTCGTATCCGCGCTCGTCGACGCGCAGGCGGCTGTCGACATCAAGTATCGCGAGAGCGTCGAGGCCGTGCAGGCGCTTGCCCGCGGCGAGTGCGACCTGGCGGGCTTCCATCTGCCGCGCGGTGCGTTTCGTGCGCAGTGCGCGCAAATCTACCGACCGTGGCTCGACGATACGCGTCATGTGCTGATCCACCTGACTCGGCGCCAGCAGGGGCTGTTCGTCCCGCGCGGCAACCCGAAGCAGGTTCGCGGTCTCGCGGATCTCGCGCGCAATGACATCCGCTTCGTCAACCGCCAGCCGGGGTCGGGCACGCGCATGCTGCTGGACCTCGCGCTGCGCTCGATCGGCATTGATCCGGAGCGCATCGACGGCTACGCATCGGCCGAGCTCACACATTCGGCGATCGCGGCGTTCGTCGCGAGCGGGATGGCCGATCTCGGCTTCGGCGTCGAGCCTGCGGCCCATCATTTCGGGCTCGATTTCATCCCGGTCGTCGACGAAGACTATTATTTCGCGTGCGAACGCGCGCGGCTCGACGCGCGGCCGCTTGCCGGCGTACTGGCGCTGCTGCGCGACGCGCGCTTCGTCGAGCGCGTCGCGCATCTCGACGGCTACGACCCGGCTGCGTGCGGAACGTTGACGAGCATCGCGACGGGGCTGGCCGGCGGCGACGGCGCGAGTGTGCCGGGCGGCAATTCGCGGTAACGCGCGCGCGATCGAACCGCGCTGCAGCAGCGGGGGATTTGCGCTACGCTTGCCGCTTGACCAACGTTCCAACAAGCACGCCGTTCAAGCGTCATCCCGCCATGAAATTTTCCGTTCCCCTCGCCGCGGCAGCGTTGACCGCGGGGCTGCTGGCCGCTGTTTCGCCGTTTGCGCTCGCGCAGAATTCCCCTGGTGTGCCTGGCGGTATCCTGAGCGAACAGTTTCGCCTGAACGAGCATCCGCAGATGCCGTTCGCAGCGTCGACGCCGTCGCAGAAATACCAGAGCGGCAAGAAGTCGGCCTTGCGCCGCAAGGGCGACCTGGGCGATCCGAACGGCTGCAACCTGAAGTGTCCGACGGATAGCCAGTAACCGGGCGGACGGGTACGTCCGCAAGGGTCATGCGGCGCCGGTTCGCTTGACGGGCGTTGCGTCCATGTACTGGCCTGGCCGGTTGACCGGCGACTGCCGGAATCCCGTGCGATTCCGGTTCTGTCCGAGCCCCGCGAAGCGTTGCCGCTTCGCGGGGCTTTTGCTTTCCGGCGAATCTTCATGCGATTCGATGTCGGGCGATGCCTGCACGTGCGCATCGTCGGCCGGGCGGGCGATCTAGGGTTAACCCGTAAATCAGGAAGGATGTCTTCCAGAAACCTGCCTTATTCTTAAGCATCCGCCTACATAAACTTCGGGTTGTCAGCGATGAACAAGGTGTTCACCGCGAACACAGACAAATCTGGAGGTAGGTCATCATGAAGTCGCTCGTTCAAGCTGTTGTCGTTGCCGCTGCTCTCGTTGCCCCGGTCGTGTCGTTTGCCCAGTCCGGTTCGACGATCACCCGCGCGCAGGTTCGCGCCGAACTGGTCCAGCTGCAGCAGGCAGGTTACAACTCGGCTCGCGGCGAAGATCCGCATTATCCGGAAGCGATCCAGGCCGCAACGGCGCGTGTTGCAGAGCAACAGCGCAGCGCGCTGGCGCAAGCGCAAGGCGCCGACGCCAGCGGTTACGGTGCACAGGCGCAGGGTGCGTCGGCATCGGGTTCGCGTGCAATGGGCGTGCGCCCGGCCACCGCTGAGGAAATGAAGTCGCTGTATCGCGGCAGCTAAGCCGCACATCGCCCGGTGTGCGGGAGTGCTGGTGCGACGACGCGTCCGGCACTGCGGCACCCGGGTCGGCCGCCGCCTGGCGCGATCGATGATCGTGCGGGCGCGGCAGGACATCCGTCACCTCCTGTCGCCGGAATACCGGTGGCATTCCGCCCGGCCCGCCCGTGGCTGGGCGCTTTTTCGGAAGGGGAAGGGTGCATGCGTTTCGGCGGCAACAAAAAACCCCGCAGACTTGCGTCATGCGGGGTTCGTGCGACGAGCGCGGAATTTGGTGGAGGCGGCGGGAATCGAACCCGCGTCCAGAAGCGCTCCACGACTAGTTCTACATGTTTAGTTCAGTCATTTGATTTAACCGCAGCGACGCGGACGAACACGCTGCACTACGGCGATTCACTAGGTTTTCGACCCTGGCGTCGCGACGCCGACAGGGCTTAACTGACGTAAATGACCTCTGGCGGTATTGCTACCGGTCTTGCGACACTAGCCCGTCAGTGAACTAGGCAGAGGACGGCGGCCGTTAGGCTGCCAGTGCGAACGTATCGTCGTTTGCAGTTACGATTTTCCCATTGATTAACGAGGTGACGGGTCCTCGACATGCCCTAGCCGCTTCACAACCCCTGTCGAAACCAGGTCGCCCCCGCGGATAAGATCGACCATTATAGCCCAACATCGCGCAGCAGTTCGCGCAGTTGCTGTGTCGTGTCGACGAGATGCTGCGCTTGCCAGTCGGCCGGTGCGGCGCCGTCGCCGCAGTAGCCGTACGCGGCCGCGATCGTCGCCATGCCGGCGGCGCTGCCGGCCTGAATGTCGCGCAGATCGTCGCCGACGTAGACGATGCGTGCGGGCGCGAGCGTCAACTGGTCGGCCGCATGCAGCAGTGGGGCCGGATGCGGCTTCGGGTGCGGCGTTGTGTCGCCCCCGACGACGCAGGCCGCGCGTGGCGCGAGACCGAGCAACTCGACGAGCGGCGCCGTGAGCCGCATCGCCTTGTTCGTGACGATCCCCCAGCGCACGCCGCGCGCATCGAGTTCGTCGAGCACGTCGCCGATGCCGGGGAACAGCGTCGTATGCACACACAGATCCGTCGCGTAGTTGGCCAGGAACTCGTCGCGCATCGCTTCGTATCCGGGTGTGTGCGGATCGATGCCGAACGCGCCGCCGAGCAGGCCTCGCGCGCCAGCCGAGGCCAGCGGACGCAGCACGTCGAGCGGTGTTTCGGGCAGGTCGCGCACGCGTTGCATCTTGTTGACGGCCGCCGCGAGATCGGGGGCCGTGTCGGCGAGCGTGCCGTCCAGGTCGAACAGCACGGCATCGCAGTGCAGCAGGCGCGGTTCGTCGAGTGCAGCCCGCGCGGTCGAGAGGGGAGTCGTCATGCAGGGTGGAGGGTCATGCGCCGCGGCGGCACGCGACGAGGTAGTTGATGTCGGTGTCGTTCGACAGCGCGAAGCGCTTGCCGATCGGGTGATACGTGATGCCCTTGATCTCCACGATGTGCAGATCCGTCGCACGCACGAAGCCGGCCAGTTCCGACGGGCGGATGAAGCGCGCGTAGTCGTGCGTGCCCTTCGGCAGCATTTGCGCGATGTACTCCGCGCCGATCACGGCGAACAGGTAGGCCTTGAGGTTGCGGTTCAGCGTCGAGAAGAACACCCAGCCACCCGGCTTCACGAGCGTCGCGCACGCGGCGACGACATCGCCGGGAGACGGCACGTGCTCGAGCATCTCCATGCACGTGACGACATCGTAGGTGCCCGGTTCACGCGCGGCGATCGCTTCCGCGGCGATGGCTTCGTAGTCGACCGAGATACCGCTTTCGAGGCTGTGCAGGTCGGCGACGCCGAGCGCTTCGGTCGACAGGTCGATACCTTTCACCTGTGCGCCGAGTCCGGCCATCGATTCGGACAGGATGCCGCCGCCGCAGCCGACGTCGAGTGCACGCTTGCCGGCGAGGTGCGCATGCGCATCGATCCAGCCGAGGCGGACCGGGTTCAGGTCGTGCAGCGGCTTGAATTCGGCGTTCGGATCCCACCACCGATGGGCGAGGTCGCTGAATTTCTGGAGTTCGTGCGGATCGGCGTTGGTCATGTCGGCAAACGGGCTACGAGAGGAGGGCGGTACTGCGATTCGTCAGCCCCGAGTATATAAGAAGCGGACGAGCGGCGAAGCGGCAGGCGCCTGGACGGGCGTCAAAGAAAAAGCCCCGCCGGGGCGGGGCTTTGAAGCAGTCGAAAACCGCGGCTTAGTTTGCCGGAACGGTCGTCTTCTGGACTTCTTGCGTACCAACCACTTCGACTTCCACGCGGCGATCCGGTGCGAGGCAGGCGATGAGTTGCTTGCGGTTCTTCTGGTTGCAGCCCGTCGTGACCGGGTTGCGCTTGCCCTTGCCTTCCGTGTAGATCTTGTTGGCCGGCACACCCTTGCTGACCAGGTACGACTTCACGGCTTGCGCGCGGCGCAGCGACAGACGGTCGTTGTACTTGTCCGAACCGATGCGGTCCGTGTAGCCCGTTGCGACGACCACTTCCGTGTTCATGCCTTCGATCTTCGAAGCCAGTTCGTCCAGCTTTTGCTTGCCCAGCGGCTTGAGCGTTGCCTTGTCGAAGTCGAACAGTGCGTCAGCTTGATACGTGATCTTCTGGCTCGAGATAGCCGGAGCGACCGGAGCGACCGGCGGCTGCGGTGCCTGGGCGACCAGTGCGCCATCGCACTTCGCGTTGGCGGTGGCCGGCGTCCAGAACGCATCGCGCCAGCAGAGCTCGTTCGTGCCGTTCATCCACACCCATTCGCCCGTGCCGTTCACCCAGTTGTCATTGACGGCTTGACGCGACGCCGGCACCGACTGTGCCGAAGCGGATGCAGCCATAACTGCGGTAGCTGCAATGAACGCGAGCTTTGAAAGTTTATTCATATTTCTCCTCTCGAAATTGAGATTACCGCAGGTTTACTGCGAGCCTGTTGACGGTGACAAGTCATACATTGCTCGAAGTATAACATTGGTGCGGCACAAAAAACGCGGCACCGCTCTGTGTAGACTTCGAGCAGCGTCTAACTTTCAGTGCGTTGGCATTTTGCCATATCGTTCCCTTCCTACGAAAAAAAATCCTCCCCACCCTAAGATCGCTTCAACTTTGTGGTGCATGCGCAACACCGGCCTGCCGCAACTTTCAGAGATTGTCAAGAGTGTGTCGGCGAAATTGCGCGAATGTGCGTGGTTGTTTACTCGTGCGCGTGAAACAAGTGTGAAGGGATCGCCTGCGGCGTCGAGTCGCGCGCGATTTCGGTCGAATCGACGTGGCCGCGATTTTCGCTATTTATATATAGAGGGGGCGGCGAATTGGCGGCTGATGGGCGCATGTTAGAATCTCGCGTTGCGTTGCGCATGCAGCGCCCACGCGAAAGGCGTTCGCCGTCTTCGCTCCGAAACGATACGGATACATGGATCAATTCGCCAAAGAGACCCTGCCCACCTCCCTAGAGGAGGAAATGCGCCGTTCGTATCTCGATTACGCGATGAGCGTGATCGTCGGACGTGCCCTCCCGGATGTCCGCGATGGCCTGAAGCCCGTGCACCGGCGCGTATTGTTCGCGATGCACGAACTGAACAACGACTGGAACCGCGCGTACAAGAAGTCGGCGCGTATCGTCGGTGACGTGATCGGTAAGTACCATCCTCACGGCGACACCGCGGTGTACGACACGATCGTGCGGATGGCGCAGGACTTCTCGCTGCGTTACATGCTGATCGACGGGCAGGGCAACTTCGGCTCGATCGACGGCGACAATGCCGCGGCGATGCGTTACACCGAAATTCGCATGGCGAAGATCGGTCACGAGCTGCTCGCCGACATCGACAAGGAAACGGTCGATTTCGAGCCGAACTACGACGGCAACGAAATGCAGCCGTCGGTCCTGCCTTCGCGCATCCCGAACCTGCTGATCAACGGCTCGTCTGGCATCGCGGTCGGCATGGCGACCAACATCCCGCCGCACAACCTGAACGAAGTCGTCGACGCGTGCCAGCACCTGCTGGGTAACCCGGAAGCGACGATCGACGAGCTGATCGAGATCATCCCGGCGCCGGATTTCCCGACGGCCGGCATCATCTACGGCGTCGCCGGCGTGCGCGACGGCTACCGCACCGGGCGCGGTCGCGTCGTGATGCGCGCGGCCACGCACTTCGAGGAGATCGACCGCGGCCAGCGGATGGCGATCATCGTCGACGAGCTGCCGTACCAGGTGAACAAACGCTCGCTGCTCGAGCGGATCGCCGAGCTCGTCAACGAGAAGAAGCTCGAAGGCATCTCCGACATCCGCGACGAGTCCGACAAGAGCGGCATGCGCGTCGTGATCGAGCTCAAGCGCGGCGAAGTGCCGGAAGTGGTGCTGAACAACCTGTACAAGGCGACGCAGCTCCAGGATACGTTCGGCATGAACATGGTCGCGCTGGTCGACGGCCAGCCGAAGCTGCTGAACCTGAAGGAAATCCTGCAGTGCTTCCTGTCGCACCGACGCGAAGTGCTGACGCGCCGCACGATCTACGAACTGCGCAAGGCCCGTGAACGTGGCCATGTGCTCGAAGGTCTCGCGGTCGCGCTCGCCAACATCGACGAGTTCATCGCGATCATCAAGGCAGCGCCGACGCCGCCGATCGCGAAAGCGGAGTTGATGGCGAAGCCGTGGGATTCGTCGCTCGTGCGCGAGATGCTCACGCGCGCCGAGAGCGAGAACGCGGCGGCCGGCGGCCGCTCCGCGTACCGCCCGGAAGGCTTGAACCCGGCGTTCGGCATGCAGAGCGACGGGCTGTACCGCCTGTCCGACACGCAGGCCCAGGAAATCCTGCAGATGCGCCTGCAGCGCCTGACCGGCCTCGAGCAGGACAAGATCATCGGCGAATATCGCGAAGTGATGGCGCAGATCGCCGACCTGCTGGACATCCTCGCACGCCCCGAGCGAATCACGACGATGATCGGCGAGGAGCTGACCTCGGTGAAGGCCGAATTCGGCGACGCGCGCCGCTCGAAGATCGAGCTGAACGCGACCGAGCTGAACACCGAGGATCTGATCACGCCGCAGGACATGGTCGTCACGATGTCGCACGCGGGCTACGTGAAGTCGCAGCCGCTGTCCGAGTACCGCGCGCAGAAGCGCGGCGGCCGCGGCAAGCAGGCGACGCAGATGAAGGAAGACGACTGGATCGAGACGCTGTTCATCGCGAACACGCACGACTACATCCTGTGCTTCTCGAACCGCGGCCGCGTGTACTGGGTCAAGGTCTATGAAGTGCCGCAGGGTTCGCGCAACTCGCGCGGCCGCCCGATCGTCAACATGTTCCCGCTGCAGGAAGGCGAGAAGATCAACGTCGTGCTGCCGGTCAAGGAGTTCTCGGCCGACAAGTTCATCTTCATGGCGACGTCGCTCGGCACCGTGAAGAAGACGCCGCTCGAGGCATTCAGCCGTCCGATGAAGAAGGGCATCATCGCGGTCGGCCTCGACGAGGGCGACTTCCTGATCGGCGCGTCGATCACCGACGGTGCGCACGACGTGATGCTGTTCTCCGATTCCGGCAAGGCCGTGCGCTTCGACGAGAACGACGTGCGTCCGATGGGGCGCGAGGCGCGAGGCGTGCGCGGCATGCAGCTCGAGGACGGGCAGCAGGTCATCGCGATGCTGGTCGCGGGCAGCGAAGAGCAGACCGTGCTCACCGCGACCGAGAACGGCTACGGCAAGCGCACGCCGATCACCGAGTACACGCGTCACGGCCGCGGCACGAAGGGTATGATCGCGATCCAGACGTCGGAGCGTAACGGCAAGGTCGTGGCTGCGACGCTCGTCGACGCCGAGGATCAGATCATGCTGATCACGACGGCCGGCGTGTTGATTCGCACCCGTGTCTCGGAGATTCGCGAGATGGGGCGTGCCACGCAAGGTGTTACACTCATTAGTCTCGATGAGGGTACCAAGCTCTCCGGCCTGCAGCAGATCGCGGAGGCTGAAGAGGGCGATGGCGAGGCCGACGAGGCGTCGGACGGCGAAGCCTGAAGAACGGATGAGACTCTGGCCGCCGCGGGCGTGAAGCGCCGCGGCCGGCGAGCAACCATTCATATTTCCAAAAGGGAGTGATGATGCAAAAGCAATTCAAGCAACTGGTCCTGCTGGCTGCACTGGTGCCGACGTTCGCGATGGCGCAAGCGCTGTCGAATTCCGCACCGGCGCCTGCCGCGGCAGCTGCGCCGATCGACGCCGACAAGAAGGCTGCGATCAAGGATCTGCTCGACGCGATCGACGCGCCGAAGCTCGTGTCGGCAATCGGCAACAGCGCCGAAATGCAGGCCAAGCAACTCGTGCCGGCAATCCTGTCGGACGCGCTGTCGGAAAACAAGACGCTGAACGACAAGCAGAAGCAGGCTGCCGTTCCGACGCTGCAAAAGAACGCGGTGCCGAAGCTGGTCGACGGCGCAGGCAAGGTGTTCGGTACGCAACAGTTCCAGAACGACGCGATGTCGGCTCAGTACGACGCCTACGCGAAGTACTACAGCACGTCGGAGATCAAGGATCTGACGACGTTCTACAAGAGCCCGACGGGCCGCAAGTTCATCCAGGTTCAGGATCAGGTCGGTCGCGACGTGGTCAACGGCCTGATGCAGAAGTACATGCCGCAAGCGATCCAGGCAACGCGTACGCAGGCTGACAAGGAAGTCGCAGCAGTCAAGCCGGGCAAGTAAAGCCGTCCGGGCACGCTACCGGCCGTTCGGCCGGGTTTGGCGGGAGCCTGACGACAGTGCGATAATGGCCGTTTGCGCGCGAGCGCAAGCGGCCATTTCTTTTCTGGCGCGTTCTGCCGGCGGCGAGCCGGTCGCGTCCCTCCGAGGTTTTCACGATGCGCGTCTTTAATTTCTCCGCCGGCCCTGCGGCGATGCCCGAGGAAGTGCTGCGGCAAGCCGCCGACGAAATGCTCGACTGGCACGGCAGCGGTATGAGCGTGATGGAGATGAGCCATCGCGGCAAGGAGTTCATGTCGATCCACGAGGCCGCGCTGACCGACCTGCGCGACCTGCTCGGCGTGCCGGCAAGCCATCGGATCCTGTTCCTGCAGGGCGGCGGTATCGCCGAAAACGCGATCGTGCCGATGAACCTGCTCGGCTCGCGCAAGACGGCCGACTTCGTCGTGACGGGCTCGTGGTCGCAGAAATCGTTCAGCGAAGCGAAGAAATACGGCACGCCGCATCTCGCCGCAACCGGCAAGACGGAAGACGGCTTCACGCGTGCGCCCGCGCGCGCCGAATGGCAGCTGTCGGACGATCCGGCCTACGTGCATCTGTGCACCAACGAAACGATCGACGGCGTCGAGACGTTCGAGATTCCCGATCTCGGCGACGTGCCGCTGGTCGCGGATGTCTCGTCGCATATCCTGTCGCGTCCGATGGACGTCGCGAAGTACGGTGTGCTGTTCGGCGGTGCGCAGAAGAACATCGGGATGGCCGGTGTGACGCTCGTGATCGTGCGCGAGGACCTGCTCGACCGCTCGCTGTCGATCTGCCCGTCCGCGTTCGAATGGAAGACCATTGCCGCGAACAACTCGCTGTACAACACGCCGCCCACCTACGCGATCTACATCGCGGGTCTGGTATTCCAGTGGCTGAAGCGGCAGGGCGGTCTCGAAGCGATCGAGGCCCGCAATATCGAAAAGGCGAAGCTGCTCTACGACACGATCGATGCGAGCAGTTTCTATCTGAACAAGGTCGAGCCGGCAGCACGTTCGCGAATGAACGTGCCGTTTTTCCTGGCCGACGAAACGCGCAACGAAGACTTCCTTGCCGGCGCAAAGGCGCGCGGGCTGCTGCAGCTGAAGGGCCACAAGTCCGTCGGTGGCATGCGGGCGTCGATCTACAACGCGGTGCCGCTCGAGGGCGTGAAAGCGCTCGTCGAGTACATGAAGGACTTCGAGCAGCGCGGCGCCTGACGGCGGCGCTGTTCAAACAGCACGGCAAAACGCATGGACGACGAACTGAATTCCCGCCTGAAACCGCTGCGCGATCGCATCGACGCGATCGATGCGCAGCTGATCGCGCTCCTGAACCAGCGCGCCGCGGTGGCGCTGGAGGTGGGCGAGGTCAAGAAGCATTTCAACGCGCCGGTGTTCCGGCCGGAGCGCGAGCTGCAGGTGATCGCGCGGTTGCAGGACATGAGCGCGGGGCCGCTCGCGAGCGAGCACATCAGCGCCATCTGGCGCGAGATCATGGCCGCGAGCCGCGCGCTCGAGCAGACGATCCACGTCGCGTTCCTCGGGCCGGTCGGCACGTACAGCGAGCAGGCGATGCTCGAGTATTTCGGCCAGTCGATCGAAGGGCTGCCGTGCCCGTCGATCGACGAAGTATTCCGCTCGGTCGAGGCCGGGGCTGCTGCATACGGCATCGCGCCGGTCGAGAATTCGACCGAAGGCGCCGTTTCGCGCACGCTCGACCTGCTGCTGCAGACGCAACTGCTGATCAGCGGTGAGCTCGCGCTGCCGATCCATCACAACCTGCTGACGCAGGGCGGCACGCTCGACGGCGTGAAGCGCGTCTGCGCGCATGCGCAGGCGCTTGCGCAATGCCAGCAGTGGCTCGCGGCGAATGCGCCGCAGCTCGAGCGGCAGGCCGTGGCGAGCAATGCGGAGGCCGCGCGTCTCGCGGCGGCCGATCCGACCGTCGCGGCGATCGCGGGCGACCGTGCGGCCGCGCACTACGGATTGCAGATCGCGTTCTCGCTGATCCAGGACGATCCGCACAACCGCACGCGCTTCGTCATCGTCGGCAAGCAGCCGGCCGGGCAAAGCGGTCACGACCAGACGTCGCTGATCGTGTCGGTGAAGAACGAGCCGGGCGCCGTGTTCAAGCTGCTCGAGCCGCTCGCGCGGCACGGCGTGTCGATGACGCGCTTCGAGTCGCGCCCGGCGCGCGTCGGCACGTGGGAGTACTACTTCTACATCGATATCGAAGGGCACCGGGACGATGCGGCGGTAGCGGCCGCGCTCGCGGAACTCGGCCAGAAGGCCGCGTTCCTGAAGATACTCGGTTCGTATCCGCGCGCACGCTGAAACGCGGCGGCCCGTCGCCTGCCCGGGCAGGCGTTGCGGCGAGGCGGGCAGGGCAGGCCGGTCGGCGCTGCCGAAGGCGGGTTCGGCCCGCGTCCGGCGCAGGTTGCGCCGGGTGCGGGCCCGTTGCCCGGAATCTGGAATTCCGCATGCGGGGCGTCGTTCCGCGCGCGTAACTTGGCTCTTGTCGTGTCAGGCTTTGCATTCAACAAACTGGTCATTTTCGGCGTCGGCCTGATCGGCGGATCGCTGGCCCGCGCGCTGCGCGAACGCGCGCCGGGCGGTGCGGGCGAGGTCGTCGGCGTGGGCCGTTCGCGTGCGTCGGTCGAGCGCGCGCTCGCGCTCGGCGTGATCGATCGCGCGGCGGCACTCGACGATGACGCGCAATTGCGCGATGCGCTGGCCGGCGCCGATCTCGTGCTGCTGGCGGCACCCGTTGCGCAAACGGGCCCGTTGCTTACGCGCATCGCGCCGTGGCTTGAAGAGGCGACGATCGTCACCGATGCCGGCAGCACCAAGTCCGATGTCGTCGCGGCCGCGCGCGACGCGCTCGGCGCACGCATCGCGCAGTTCGTGCCGGGGCATCCGATTGCCGGTCGCGAGTCGAGCGGCGTCGAGGCCGCGTTGCCGGATCTGTACGTCGGCCGCAACGTGGTGCTGTGCCCGCTGCCGGAGAATGCGCCCGAATCCGTCGCGCGGATCGACGCGATGTGGCGCGCGACCGGCGCCGACGTGCGCACGATGAGCACGGAGCAGCACGATCGCGTGTTTGCGTCGATCAGCCATTTGCCGCACGTGCTGTCGTTCGCGCTCGTCGAGCAGATTCTTGGCGAGGCCGACGCGGAACTCAAATTCTCGTACGCGGCGGGCGGTTTCCGCGATTTCACGCGCATCGCGGCGTCGAACCCGGAGATGTGGCGCGACGTGTGCGTCGCGAATCGCGCGGCGCTGCTCGACGAGCTCGACGGCTATACGCGCGTGCTCACGCGGCTGCGTGCGGCGATCGACGCCGGCGACGGCGCGGCGCTCGAAGCCGTGTTCACGCGTTCGCGCGCTGCGCGCAAGGCATGGCAGGAGCGCGGCGGCGCGCCCGCTGCCGAACCGGTCAAGAAATAACAGGACGATTCCCATGGACTATCTCGATCTCGGCCCGTACTCCAGCGCATCGGGCACCGTGCATCTGCCCGGCTCGAAGAGCATTTCGAACCGCGTGCTGCTGCTCGCGGCGCTGGCCGAAGGCGAAACGACGATCACCAACCTGCTCGACTCCGACGACACGCGCGTGATGCTCGACGCACTCGGCAAGCTCGGCGTGAAGCTCGCGCGCGACGGCGACACCTGTGTCGTCACGGGCACGCGCGGCGCATTCACCGCGAAGACGGCCGACCTGTTCCTCGGCAACGCGGGCACGGCCGTGCGGCCGCTGACCGCCGCGCTCGCGGTGAACGGCGGCGACTATCGCGTGCACGGCGTGCCGCGCATGCACGAGCGACCGATCGGCGATCTCGTCGACGGCCTGCGCCAGATCGGCGCGCAGATCGACTACGAGCTGAACGAAGGCTTCCCGCCGCTGCGGATCAAGCCTGCGACGATCTCGGTCGATGCGCCGATCCGCGTGCGCGGCGACGTGTCGAGCCAGTTCCTCACGGCGCTCCTGATGACGCTGCCGCTCGTGAAGGCGAAGGACGGCCGGATCGTCGTCGAGATCGACGGCGAGCTGATCTCGAAGCCGTACATCGACATCACGATCCGGCTGATGGAGCGCTTCGGCGTGACCGTCGAACGCGACGGCTGGCAGCGCTTCGTCGTGCCGGCCGGGGTTCGCTACAAATCGCCGGGGCAGATCATGGTCGAGGGCGACGCATCGTCGGCGTCGTATTTTCTCGCGGCCGGCGCGCTCGGCGGCGGGCCGCTGCGTGTCGAGGGCGTGGGGCGCGCGAGCATCCAGGGCGACGTCGGCTTCGCGAACGCGCTGATGCAGATGGGCGCGAACGTGACGATGGGCGACGACTGGATCGAAGTGCGCGGCATCGGCCACGACCACGGCAAGCTCGAGCCGATCGACATGGATTTCAACCTGATTCCCGATGCGGCGATGACGATCGCGGTCGCGGCGCTGTTCGCCGACGGCCCGAGCACGTTGCGCAACATCGCAAGCTGGCGTGTGAAGGAAACCGACCGCATCGCGGCGATGGCGACCGAACTGCGCAAGGTCGGCGCGATTGTCGAGGAAGGTCCTGACTATCTCGTCGTCACGCCGCCGGAAAAGCTCACGCCGAACGCGGCGATCGACACGTACGACGATCACCGGATGGCGATGTGCTTCTCGCTCGTCAGCCTGGGCGGTGTGCCCGTGCGGATCAACGATCCGAAGTGCGTCGGCAAGACGTTCCCCGACTATTTCGACCGCTTCGCCGCGCTCGCCAAAGCCTGACCCGACTGTTCCGATGAAATCGACCCGACCCTTTCACCCGACTCCCGTCATCACGATCGACGGTCCCACTGCTTCCGGCAAGGGCACCGTCGCCGCGCTCGTCGCCGCGCATCTCGGCTTCCACCTGCTCGACAGCGGCGCGCTGTACCGCCTCGCCGCGCTCGCGAGCGTGCGCTACGGCATCGCGGCAGAGGACATCGACGCGCTGGTGAAGCTGATCGACGATCTCCACATCACGTTCCGGGAGGGCTGCGCGCAACTCGACGGTGTCGATGTGTCGAACGACATCCGTGCCGAAGCGGTCGGCAACCGCGCATCGGCGATTGCCGTGCATGGGCCGGTGCGCACCGCGCTCGTCGCGCGTCAGCGCGCGTTCCGCAAGACGCCGGGCCTCGTTGCAGACGGGCGCGACATGGGCACCGTGATCTTCCCGGACGCCGTGTTGAAGGTGTTCCTGACGGCCAGCGCCGAGGCGCGTGCGACCAGGCGGCATAAGCAATTGATGCAAAAAGGTTTTTCTGCTAATATAGATGACTTGCTCCGGGATCTTCGTGAACGTGATGCGCGCGACAGCAATCGCGCGGCCGCGCCGCTGAAGCCTGCGGCAGATGCCAAGCTGCTCGATACGTCGGCGCTTTCGGTCGATGAAGCTGTCGACCAGGTGCTGCAGTGGTACCGGGCGCTCGGCCAGCCCGCCTGAGAAGGCGGGTAGCAGTAGGTGTTCCGCGTCGCAAGCGCGGAGCGTGTTTCGAACCCTTAACCCCGTGTGGTCATCGATCTGGCCCTTTCAGCCTGCCATTCCGGCCGGCGTGGCACAGCGATCCATGCACAATCAGATTTTTATGTCCGACCTGCAAACCTCCACCCCGAATACTGAATCTTTCGCGGCTCTGTTCGAAGAGTCGCTGACCCGCCAAGACATGCGCGCCGGCGAAGTGATTTCCGCCGAAGTCGTGCGCGTCGACCACAACTTCGTGGTCGTCAATGCAGGCCTGAAGTCCGAGGCTTACATTCCGATCGAGGAATTCCTGAACGATCAGGGCGAGGTTGAGGTGCAGTCGGGCGATTTCGTGTCCGTCGCGATCGACGCACTCGAAAACGGCTACGGCGACACGATCCTGTCGCGCGACAAGGCGAAGCGCCTTGCATCGTGGCTGTCGCTGGAAAAGGCTCTCGACAACAACGAACTCGTCACCGGCACGATCACCGGCAAGGTGAAGGGCGGCATGACCGTGATGGTCAACGGCATCCGTGCGTTCCTGCCGGGTTCGCTGGTCGACACGCGTCCGGTCAAGGACACGACCCCGTACGAAGGCAAGACGCTCGAGTTCCGCGTGATCAAGCTCGATCGCAAGCGTAACAACGTCGTGCTGTCGCGTCGTGCAGTGATCGAAGCAACCCAAGGCGAAGAGCGCGCGAAGCTGCTCGAGACGCTGAAGGAAGGCGCGATCGTCAACGGCGTGGTCAAGAACATCACCGACTACGGCGCGTTCGTCGACCTCGGCGGCATCGACGGCCTGCTGCACATCACCGACATCGCATGGCGTCGTGTGCGTCACCCGAGCGAAGTCCTGTCGGTTGGCCAGGAAGTCACCGCGAAGATCCTCAAGTTCGACCAAGAGAAGAACCGCGTCTCGCTGGGCATCAAGCAACTGGGCGACGATCCGTGGGAAGGCATCTCGCGCCGTTACCCGTCGGGCACGCGCCTGTTCGGCAAGGTCACGAACATCACCGACTACGGCGCATTCGTCGAAGTGGAATCGGGCATCGAAGGCCTCGTCCACGTGTCGGAAATGGACTGGACCAACAAGAACGTTGCTCCGTCGAAGGTTGTCCAGCTGGGCGACGAAGTCGAAGTCATGGTCCTCGAGATCGACGAAGACCGCCGTCGTATCAGCCTCGGCATGAAGCAGTGCAAGCCGAATCCGTGGGATGACTTCAGCCGCAACTTCAAGAAGGGCGACAAGATCACGGGCGCAATCAAGTCGATCACCGACTTCGGCGTGTTCATCGGTCTGCCGGGCGGCATCGACGGCCTGGTCCACCTGTCGGACCTGTCGTGGAGCGAAGCCGGCGAAGAAGCCGTTCGCAAGTACAAGAAGGGCGACGAAGTCGAGGCGATCGTGCTCGGTATCGACGTCGAGAAGGAGCGTATTTCGCTCGGCATCAAGCAGCTCGAAGGCGACCCGTTCAGCAACTACGTTGCAATGAACGACAAGGGCTCGATCGTCGACGGCGTCGTGAAGACGGTCGATGCGAAGGGTGCGGTCGTCACGCTGACGGGCGACATCGAAGGCTACCTGCGTGCGTCGGAAATCTCGCAGGATCGCGTCGAAGACGCACGCAACGTGCTGAAGGAAGGCGACAAGGTCAACGCGATGGTGATCAACATCGATCGCAAGTCGCGCGGCATCAACCTGTCGATCAAGGCGAAGGATTCGGCTGAACAACAGGAAGCGATCCGCGGCCTGCAGTCGGACACCAGCGCTGCTGCGACCGGTACGACCAACCTCGGCGCGCTGCTGAAGGCGAAGCTCGACGGCCAGAACCAGTAAGCCTCACGAGGTCTGCTGAAGTATGACCAAATCCGAGTTGGTCGCGCAGCTGGCATCGCGATTTCCGCAACTTGTCCTCAAGGATGCGGATTTCGCGGTGAAAACGATGCTCGATGCGATGTCTGACGCTCTGGCGAAAGGGCATCGCATCGAAATTCGGGGTTTCGGCAGCTTTGGCCTCAACCGTCGCCCGGCGCGCGTCGGACGCAACCCGAAGTCAGGGGAGAAAGTGCAGGTGCCCGAGAAGTTCGTGCCGCACTTCAAGCCTGGCAAGGAATTGCGGGAACGCGTCGACGGCCGCGCCGGTGAACCGCTGAAGGCTGACGATCCGGACGACGAGCGTTGAGCGTCACCCGGATTGCCCGGAACCCATCCGGCGAAGGCTGAAAAGAAAAGCGCCCCTAGCGGGCGCTTTTTTCATTTCCGGCGAATGCGACGCAACGGGTGCGAGCAGGATGTGCGCAGCCGCGGAAACGCTTCCTTTACAATACGGGTCGATTCGGCGCGACGAAGGGGAGTCGCGCGCCGCGGCAAACCTCAACAAAGAGAGGGCTTCATGAAGTTTATCGTCTGGCTGATCCGGGTATTGGTGTTCGTACTGCTGCTGGTGCTTGCGCTGGCCAATACGCAAACTGCGACGCTGAATTTCGTGGCCGGCTATTCATGGCAGGCGCCGCTGATCCTGATCGGCCTCGCGTTCTTCGCCGTGGGGCTGCTGGCTGGCTTGCTGTCCGCGCTGCCTTCGATCTTCCGCCTGCGTCTCGAGAACGGGCGCCTGAAGCGCGATCTGCGCGCGGCGCGCGAAACGCCGGCCGTCATCGACCAGCCGCCGATGCCGCCCGTCATTTAACACGGACGCCGCGCGATCATCGCGCGGTTTTCGTCTCTGCTTCGATATTTCGCATGGATCTGGATTTCTGGTGGTTGCTCGCGATTCCGGTCGCGTTTGCGCTCGGTTGGGCGGCGTCACGCTATGACCTTAAGAATCTCCTGTCGGAGAGTGCCAACCTGCCGCGCTCGTATTTCCGCGGCCTGAATTTTCTGTTGAACGAACAACCCGACAAGGCGATCGACGCGTTCATCGAGGTCGCCAAGCTGGATCCCGAGACGGTCGAGCTGCACTTCGCACTCGGCAACCTGTTTCGCCGCCGCGGCGAAACCGACCGCGCGATCCGCGTGCACCAGAACCTGCTGAGCCGCACGGACCTGCCGGTCAACGAGCGCGACCACGCACTGTACGAACTCGGCCAGGACTTCCTGAAGGCCGGCCTGCTCGATCGCGCCGAGGAGGCGTTCCACAAACTCGCCGACGGCGATTACGCGCTCGGCGCGCAGCGGGCGCTGCTGACGATCTACGAGATCGAGAAGGACTGGAACAAGTCGATCGATACGGCGAAGCGCATCGAGTCGATGAGCGACAAACCGCTCGGCGTCGAAATTGCGCAGTTTCACTGCGAACTTGCGCAGGACGCGCTGCAGCGCAAGAACGCGGCAGCGGCTGCCGAACAGTTGCGCCTCGCGTTGACCGTGAACCCGCAGAACGTTCGCGCGACGATCCTCTCCGGCGACGCCGCGGCGGCCGAGGGCAACCATGCGGCCGCGATCGAGCACTGGAAGCGCGTCGAAGCACAGAATCCGGCGTACCTGCCGCTCGTCGCCGACAAGCTGATGAAGGCGTACGTCGCGCTCGGCAAGAACGCCGAAGGCGCCGAGCTGCTGATGGGCTATGTCGACCGCTATCCGTCGAACGACCTGCTCGACATCGCATACCAGCACATCGCGGGCTTGCGCGGCCAGGACGCGGCGCACACGCTCGCGCGCACGCAGATGGAGAAGTCGCCGAACCTGTCGGGGATGCTGCACCTGCTCGATGCGCAGATCGCGGCGGCCGACGAACCGCGCCGTAAGGAACTTGAAATGATGCGTGCGCTGATCAAGCAGCGCACCAAGAATTTGCCACGGTATACGTGCCAGAATTGCGGTTTCCGGGCGCGCAATTTCTACTGGCAGTGTCCGGGCTGCAGCGGCTGGGAAACCTATGCGCCGCGTCGCGTCGATCCTGCGATGCCGGGCTGATCCCGGCACGCGGAGCCAACGCACTGCGGTTGCCGCCGGGTTCGTCCCGGCGGCCAAGTTAGTCAATTACCGGGAAGTACCGGAACATCTATGAAAATCACCATCATCGGCACCGGCTATGTCGGTCTCGTCACGGGCGCCTGCCTGGCGGAGATCGGCCACGACGTCTTCTGCCTCGACGTCGATCCGCGCAAGATCGACATCCTGAACAACGGCGGGATGCCGATTCACGAACCTGGGCTGCTGGACATCATCGCGCGCAACCGCGCGGCGGGGCGCTTGCGCTTCTCGACCGACATCGAGGCAAGCGTCGCGCACGGCGAGATCCAGTTCATCGCCGTCGGCACGCCGCCCGACGAGGACGGCTCGGCCGACCTGCAGTACGTGCTCGAAGCCGCGCGCAACATCGGCCGCCACATGACGGGCTTCAAGGTGATCGTCGACAAGTCGACCGTGCCGGTCGGTACTGCACAGCGCGTGCGCGGCGTGGTCGACGAAGCGCTTGCCGCCCGCGGGCTGGCGGGCAGCGTCGCACATCGCTTCTCGGTCGTGTCGAACCCGGAGTTCCTGAAGGAAGGCGCCGCGGTCGAGGACTTCATGCGTCCGGACCGGATCATCATCGGCGTCGACGACGACGAGACGGGCACGATCGCGCGCGAGAAGATGAAGAAGCTTTACGCGCCGTTCAACCGCAACCATGAGCGCACGATCTACATGGACGTGCGTTCGGCGGAATTCGCGAAATATGCGGCGAATGCGATGCTTGCAACGCGTATCTCGTTCATGAACGAGATGTCGAATCTCGCCGACAAGGTCGGCGCCGACATCGAGGCCGTGCGCCGCGGGATCGGCTCCGATCCGCGCATCGGCTATCACTTCCTGTACGCCGGCGTCGGCTACGGCGGCTCGTGCTTCCCGAAGGACGTCCAGGCGCTGATTCGCACGGCCGGCGAGAACGGCCAGCCGTTGCGCATCCTGGAAGCCGTCGAGGCGGCCAACCATGCGCAGAAGGACGTGCTGATCGGCAAGATCGAGCAGCGCTTCGGTGCCGACCTGACCGGCCGCGAGTTCGCGGTCTGGGGCCTGGCGTTCAAGCCGAACACCGATGACATGCGCGAGGCGCCGAGCCGCCGCCTGATCGCCGCGCTGCTCGAACGCGGCGCGACCGTGCGTGCGTACGATCCGGTCGCGATCGACGAGGCGCGGCGCGTGTTTGCGCTCGACTTCGATACCGATCCTGGCGCGCTGGCGCGGCTCCATCTCGTCGACACGCAGGACATCGCCGTGACAGGCGCGGACGCGCTCGTGATCGTGACCGAGTGGAAGGAATTCCGGAGCCCCGATTTCACGCGCCTGAAGGCTGAACTGAAGGCGCCGGTGATCTTCGACGGGCGCAACCTGTACGAGCCGGATGCGATGGCCGAACTGGGCATCGACTACTACGCGATCGGCCGGCCGTATGTCGATCCCCAGTCGTCCTCCCGTGGCTGATCACACGATGAATACTCTCCGCGAGGTCGTTCCGGTACCGCGTGCGCAACTCGCGCGCTCGCGCGTGCTTGTCGTCGGCGACGTGATGCTCGACCGTTACTGGTTCGGCAACGTCGATCGCATTTCGCCCGAGGCGCCCGTGCCGGTCGTGCACGTGCAGCGCCAGGAAGAGCGGCTCGGCGGTGCGGCCAACGTCGCACGCAACGCCGTGACGCTCGGCGGCCAGGCCGGGTTGCTGTGCGTCGTCGGGTGCGACGAACCCGGCGAGCGCATCGTCGAACTGCTCGGCAGCAGCGGCGTGACGCCGCATCTCGAACGCGACCCGGCGCTGCCGACCACGATCAAGCTGCGTGTGCTCGCGCGCCAGCAGCAACTGCTGCGCGTCGACTTCGAGGCCATGCCGACGCACGAGGTGCTGCTCGCGGGGCTCGCGCGCTTCGATGCGCTGCTGCCGCAGCACGACGTCGTGCTGATGTCGGATTACGCGAAAGGCGGCCTGACGCACGTCACGACGATGATCGAGAAGGCGCGCGCGGCCGGCAAGTCCGTCCTCGTCGACCCGAAGGGCGACGACTGGGCGCGCTATCGCGGTGCGTCGCTGATCACGCCGAATCGCGCGGAATTGCGCGAAGTGGTCGGGCAGTGGAAATCGGAAGACGATCTGCGCGCACGTGTCGCGAAGCTGCGCGCGGAACTCGACATCGACGCGCTGCTGCTCACGCGTTCGGAAGAAGGCATGACGCTGTTTTCCGCCACCGGCGAACTGCACGCGCCGGCGCTCGCGCGCGAGGTGTTCGACGTGTCGGGCGCGGGCGATACCGTGATCGCGACGGTCGCGACGATGCTCGGCGCAGGCGTGCCGCTCGTCGACGCCGTCGTGCTCGCGAATCGCGCGGCAGGCATCGTGGTCGGCAAGCTCGGCACGGCCACGGTGGACTACGACGAACTGTTTCATTGAGCGCATGCGGCGGCGCGATGAGCGCGCCGCACGCATGGCTCGCACTTTTCAGGCAGGACGATCATGACCCTCATCGTCACCGGCGCAGCCGGTTTTATCGGCGCGAACATCGTCAAGGCGCTCAACGAGCGCGGCGAGACGCGCATCATCGCGGTCGACAACCTGACGCGCGCGGACAAGTTCCGGAATCTCGTCGATTGCGAAATCGACGACTATCTGGACAAGTCGGAATTCGTCGAACGTTTCGCACGCGGCGATTTCGGCAAGGTACGCGCGGTGTTCCACGAAGGTGCGTGCTCGGACACGATGGAAACCGACGGCCGCTACATGATGGACAACAACTTCCGCTACAGCCGCGCGTTGCTCGACACCTGCCTCGCACAGGGCACGCAGTTCCTGTACGCGTCGTCGGCGGCGACCTACGGCGGCTCGACGCGATTCGTCGAGGAGCGCGACGTCGAGGCGCCGCTGAATGTCTACGGCTATTCGAAGTTCCTGTTCGACCAGGTGATCCGTCGTGTGCTGCCGACCGCGCAGAGCCAGATCGCGGGCTTCCGCTACTTCAACGTGTACGGCCCGCGCGAGACGCACAAGGGCCGCATGGCATCGGTCGCGTTCCACAACTTCAACCAGTTCCGCGCGGAAGGCAAGGTGAAGCTGTTCGGCGAGTACAACGGCTACGCACCGGGCGAGCAGACGCGTGACTTCGTGTCGATCGAGGACGTGACGAAGGTCAACCTGTTCTTCTTCGATCATCCGGAGAAGTCGGGCATCTTCAACCTCGGGACCGGCCGTGCGCAGCCGTTCAACGATATCGCGTCGACGGTCGTGAATACGTTGCGCGCGCTCGACAACCTGCCGCCGCTGACGCTCGCGCAGCAGGTCGAGCAAGGGCTGATCGAATACGTGCCGTTCCCCGATGCGCTGCGCGGCAAGTACCAGTGCTTCACGCAGGCCGACCAGACGAAACTGCGTGCGGCCGGTTACGACGCACCGTTCCTGACCGTGCAGGAAGGCGTCGACCGCTACGTGCGTTGGCTATCCGGCCAGGTTTAAACGGAAGCGTTGCATCGATAGACTGGGTCTCACGGTCGGCAGCCGCCGGCCGTATTCATCGGAGATCCAGCACATGATCAGGAAATGGTTGGCCGCAGCGGCAATGCTCGGCACGATCGCCTCGGCCTGGGCGGCCGTCGACGTCAACACCGCCAACGAGGATGCGCTCGTCGGCATCAAGGGTATCGGCCCGGCGCGGGCAAAGGCGATTCTCGACGAACGCGGCGCACGCGGCCCGTTCAGGAATGCGGAGGATCTCGCCGCACGCGTGAAAGGCATGGGCGGCCATACCGTCGAGCGGCTTCAGCAGGAAGGCCTGACGATCGGTGCGGCCGGTACGGGTGCCGCGCAGCCGGCCCCGGGCAAGCCGGCCGCCGGCAAGCCTGCAGCCGCACCTGCCCGCACCACCACGCAGAAGTAACGCGTCGCGCGCAGCCGACAACAAGCTCCTTCAGTCGCCGTCGTTGCGACGGCTTCCCGCGGCATGCCGCGGGTTTTTTGCGTGGGCACGGCGCATGGGGCGTCCACGCGTTGCACGGCATGCGTATTCCATCGCCGCAATGGGGTTGCCGGCGCGAGCAGCGGTGCTGGTTTACAATCGATCGATTGATCGGCCTCGTACTCACGGTATATCCATGGCTTACAAAACTATCGAAGACACGATCGGCAATACGCCGCTCGTCCAACTGGTCCGCTTGCCGGACGACGAGATTCGCGCGCGCAACAACGTGGTACTCGCGAAGCTCGAAGGCAACAATCCGGCCGGTTCCGTGAAGGATCGTCCGGCGCTGTCGATGATCAGCAAGGCCGAGGCGCGCGGGCGCATCAAGCCGGGCGACACGCTGATCGAGGCGACGAGCGGCAACACCGGTATCGCACTCGCGATGGCAGCGGCGATCCGCGGCTACAAGATGGTGCTGATCATGCCGGAGGACCTGTCGGTCGAGCGCCGCCAGAGCATGGCCGCCTACGGTGCCGAAATCATCCTGACGCCGGTGAAGGGCGGGATGGAGCTGGCACGTGATCTCGCGGACGAGATGCAACGCGAAGGCAAGGGCGTGATCCTCGACCAGTTCGCGAACCCCGACAATCCGGTTGCGCACTACGAAGCGACGGGCCCGGAAATCTGGCGCGATACCGAAGGGCGCGTCACGCACTTCGTGTCGGCAATGGGCACGACGGGCACGATCATGGGCACGTCGCGCTACCTGAAGGAGCAGAATCCGGCGATCGAGATCGTCGGTGCGCAGCCGGAAGACGGTTCGCGCATTCCGGGCATCCGCAAGTGGCCGGAAGCCTATATGCCGACGATCTTCGATCGCAGCCGTGTCGACCGCGTCGAGAGCGTGAGCCAGGCTGCGTCGGAAACGATGGCGCGCCGCCTCGCGGCCGTCGAAGGCATCTTCGCGGGCATTTCGTCGGGCGGCGCATGCGAAGTCGCGATGCGCATCGCGCGTCAGGTCGAGAATGCGACGATTGTGTTCATCGTCTGCGATCGCGGCGACCGCTACCTGTCCACGGGCGTGTTTCCTGCCTGAACGCGGGCAGATGCGCGTCGCGCGTGTACGAAAAGAAAGCGCCGCTTGTGCGGCGCTTTTTCATTGGGCGGGCGGTGCTTACTGCGACTGTGTATCGGTGGTACTCGGCTGAAGTGCGCCGCTCGCTTCCATCTGCGCCTTGACGGCCTCGCCAAGCTGGTACACGGTAAGCGCGTAGAAGAAGCTGCGGTTGTAGCGCGTCAGCACGTAGAAATTCTTGAGCCCGAGCATGTATTCGGTCGCGCGGCCCGGCGACGGCAGGTCGACCACCGTCACGGGCGTGCCGGCTTCGGTCGTGATGTTGACCGTCGGCTCGTTCAGCGTCATGCCCGCGCGCAGCAGTTGCGACAGTGCCCAGTGCGGTTCGGGCTGGCCGTCGGCGGCGGCCTGTGCGATCCCCAGGCTGCCCGTGTCGGGCGTGATCTGCCAGACCACCGGTCGGTCGGTTTCCCAGCCGTGCTGCTTCAGGTAGTTCGCGACGCTGCCGATCGCATCGACAGGACTGCTGCGCAGGTCGACATGGCCCGTGCCGTCGAAGTCGACCGCATATTCGCGGATGCTGCTCGGCAGGAACTGTGGAATCCCGATCGCGCCCGTATACGAACCGAGCACGGTGGTCGGGTCGAGCTGGTTGTCGCGGGTCCAGACCAGGAAATCCTCGAGGTTCTTGCGGAACGTCGCCTGGCGGCTGTCACGATTCGGCGTGTCCGGATAGTCGAACGTGAGCGTCGTCAGCGCGTCGAGCACGCGGAAATTGCCCATGTAGCGGCCGTAGATCGTCTCGACACCGATGATGCCGACGATCACCTCGGGCGGCACGCCGAATTGCTCGGATGCACGCTGCAGCGTTGCCTGGTTCGCCTTCCAGAATTTCACGCCCGCGTTGATGCGGATCGGCTCGATGAAGCGCGAGCGATAGACGCGCCAGTTCTTGACCGTCGGCGACGGGGCCGGTTTCACGAGCTTGACCGCTGTCGCCGAATAGCTGATGCGCGAGAACAGCGCATGCAGGCTCGCGGAGTCGAAGCCGTTGCGGCTGACCATCTCGTCGATGAACGCGTCGACCTTCGCGTTGTTCGCGTAACGCTGCGGAACGATTTCCTCTTCGAAGGTCTGGCCTTGCGGCGTCGGCTGTTGCGGCTGGGCCTGTGCGACGAGCGTGCCCGCGGGCTTCGCGGGTTGCGTCTGCGCGCCGGCGGGCGCGGTGCCGAGGGCCGCGACGGCAGCGGCCGCGACGAGCGGAGCGCGAACACGGAACAGCGCGGAGAGAAGGGCGGCAGGCTTGCTGGAATTCATGTCGAAGCGGGCGGACAGGGCGATTGGGTTCGGCGCAGTATACCCGACGGATCCGGCGCGCCGGGGCGTGGCAGGCCCCCGTTGTGGTAAGTTAGCGGCGAATTCGCGGCAGACGATGGACATCATTGATGGAGACCTGCGGCGCACCGTGCGCCGCGGATGACAGCTTATGGCAACCGCTTTCTATACGCACCCCGACTGCATGCTGCATGAGATGGGGGAATGGCATCCGGAATGCCCGGCCCGCCTGTCGGCGATCCAGGATCAACTGATCGCGAGCCGCATCGACGATCTGATCGTGCACGAAACCGCGCCGTTCGCGAGCGAGGTGGCGCTGGGCCGGGTGCATACGCAGGCGCACATCGACTACATCCGGAGCATGACGCCGGTCGACGGCTACGTCGAGATCGATCCCGATACGCTGATGAACCGCGATACGTGGCGCGCGGCGCTGCGTGCGGCCGGCGCCGCGATCGCGGCGACCGACGCGGTGATCGAAGGCCGCTATGCGAATGCGTTCTGTGGCGTGCGTCCACCCGGCCACCATGCGGAGCCTGCGCGCGCGATGGGTTTCTGCTTCTTCAACAACGTCGCGATCGCCGCGCGACATGCACTCGACGTACACGGTCTGGAGCGGGTCGCGATCATCGATTTCGACGTGCATCACGGCAACGGCACCGAGGCGGCGTTCGCGAACGACGAGCGGGTGCTGATGTGCAGTTTCTTCCAGCATCCGCTGTACCCGTTCTCGGGCGTCGATCACCAGGCGCCGAACATGGTCAACCTGCCGATGCCCGCGCGCAGCAACGGGATGGCGATCCGCGAAGCCGTCGACATGTTCTGGCTGCCGCGCCTCGATGCGTTCAGGCCGCAGATGCTGTTCGTGTCCGCGGGTTTCGATGCGCATCGCGAGGACGACATCGGCAACCTCGGCCTCGTCGAAGCCGACTTCGAATGGTTGACCGCGCAGATCGTCGAGGTGGCGCGCCGGCATGCGCAGGGGCGCATCGTGAGCTGCCTCGAAGGCGGCTACAACCTGTCCGCGCTCGGGCGCAGCGTTGTCGCGCACCTGCGCGTACTGGCCGGCATCTGACGATCGAGTGACCTGCCCCGGGCGCACTCAGCGCGCCGGCACGCGCGCGTGAATCCACGCGATCAGCGCGTCGATCACGCGATCGCGTTCGAGATCGTTCATCGTTTCGTGAAAGCCGCCTTCGTACAGCGTCAGCGTGCGATCGGGCGAGCCGACGCGCGCACCGAACGCACGGCTGCCGTCGGGTTCGGTCAGCTTGTCCTCGGTGCCGTGATAGACCAGCACCGGAACGCGCAGCCCGCCGCGACCGCTTTCGATGCGTGCCATCGCGTCGAGAATCTCCGCGCCGGTGCGGGCGGGCACCGCGCCGTGATGGACGAGCGGATCGGCGCGATTGGCTGCGACGATGGCCGGATCGCGCGACAGCAGCGCGGCATCGATCCTGATTGCGGGGAAGGTCGGCCATATGCGGCTGATGACGCGGCTCACAGCGAGCATCCAGCGCGGCACGTCACGTCCCGGCGCGAGCGCCGGGCTCGACAGCACGAGGCCGCTCAGCGCGTGGCCGCGTGCCGGCGCGCGTTCGATCGCGTACAGCGCCGCGACCGCCCCGCCCATGCTGTGCCCCATCAGGAACAGCGGCGAATTGCCGCGTGCGGCTTCGGCGACCAGCGCATCCGCGTCGTTCAGGTAGCCGTCGAAGCGCTCGACCCAGGCGCGCTTGCCGGGTGACTGGCCGTGCCCGCGCAGGTCGATCGCGAGCACCTCGATGCCGGCCGCATTCAGCCGGCCGGCGAGCGCGGCATAGCGACCCGCGTGTTCGGCAAGGCCATGTACGAGTGCGATCGTCGCGCGCGGCGGCTCGGTGCCGTTGCCAGCCGGCCAGCGGTACGACGCCAGTTCGAGCCCGTCGGCGGTACGCAGGCGGCCCATCGTCGGCGCGGGTGGGGACGAAGGCGCCGGTCCGGCGGTGGCAGGTGCGGCGGCCGGCGTGGTGGTGGCGGTCATCTGGCGTGTCCCCTGTCGGTTGGTCGGTGTTCCGGATCATAGTCGCGGCATCGTCGTGGCGCGCCAGCGGCGTCCCTCTAATTTCGTGTGGTTATGAAAAGATCGAAATCGATTATTAAGGGGAATGAGGGGTTTGCGGTAAAATCGTCGGTTATTCCAGATGCATCGGCGGCCGACTGGCGGGCCAACTCGCCAGCCGGCCGCCGTTTTGTTTACATGATCGAATTACGCAATCTTTCGCAGCGATTTCCCGGGCCGGGCGGCTGGGTCGAGGCGCTGCGCAACATCAACCTGACGATCCCGCAGGGCGAGGTGTTCGGCATCATCGGCCGAAGCGGCGCCGGCAAGAGCACGCTCGTGCGCACCATCAACCTGCTCACGCGGCCGACTGAAGGCAATGTCGTCGTCGGCGGGCTCGATCTCACGCTGCTGTCGGCTGGCGCGCTGCGCGAGGCGCGACGCGAGATCGGCATGATCTTCCAGCACTTCAACCTGCTGTCGTCGCGCACGGTGTTCGACAACGTCGCGCTGCCGCTCGAGCTGGCCGGCGCAAGCCGTGCCGACATCGAGGCCGCGGTGCTGCCGCTGCTCGACCTCGTCGGGCTGTCCGCGCAGAAGGATCGCTATCCGTCGCAGATCAGCGGCGGGCAGAAGCAGCGCGTCGGCATCGCCCGCGCGCTTGCGAGCCAGCCGAAGGTGCTGCTGTCGGACGAAGCGACGTCCGCGCTCGATCCCGAGACCACGCGCTCGATCCTCGACCTGCTGAAGCGCATCAACCGCGAACTCGGCCTGACGATCGTGCTGATCACGCACCAGATGGAAGTGATCAAGCAGGTGTGCGATCGCGTCGCGGTGCTCGATGCGGGGCGCGTGGTCGAGGAAGGCCGCGTGATCGACGTGTTCCTGCAGCCGCATCACGAGGTGACGCGCGCGCTGATCGGCGACGTGATCGCGCAGGAGTTGCCGCCCGCGCTGAAGGCGCGCGTGGCCGAGCGGCTGAAGACCGGCAGCGGTCATCTGCTGCGGCTTGCGTTTACGGGCTCGGGTGTCGACCAGCCGATCCTGTCGGAAACGATCCGTCGGTACGAACTCGATTTCAACATCCTGCACGGCCAGATCGACGAGATCCAGGGGCAGGCATTCGGTTCGCTCGCGGTGCTCGCAGGCGGCGAGCCGGGCAAGGTCGGGCAGGCGCTCGCGTTCCTGCGCGAACAAGGTGTGGTGGTAGAGGAGCTTTCGTATGTTGAGTGAGATGTTCGATATGTTCGTGCAGTCGTTCTGGGAGACGCTGATCATGGTCGGCATCTCCGGGGCGGTCGGCGCGCTCGTCGGCTTGCCGCTCGGCGTACTGCTTTACCTGACCGACCGCCAGGGCGTGCTGCAGAACCTCGCGGTGAATCGCGTGCTCGGCGGCATCGTGAATGCCGTCCGCTCGACGCCGTTCATCATCCTGCTGGTCGCGGTGATTCCGTTTACGCGGCTCGTCACGGGTTCGTCGATCGGCACGGCCGCGGCGGTCGTGCCGCTGACGCTCGCGGCCGCGCCGTTCATCGCGCGTCTCGTCGAGACGGCGCTGCGCGAAGTCGACCGCGGGCTGATCGAGGCCGCGCAATCGATGGGCGCGACCACGTCGCAGATCGTCTTCAAGGTGCTGCTGCCCGAATCGCTGCCGGGTGTCGTCGCGGGCCTGACGATCACGTTCGTGTCGCTGGTCGGCTATTCGGCGATGGCGGGCGCGATCGGCGGCGGCGGGCTCGGCGATCTCGGGATCCGCTATGGCTACCAGCGCTATCTGCCGGAAGTGATGTGGACGGTCGTTGCGATCCTGATCGTGTTCGTGCAGATCGTGCAGTCGTTCGGCGACTGGCTCGTCCGCCGGCTGAGCCACAAATAAGACGAAATTGATCCGTTAGGGGAGACAGACGATGCAACGACGCTTCATGCTGAAGTTCGCGGTGGCACTGGGCGCAGCCGCGCTGTTCGCGGGCGCGCACGCACAGGCCGAAACCATCAAGGTGGGTGTGACGGGCGGGCCGCACGCGCAGATCATGGAAGCGGTGAAGAAGGTCGCGGCGAAGAGCGGCCTCGAGATCCGCATCGTCGAATTCTCCGACTACGTGCAGCCGAACGCGGCGCTCGCGTCGGGCGACCTCGACGCGAACAGCTACCAGCACGATCCGTATCTGCAGGCGCAGGTGAAGGATCGCGGCTACAAGCTGATCAAGGTCGCGGATACCGTCACGTTCCCGATGGGCATCTATTCGAAGCGCGTGAAGTCGCTGACCGAACTGAAGCCGGGCGCGCGCGTCGCGGTCCCGAACGATCCGACCAACGGCGGCCGTGCGCTGCTGTTGCTGCAAAAGCAGGGTCTCCTGAAACTGCGCGCGGACGCGGGGCTGAAGGCGACGCCGCTCGATATCGTCGACAATCCGCGCAAGCTGAAGATCGTCGAGCTCGACGCGGCGCAGATTCCGCGCTCGCTCGGCGACGTCGATGCGGCCGCGATCAATACCAACTACGCGATGGAAGCGGGGTTGAAACCGAAACAGGACGCGATCGCGATCGAAGGGCCGAACGGCCCGTACGCGAACATCCTCGCGATCCGCGAGGCGGACCGGAACAAGCCGTGGGTCGCGAAACTGATCGCGGCCTATCATTCGGCCGACGTGAAGCAGTTCATCGAAGGCAAGTTCGGCGGCGCGGTCATTGCCGCCTGGTAACGGGCAGAGCACGGGACGCCCGGCGGGATTAGAGTCGATGATCGAAAACCCGGGCTTTGCGTCCGGGTTTTTTCTCTTTTAAAATAGAACGATCGTTCGCTATCATTGGCGCGTCGTCAAGAAGCGGTATCCTCGACAACCATGATGGTTGGGTCCGCTTGGCCGCGCAGTCATGAGGCCTCGCTATAGAATGGCCTCTGGTCGTATTCGTAACTTTGGAGCGTGTGCATGAAAATCCTGGTGCCAGTGAAAAGAGTGGTCGATTACAACGTGAAGGTCCGTGTGAAGTCGGACAACACGGGCGTCGACATCGCGAACGTGAAGATGTCGATGAACCCGTTCGACGAAATCGCCGTTGAAGAAGCGGTGCGCCTGAAGGAAGCGGGCGTGGCGACCGAAGTGATCGCCGTGTCGGTGGGCGTCACGCAAGCGCAGGAAACGCTGCGCACGGCGCTGGCGATCGGCGCGGATCGCGCAATCCTCGTCGAATCGAACGACAGCGTCGAGCCGCTGGCCGTCGCGAAGATCCTGAAGGCGCTGGTCGACAAGGAACAGCCGCAACTGGTGATCCTCGGCAAGCAGGCAATCGACGACGATTCGAACCAGACGGGCCAGATGCTGGCCGCGCTGGCGGGCCTGCCGCAAGCGACGTTCGCGTCGAAGGTCACGATCGCGGACGGCAAGGCAACGGTCGCACGTGAAGTCGACGGCGGCGCGGAAACGCTGTCGCTGACGTTGCCGGCGGTCGTGACGACCGACCTGCGCCTGAACGAGCCGCGCTACGTGACGCTGCCGAACATCATGAAGGCGAAGAAGAAGCCGCTGGAAACCGTGAAGCCGGAAGACCTCGGTGTGGACGTCGCGCCGCGTCTGAAGACGCTGAAGGTGGCCGAGCCGCCGAAGCGCGCAGCCGGCGTGAAGGTGCCGGACGTGAAGACGCTGGTCGAGAAGCTGAAGACCGAAGCCAAGGTGCTGTAAGAGGGAGCGGAAAGAAATGACGATTCTGGTGATTGCAGAACACGACAACGCGTCGATCAAGGCCGCGACGCTGAACACGGTGGCGGCGGCAGCGAAGATCGGCGGTGACATTCACGTGCTGGTCGCGGGCCACAACGCGCAAGCGGCGGCCGATGCCGCAGCGAAGATCGCAGGTGTGTCGAAGGTGTTGCTGGCCGACGCGCCGCAGCTCGAAGCGGGCCTCGCGGAAAACGTCGAAGCGACTGCGCTGAACATTGCGAAGGACTACTCGCACATCCTCGCGCCGGCGACTGCGTACGGCAAGAACATCGCGCCGCGTATCGCCGCGAAGCTGGACGTTGCGCAGATTTCGGACATCACGGCGGTTGACAGTGCCGACACGTTCGAGCGCCCGATCTACGCGGGCAACGCGATCGCGACGGTGCAGTCGAGCGACCCGATCAAGGTCATCACGGTGCGTGCGACGGGCTTCGATCCGGTTGCAGCGGAAGGCGGCAGCGCAGCGGTCGAGAAGATCGAAGCGGCGGCAGACGCCGGCAAGTCGCAGTTCGTGAGCCGTGAGGTGACGAAGCTGGACCGTCCGGAACTCACGAGCGCAAGCATCATCGTGTCGGGCGGCCGCGGTCTGGGCAGCGGCGAGAACTACACGAAGGTGCTGGAGCCGCTGGCCGACAAGCTGTCGGCGGCGCTCGGCGCGTCGCGCGCGGCAGTCGACGCCGGCTACGTGCCGAACGACTACCAGGTCGGCCAGACCGGCAAGATCGTCGCACCGCAGCTGTACATCGCGGTGGGCATCTCGGGTGCGATCCAGCATCTGGCCGGCATGAAGGATTCGAAGGTGATCGTCGCGATCAACAAGGATCCCGAAGCGCCGATCTTCAGCGTGGCCGACTACGGCCTCGTCGGCGACCTGTTCGCGCTCGTGCCGGAGCTCGTGAACGAGCTCGGCTGACGCAGTGTGACGCTCAGGCGGTAAGCACACGAGAAGAGGGGCGCGACGAGCGCCCCTTTTTTTCGCCATCGACAGAAGAGAGAAGAGGGAGACACACCATGAGCTATAACGCCCCCGTCAAGGACATGCTGTTCGTGCTGAAGGAACTCGCGGGCATCGACACCGTTGCGCAACTGCCGGGTTTCGAGGACGCCGGTTACGACACGGCGCAGGCCGTGCTCGACGAGTCCGCCAAATTCTGCGGCGAGGTGCTGGCACCGCTGAACGTCGAAGGCGACCGCAACCCGAGCAGCTGGAAGGACGGTGTCGTGACCGCGACGCCGGGCTTTGGCGAAGCGTTCCGCCAGTTCGTCGAAGGCGGCTGGCAGGGGCTGCAGCACCCGTCCGAATACGACGGCCAGGGGCTGCCGAAGCTGATCGCGACGCCGTGCATCGAGATGCTGAACGCGGCAAACCTGTCGTTCGCGCTGTGCCCGCTGCTGACCGACGGCGCGATCGAGGCGCTGCTGACGGCCGGCACCGACGAACAGAAGCAGCGCTACGTGCCGAAGCTGATCTCGGGCGAATGGACCGGCACGATGAACCTGACCGAACCGCAGGCGGGCTCGGATCTTGCGCTGGTGCGTTCGCGCGCCGAGCCGCAGGGCGACGGCA
>NZ_QMFZ01000024.1:0-142179 GCF_003294055.1 Burkholderia reimsis
GATCGGCGGCGCGGGCGGCGCATGCTGCACGGCCGGGGCGGCGGACAGGAACGCCGCGTACTGCAACGGCGGATGGCCGGCGAGCAGGCCGCAATAACCGCAGCGTTCGAAATGCGGATCGGCGGGCGCATGCGGTTCCGCGTGCGTCACGAGCGTATTGCCGGTTGCCGAGCAGATCGGCGCGGCCGGCAGGCCGCCAACGGATTCGGATGCGCTCGCGCGCAGTTGCGAGATCAGCGGCGCGACCAGCGCGAGCACGAGCGCGAACAGCCCGAGCCACGCCGTGGCCCGGGCTTGCCGTGTCGGCGCGCGGCGTGCGACGGCGCGCGACGAATCAGGCTGCCGCGCGTGCCGCACGGCCGAACAGCAGA
Source organism: Burkholderia reimsis (assembly GCF_003294055.1). Classification (NCBI taxonomy): domain Bacteria; kingdom Pseudomonadati; phylum Pseudomonadota; class Betaproteobacteria; order Burkholderiales; family Burkholderiaceae; genus Burkholderia; species Burkholderia reimsis. The sequence continues at coordinate 372 of NZ_QMFZ01000024.1, forward strand.
CGGTCGATCAACCAGACCGCGACGATCGTCGCGCCCATCAGCGGAAAGACGATGCCGAGCAGCACGAGCCCCGCGATCCAGCCGCGCATCGGCGGCGTGTCGCGTTCGCGCGACGGCGCGCCGAGCTTGCCGGCCGGGCGCCGTTTCCACCACATCACGGTGCCGGTGACGGCCATCGCGGCCAGCCCGAGCGACAACACAGCGCAGACGATCTGGTTCGCGAGCCCGAAGTAGCGGCCCATGTGCAGCGACGTGCCGTACGACACGGCGCGCGATACCGCGCCGTAGTCGTCGTAGCGGATGTCCTTCAACACGGCGCCGCTGTACTGGTCGAGGTAGATCGTCCGCTCGGCCTGCGGGTCGTCGGGGAAGTACGACGCGGTGAACACGCCGTCCGCGCCGGACGGCAGCGCGAGCGTGTAGCCGCTCGTCACGCCGAGGCCCGCGACGATCGCGATCGCGCGGGCCAGCGGCAGCGGGGCCGGGGTCGGCGCCGACGGCGAATGCGGAACGGGCACGTTGCCGACCGCCCACGGTGTTTGCGGCAACGGCAGGTCGTCCATCACCATCCCCGGCATCGACTCGCCGGATTCGTGGTGATGGCCCGAGGGTGCGGCGGCCTGCGCGGGCGCATGCCCGGGCGCCGCGGCGGCACCCGGGCGCGTCGAGCGAACCGACGCGCCGCCCCATGCGCCTTCCGGCGCGCCGAGGTTCACGGTCGCGGCCAGCGCCTTGAAATTCTTGCCCCACGAACCCGACCACGGCAGCCCCGTCAGGATGAACGCCACCGTGCCGGCCGCGAGCCAGATGCCGGCCGTCGCGTGGAGGTTTTTCCACAGCGGCCGGCCGCGCAGCGACAGGTCGGGCCGCAATGCGCGCCCGACGCGCGCCGTGCCGCGCGGCCACCACAGTGCGATGCCGGTGCCGATCATCACGAAGGTCCAGCACGCGGCGAGCTCCATCAGCAGTTCGCCCGTCTTGCCGAGCAGCAGCTTGCGATGCAGCATCCGGTCGATCTGCATGAAGCGGTTCTCGACGCTCAGCGTACCGAGCACGCTACCGTCGTACGGGTTCACGTACACGCTCTCGCGGCTGCCGTCGCGCAGCCGGAACACGTATTCGGCGCTGCGGTCCGGCGCGGTCGAGACCTGGACGGAAACCGGCGTCGCGCCGGCCGGCATTGCGGTGCGTGCACTCGCGAGCAGCGCGTCGGGATCGAGGCGCGGCGTGGCACGCGGCTCGACGACGAGCCGGTGCGGATACAGCAGCGGCTCGATCTGCGGCTGGAAGCAATACAGCGTGCCCGTGATCGCGAGGATCACCAGGAAAGGCATGACGAACAGGCCGGCATAGAAGTGCCAGCGCCAGAGCGTCCGGTAACCCGCGTGGGCGGAATGGGCGGGCGAGAGGGCCCGCTCGACGGTGGTCGACATGGTGTCAGCTCCTCGTGTTCGTTGAGCGGCCACGCCGGCGCGTGCCGGCGGACGTCAACGTGCGTTGCGCCCGCCTGCACGCAGCGACGGAGCGGGCGGCGCGACGCCATGCGCGGACGGTGCGCATGACGGCGTCGCCCGCGCGGTGCGGGCAGGCGGATGAACGCTTGAATCAGGTCATATGAGACGAACGGCGTGCAGGCCCGTGCATATCGATGCGCGCGGGCCGCGAGGCGGAACCGTCAGCAGAACAGGGGAGGCGCGCGGGAAGGAGGGCGATCGTCGAAGATCGATCGCACGAACGGAAGAGGGGCGACGTGAATCCGGAAGCGCCGCGGGACGGCGCCCGGAAACAGCAGCACCAGCAGCACGAACGACGCGAGCGCCGTGAACAGCGCGGCGCCGAATGCGCACAGGCTGTCGCCGCCTCCGGCGGAAGCCGGGTTGTCGGCGTGCGCGTCATGCTTGAGCGCATCGGCGAGCGCGAGCGCATCGTTGGCCGGCGTGATCGGCGCGCCGGCATCGAAACGGGCCGCCAGCGCGGCCACGTCGACGATCAGCGGGCCGCGGCCCGAACACAGCACCACCGAGCCCGCATCCGGACCGTCCGGATCGAGCATCACGGCGCCCGACATCAGCGCGCGGGACAGCAGCGTCACGAGGAGGAACCCCCACAGAAGCTGTCGCGCGACGCCTGGCCGGAGCAGGAAGCGGCGAAGTGCGTTCATGGCGCGCGATTGTACCTCCGTTTGCGGTGCGGGGCCGCTCGTCACGCTGATGCACGGCATCAGCCCGGCGTGCTGCCGGAAGAGGAGGCGGCGCGCGCGCGGTGGCTATCCGGAACCGGGCGATCCGCTTTCCGGCGGCGCGTTCGCCGGGCCATACGACCAGGTGCCGTCCGCGCGGGCGGTGAGCACGTTGCCCGAGCGCCGGTCGTAGAGATGCCACTGTTCGTCGGCCGGGTCGTCGCCGTATGGCCAGGTCGTCAGCTTGCCGCCGAGGTCGAAGTCGAACGCCCACGAACCCGGCTGGGCGTGCGGCGCGACCGATTGCAGGATCTGTCCGTCGAGACGTTGCGCGGCGGCGGCGATGTCGCCGGAGCGGGATTCGCTGTGCGCGAGTTCGAGGCCGTCGAGCGCGATCGACCAGTGGCAGTAGCAGATCCACAGATGCCCGCTGCCGGCGACCGTCACGTGCCGCGACGCGAGCCTGTCCCGGGACGCCGCGGACAGGCCGGGCGAGCCGGCGAGCGGCTCCCTGACATGCAGCGCGGGCTGCCCGAATTCGAACGTGAGAAAGCTGCCCTGGCCCTTCGTCACCGACCAGGCCGGGGTGTCGCAGATGGCCGGCCAGATCCGGTCGAAGTCGGCGGCGTTCACGGCGTGCGTCTCGTGTCGGCGAAACCGGCCCGGGTGTCGTTTGCGGTGTCGTCATTGCCGGCGAGCAGATCGGACAGGTCGGCGGGCGACATGCGCCGCATCGCCCGCTCGACGTCGCGATCGTAGCGGCGATCGTTCGGGTCGAGATGCTTTTGAGCCTTGCGCCCGTAGCGTTTCACGAACACGCCGAGCGCGCCGGCCAGCCGGGATGTCCGGTTCCTGATGCTCATGCGGCGAGATTATCGGGCGTGCGCACGAATCGGGAATGGCCGCCGTGGCCGTGCTTGCCGCCCGCGGCAGCCGCTGCGTCGTGCCGGCTCAGGCCGGATACGCATCGTCGACTTTCAGGTTCGCGAGGCGGAACAGCGTGCGCAGCGTCTGCGGATGAATGTCGCGGTGCGCGGCGAGCGACGTCAGCATGAAGTCGAGCACCTTCGCGTAGCGGAGCAGCACGAGGCAGCGTGCGAGATCGGGCGTGCGGCCGCGCATGTCCTCGGCGAGGTGGACCATTTCGGTCGACAGCGAGCGCGCCATCTCGAGTTCCATCTGCTGTTTTTCGGTCCAGTCGGGCAACGGCTGTTCGAGCAGTTTCGCGAGAAAGAGCTGGAACGACGTGTCGGACGAATTGGGCAGCGCATCCATGAAGGGCCTCGTTGCTTGCGCGAATCGTTCGGGCGTATCGGCTGGACGCGCCCGAGGGTGGGTTTGTGTCCGCGCGATGACCGGCGCGGCTGTCTCGCCCGAATGGAATGCAGGTTCCGTACCAGCGCAGCGGGACGATTGTTGAGCAATGTTGAGCGACGGTGCGATGCCGGGCGGCGAGTCCCGCCGGTACTGGATCGTGGCGGCGATCGAGGAGGCCATCTACCTGCGCGGCGCGATGCATGTCGGGTGCGCGGGGCGGTCCGGCGAAGCGAAATGCTTCACGGATGTAACGTAACGCGGGGATAAATTGCGTCGCGCGTTCCATGGCGGGCCGACGAAACGGGCCGCCGCGCGCCTGCCGCCCGCGCCTGTCAGGGCGTTCGGCCGGCCGGAGGCGGCGCTGCGGGATGGCCGCCACCGGCGGCGAAAACCGGCGGCGAACGTGGCGGGTGTTTCAAAACCGAGACGGATTCGCCCACGGCGAGCCGGCTGCACGACCTGTCCAACTGGCCCAGCGAATTGCCGGCCAATTGTCCATGGGCAGACGGCGCGCGTTTGCCAACAATGCGCTGATCATCCCTGCGAGGTTCGACATGAGCGTCCACGCTTTTTTCTCGGCCAACCTGCTGTTGGCCTACACGGCCTATTTCATCGGGACGGCCAGCCCCGGGCCGAGCAATCTCGCGATCATGTCGGTCGCCGCGAACCAGGGCCGCAAGGCGGCGCTCGCGTTTGCGCTCGGCGTGATTTCAGGGTCGATGGTCTGGGCGACGGTGGCGGCGCTCGGCGTGTCGGCCGCGCTGCTGGCGTGGTCGAAGCTGCTGGTCGCGATCAAGATCTTCGGCGGGTTGTACCTGATGTGGCTGGCATTCAAGTCGGGGCGCACGGCATGGTCGGGCAAGGCGGCGACGTCGCTGAACGCAGCGGGCGAGCAACGGCTGTCGCGTTTCTACGTACGCGGCGCAATGCTGCACCTGACCAATCCGAAGGCGATCCTCGTGTGGGTGTCGATCGTCGCGCTGTCGTCGAATGGCGCGGGCGCGTCGCACGGCGCCGTCGTGCCGGGCTGCCTCGTGATCGGGTGCCTGGTGTTCGGCGGCTATGCGCTCGTGTTCTCGATGAACGGCGCGCGTCGGCTGTACGTGCGCGGCCGGCGCGCGATGGAAGCGTGTCTCGCCGTCGTGTTCGGCGTGGCGGGGATTCGGCTGCTGGTGTCGAACGTGTAGCGCTTGCGCCGGCCATGCGGGCGCACGGCCGGCGCAAGCGGCTCGCGAGTGAGCGAGCCGTGCCGCGCGGCCGCCGTACTCAGAAAATGAAGCCCGTGTTGATGAACTTCGACGTGTGATCCGACACGATCGAATCGAGCAGCTGCTTGCTGCTGTCGGTCTGCTTCGCCGCGACCATCGAGCGGATCGAGAACGCGCGCAGCGCGTCGCTCACCGACAGCGTGCCTTCCGCCGAATCCTTGCGGCCCGCGAACGGGAACACGTCGGGCCCGCGCTGGCACTGGCAGTTGAGGTTCACGCGGCACACCTGGTTCACGAGCGGATCGACGAGCGCGCCGATCTGCACCGGATCGGAGCCGAAGATGCTGACCTGCTGGCCGTGATCCGACGTCGTCACGTAGTCGAGCGCCGTCTCGACGTCGTCGAACGGCGCGACCGGAATGATCGGCCCGAACTGTTCCTCGCGGTACAGTTTCATCCCTTCCGACACCGGGTACACGACGGCCGGATAGAACAGCGTCTTGCTGAACTCGCCGCCCGAATGGTTGACGACCTGCGCGCCCCTGGCCTTCGCGTCGTCGATCGCGTCCGTCATGTAGGCCGTGCGATGCATGCCGGGCAGCGGCGTGATGCTGACACCCTTCTCCCACGGCATGCCGATCTTCAGCTGCTCGAGCGCGGCGGTGAAGCGCTTCAGGAATTCGTCGACGATCGAGCGGTGCACGAGCAGCATCTTCAGCGCGGTGCAGCGCTGGCCGTTGAACGACAGCGCGCCGAGCAGGCACTCCTTCACGGTGAGGTCGAGATCGGCGTCGGGCAGCACGATCGCCGCGTTCTTCGCGTCGAGGCCGAGGATCGCGCGCAGCCGGTGCGACTTCGGGTGCTGCTTCTTCAGGTGGTCGGCCACCTTGCTCGAGCCGATCAGCGCGAGCACGTTGATCTTGCCCGACGCGAGCATGTGCGGCACGACCACCGCGCCGGGCGCGTAGATCGTGTTGATCACGCCCTTCGGGAACGCGTCGCGGAACGCCTCGAGCAGCGGCTCGAACAGCAGCGTGCCGTATTGCGGCGGCTTGAACACCACGGTGTTGCCCATCAGCAGCGCGGGGATCAGCGTCGCGAACGTCTCGTTCAGCGGATAGTTGTACGGGCCCATGCACAGCACGACGCCGAGCGGCGTGCGGCGGATCTGGCCGATCGTGCCTTCCGCGATCACGAAGCGCGAGTTCGCGTTGTCGAGCTCCTTCAGCGCGTCGATCGTCTGCGTCATGTACGTGACGGTACGGTCGAACTCCTTCTGCGAATCGGCGAGGCTCTTGCCGATCTCCCACATGATCAGGTTCACCACCAGTTCGCGCTGCGCGACCATCCGCTTGATGAAGTCCTGCATGCACGCGATGCGCTGCTCGACCTTCATCGTCGGCCACTCGCCGCGGCCCGAGTCGTACGCGCGCACCGCGGCGTCGAGCGCCGCGTCGCTTTCCGGCTCGCCCATCACGGGATAGCTGCCGATCTCGACCTGCTCGACGCTGCCGTCCGCCTGTCGTACGCACACGGGCGACAGCACGGTCTTGGTCGCGCCGTCCCACGGGCGCAATTCGCCGTCGACGAGCGACACGCGCTGGTGGATCGGCGAAGCGAGCCGGTACTCGGCGGGAATGTCCTGAAAGGCGGGAAACAGCTGTTGCAGGGAAGCGGAATCGGGCATGACGGTCTCGTTTGACGGGGTGTCCGGGAAGGACGGGCGATGCGAATCCTGAGCTGAGCGATCCTCGATCCTGAATCGGCATGATGACGCGCGCACGACGAAGCGTCACGGGGAAACATGGCCGAATCAGCGAATGGAACCAGTTCCATTAAAAAGGAACGCCGGCGTGAATGCAAGATTTGCCGAATCGTGCCGCATGCCTTGAAAGCATCCGGAAAGACTGTTGCGGAATGCTGGATATAACACGCTGCAGGCACCCGCAAACGTTTCCCTGTGGCCGGATTGCGCGGATAATGGCTCGGCGCGGCGAAGAAAAAAATGTAGCGAACCTGAGAGCACACGCAGTGAACAGAAGAAGATCCGCCGCACCGCCGATGCGAGGTCGGCTGCCCGGAGCGCCGGGTCGGGGTTGCCCGGTCCGGCGCGCACCGGACTTCGAATGCATGCCATCTGCTCCGACCGATGCTTCGTGATCCTCTCCAGTCTCTTCGTCGTCAAATCCCGAATCCCGCCTGGCTCCCGGCCCTTCATCGCCCGATGGGGGAGATGAAATTCTTTCGTTTTAGTTACACAAAAGCCGCACCAAAGCGCAAACAGAAAGGTATTCGTCAGGAATGCAGAGCGCCGAGCGCGTGCACGTTGCGGGCAGGCGACACGTCGAAAATTTACTAAAAACACGAATCATTCTCGTTTAATATTTCGCTCCGTTACAAGTCGCGACAGAACGCCGCGGCTTGTTTCGAGCCGGTTCCGCCGGCCGGCAGCCACCCGCGCCGGCTGTGCGTCGGCCGGCGGATGCGACGGGGAGATCCCCCGCGCATCGTCTCTTTCACGGAACGCTTCGTCGGTCGATTCGCCGCGTGATGCGCGCGCTGGCCGGATGCGTTTTCGTTCGCCGTTTTTCCTTCAGCCCCTACGTTCACGATGAAACTCAACAAGAGCGCCTGCCATGCGCTTCTGATCGCCACGTCGCTGGCCGGCGCACGCACCTCGTTCGCGCAGGCGAGCGACACTGCGGCGACCCTGCCCGCGATCTCCGTCAATGCGGCTGCCGAGCATGCGTCGTACGACGGCGGCCACTCGCGCGCGGCGACCAAGACCGACATGTCGCTGATGGACGTGCCGCAGACGGTGAACGTCGTTCCGCACGCACTGATCGAGGACCAGAACGCGACGTCGATGCAGGATGCGCTGCGCAACGTGCCGGGCATCGGTTTTTCGGTCGGCGACGGCCAGCGCGACCAGATCACGATCCGCGGCTTCAACAGCATCACGGACCAGTACGTCGACGGCATCCGCGACGACGCGCTGTACTACCGCGACCTGTCGAACGTCGATCGCGTCGAGGTGCTGAAGGGGCCGGCGGCCGTGCTGTACGGGCGCGGCTCGGCGGGCGGCATCGTGAATCGCGTGCTGAAGCGGCCGGAAGCGAACCCGGTGCGCGACGTGGGCGTGACGCTCGGCACGCGCGGCGAGCGGCGCGGCGAATTCGACCTCGGCTGGAACGCGAACGATGCGGCGCGTTTCCGCATGACCGGCGCGGCCGAGAATTCGAACAGTTTCCGCGACCAGTTCCAGCTCAACCGCCAGGCGTTCGCGCCGTCCGCGCAGTTCAAGCTCGACCGCGACACGGTGCTGAACGTCGAATTCGACTACCTGCACGACCGCCGCACGTCCGACCAGGGGCTGCCCGCGTATCTCGGCCGGCCGGTCGACGTGCCGATCAACACGTATTACGGCTCGGCGGACGCGGCGAACAGCTCGTACAACGACATCTCCGCGAAGAGCGCGACGGTGTCGCTCGATCACCGCTTCAGCGATTCGCTGTCGTTTCACGGCGCGATCCGCGCGTACGACTTCTCGCTCGAACGCAAGAACTACGTGACGTACGAGCCGATCAAGACCGCCGCGCACCCGGTCGTCACGCTCGACCAGTCGACGCGCCAGCGCACCGACCACGGCATCGACGGCCTGTTCGAGCTCACGCAGAAGACCTCGCTGTTCGGCATGCGCCACGAGCTGCTGTACGGGCTCGAGCTGTCGCAGCAGCAGAAGTTCGACACGATCTACAGCGTGTCGAAGGTCGCGACCTACGATCTGTTCAATCCGCAGCAGGTGATCCTGCCCGGCGTGCCGACCGGCGCGCGGGCGAAGACGAACGCGTCGACCGTCATCGGGCTCGCGGGCGTCTACGCGCAGGACCTGATCTCGCTGACCGAGCACTGGAAGGTGCTCGCGGGGCTGCGTTTCGACTACCTGAACCAGATCCGCCACGACTACACGTCGTCGAACGTCAACCTCGACCGTACCGATCACGCGTGGAGCCCGCGCGTCGGGCTGATCTACGAACCGCTCGACTGGCTGACGCTGTACGGGTCGTTCAGCCAGTCGTTCTCGCCGCTCGCCGATACGCTGATCAGTGCCGGCGCGTTCGCGAACGGCGCCGCGCTCGCGCCGCAGAAGACCACCGCGTATGAAGTCGGCTCGCGCTTCGACCTCGGCGGCAAGGCGACGGCGAGCGTCGCGCTGTTCGACATGCGACAGACCAACCAGCAGGTCGGCGATCCGAACAATCCCGGCTACGCGCTGCCGATCGGCACGCAGCACGTGCACGGGATGGAGCTGGGCTTCACCGGCGAGATCGCGCCGAAGTGGTCGGTGTATGCGGGTTACGCGTACCTGAACGGGACGGTCGACGGCTCGGCGCAATCGACGGCAGCGGGCGTCACGGTGGCGAGCAACACGCCCGGGCTGATGCCGCGCCACAGCGCGAACCTGTGGATCAAGCGCGAGCTGCCGTACGGCTTCTATGCGGCGGCCGGCATGCAGTTCCAGTCGGCGCGTTATACGTCGGCGAGCGATCTCGTCACGCTGCCGTCGTTCACCGCGTTCAATCTCGGCGCCGGCTATCGCAGCAAGAAGGTCGACGTGACGCTCACGCTCGACAACCTGTTCGATCGTCGCTACTTCATTGCCGCGCACGGCAATGCGGACCTGTACAACATGCCCGGCGACCCGCGCACGCTCACCGCGACGGTGAAGTGGCACATGTAACGCTCGTCACGCGCATCACGCGTGCGTTGCGCGACAATGCGGGTCGTCGTCACGATGGCCCGCCTTTCGCTACCCATGATCAGCCAAGCGCTTGATATATCGAACCTGACCGGCCGCGCCCGCACGTTGTGCGCCGTATTGTTGCTGGCGTGCGGCCCGGCCGCGGCGGGCGAGCAGCCGATCCTGGCCGATGCCGAGCCGGAATGCCATGCCGTGCATGTCGACCGGACGATCACGCTGTCGGGGCGTTACGCGGTCGATTACGACGATGAAGCGATCGGGCCGGACGTGTGGTTCGAAGACGACGATGCGTCGGCGATGCGCTTGCCCGACCGCTCGCAACGTGCGGGCATGATCGTTTTCACGAACCAGGACGTTGCGCGGCGCGGGCTGCGGCTGCCCGCCGCGCGGCCGCACGGCATTTGCCGGCTCGACGGGCGCGCGACGCTCGTGATCCGCGATCTGTATACCGCGTGCCCGGGGCTGGAAACGCCCGATAGCGCGCGGCTGGTGAAAGTCGTCAAGGCCAGCGTACCGGCGCGGCATGCCTGCAAGGCCACCGCGCCCTGACGCCGACGCCGCCGCGCCGTTACTCGACGTCCTCGTCGTCCTCGTCATCCTCCAGATCGGCATCCTCTTCCGCGCACTCCGGCGCCGCATACGCGCTCGCCTGCTCGAGCAGCCAGCCGCGAAACAGCTCCAGCGGCTTGCTGTGGCTGAACTCCGTCGGATACACGAGGTAGTACGCCGAATCGCCGACCGTCGCCGCGTCGCACGGCACGACCAGGCCGAGCTGCTGCAACTGTTCCTCGACGAAGAATTTCGGCACGAGCGCGACGCCGAGCCCGGCCGCGGCCGCGCTGATCAGCATCGTGTGCAGCTCGTAGCGCACGCCCTGCATCGTGCGGATGTCCTCGACGCCGTGTGTCTCGAACCACTGCGCCCACGCGCCGGGGCGTGTCGTCGAGTGCAGCAGCGGGTAGGCGAGCAGATCCTCGACGCGCTCGACGGGCCGGTCGAGCAGCGCGGGCGAGCAGATCGGCACGACTTCCTCGCCGAACAGGTAGTCGGACGACGTACCGGGCCAGGTCGGCTTGCCGTAGTGGATCGCGGCCTCGAAGTGCGTGTCCTCGAACGAGAACAGGTCGGTGCGGCTGCCCATGTTCACGCGCACGTCGGGCGTGCGGTCGTAGAAGCTCTTGATGCGCGGGATCAGCCAGTGCGACGCGAAGGTCGGCAGCACCGCCAGCTCCAGGTAGCCGCCGCCGCTGCCGTGCGCGATGATCGACAGCGTGTCGCGGTCGAGCGCCTCCAGCGCGCGGCGCACCTGCGTGCCGTAGAGCTTGCCGGCGCGCGTCAGCACGACGCGCTGCTTCACGCGTGCGAACAGCCGCACGCCGAGGCTGGCTTCCAGCGTCGCGATCTGGCGCGATACCGCGCTTTCCGTCAGGAACAGCTCCTTGGCCGCGTGCGTGAAGCTCTCGTGGCGGGCGGCGGCTTCGAAAGCCACGAGCGCGCCCATGTTGGGGATCTTGAATTTGCGCATGATGTTCGATTCGTCTGACGGTCAGGCCCGCGCGGCGCCGGGCGGAAGGCGGGGCCGAGGAACGGCTGATAATTCCAAAAACTCATCACGTATCAATTTAATCTCGCTTTACGCCCGGCTGCAACCCTTTGAATAATGCTCCCCACGCAAGGTCAGGCGCCCGCTGGGCAGCCGGCCGACGAGTTGCCGGCACGTTTGCCGGCGGTCCCCCGAGACGAGAATCCTGATGCGCAATCCGAATATCGAGAGCTTGCTGACGAAGCTGCTGGGACAGGCGAAGACCGACGCCCTGTTCTCGACCCTGAACATGCCGGCCATCCTCGAAGAATGGGAGGACGGCGTCGTGACGCGCGCGGAAATCGCGCAGGCGATGAACATGGCGCTGTTCGAAGGGCTGCTCGAGCGTTCGGCGAACGGCCGCGCGTATACGGCCGACGCGATCGAAAGCGGCGGCTCGGTTTATTTCGACCACGGTGCGCTGCGCACGGTGCGCTGGCCGCACACGGGCGCGCTGCCGCCGGGCGAGGCCGCGTTCACGCGCATCCTGCGTCCGCTCGGCTTCCGCCTGAACGGCCGTTACCCGCTCGACAAGCTCGGCATGACGGGCCGCGCGTATGCGCATGAGGACGCGCCGGACGAAATCGCGCAGTTCTTCGTCAGCGAACTGCATCCGGAACGTTTCTCGAAGGAATTCCAGCAGGCCGTGACGAACGTCGTCAGCTCGTCGCGCGATCCGCTGTCGCCGGCGGCCGTCGCGCTGCTGTGGGAAGTCGAGCGCGAAGGCTGGCTGTCGCTCGACGCCGCGCACGCGCTGTTGCCGGAGATCGTCGGTGCGTTCGCGCGCCAGCACGATGTGCCGAACGAGCTCGACTACGAAACGCTGCTGCTGGAATCGGCGGAAATGGCGTGGATCGCGACCGAAGGCAACGCGTTCAACCATGCGACCGACCGCGTGGCCGACGTGTTCAAGCTGTCCGACGACGAGAAGGCGAAGGGCCGGCCGATGAAGCCGGAAGTCGAGCGTTCGCGCTCGGGCCGCGTGTTCCAGACCGCGTATCGTGCGGATACCGTCGAGCGCGAGTTCCGCACGCGCGACGGCGGCACGGTGAAGCGCAACGTGCCGGGCTCGTTCTACGAGTTCATCACGCGCAAGCGCACGTTCGACCAGGCGGCGCGCCGCTGGGTGACCGACCTGCGTTTCGATGCGGGCAACGCGCAGGGCATCTTCAAGATGACGGCGAACGCGGCGAAGTAACGAAGCGAAAGCGGGGTACGTCGCTTTCGGAAGAGACGAGCGGATCGGGCAGGACGCAAGGGCGTCCTGCCCGATTTGCGTTGGGGACCCCGCGATGCCGCGCAATACGCGCGATCGGGCGAATGCCGGATCGCGGCGTCACGGTCATCGATGCGATTGGGGAAAGTGGAAATTGGAAAGCGGCATAGCGGCCGGCGCATGCCGCGCGCCGTGCCGTCAGAACACGTGCGTGATCAGAAAGAACAGCACCAGCAGCCCGACCGGCACGCCGAGCAGCCAGGCGATCAGGTATTTGCCCATGTCGTAGGTCCTGGTGGCCGCGACGCCGTCGGCGCCGCGGCGGTTGGATGAATGTGCTGTCGTGTCACAGCTCGCGGTCGAATTCCTTCAGCTGCTTCTCGGCCGCGTCGCGGGCGATCCCGTACCGTTCCTGGATCTTCCCGGCGAGATACTCGCGATTGCCGTCCGCGACGGCCAGGTCGTCGTCGGTCAGCTTGCCCCACTTGGCCTTCAGCTTGCCGGTGAGCTGCTTCCACTGGCCCTTGATCTTGTCCTCGTTCATCATGTGCTCCTTGTCGTGCAGGGATAAAAAGCGCGGCGGCGTGCCGCGCCGGGAGGTCAGGCCTTCGCCTTCAGGCCGGATGCGTCGACGTGCTTCACGCCCTTGACCGCGCGCGACACGGCGATCGCCTTCTTCACGGCGATCTTCGTCGGCAGCACGCCGGTCAGCGTGACGACGCCGTCGACGGTCTTCACGCTGATGTCGACGCTTTTCAGGCCGTCGGTGGCGGCCAGCTGGCCCTTCACCTTGGTCGTGATCCATGTGTCGGTGACGGGCTGGTTCGATTCGGCCTTCATGCCGTTGTCGGTGGATGCGTCCTGCGCAACCGCGTTCGTGAGCGGCGCGGCGCCGAGCAGGAAAGCCGCGCTGACGGCGAGCAGTGTCGAAAGGTGCGAGATTTTGTTCATTGATGTTCTCCTTCGATTGATGGGGTGAGTGGACTGATCGTCGAGCACGGATCGTGCCGCGCGTTACCGGGCGATCGGCGTGTCGTAGCCGGGCTCGCGCGGCGGCATGTCCGGGCGCGGCACGTCGGGCGGCAGCGGAACCGGCGGCTCGGTGCCGGGCGGCGGTTCGGGCGGGCTGTCCGGAGGCGGTTCGGGCCGCGTCGGATCGGGTGTCTGATGCAGCTTCATCGTGCTTCTCCTCTGCGGTTCGGATGGCAGCGCATGAGCGCCGATGCAGAACCAGCGTACCGGGTCGAACGTGCACGGACATCGCGCAAATTCACCTGATCGGCTAGTGCGTTTGCACGGGGGCGTCGTGACGGGGAGGGGGTGCGCTCGCGGGTTGCGGCGCGCGCAAAGCAGGCGCGGAGAATGCTTCGGGGATCGGCGGGATGCCGCACGGTGGCGGCACGCGATGCGAATGTACTATGGCGGTTAGTGCATCCGCGCCTGTCGCGCACGGATGCGGCGCGCGATCATCGCCACACGCGCCGGCCGGCGCGTGCCGACGAAGCTGCAGCCGGGCCGGCAGTCATGCTGACGACAGGGACAACCATTCGATGAACGAACAGGTAAACGAACAGGCGCTCAAGTCGCATACCGACCGGCGCCAGCTGCACCAGATCATCGCGGGGCTCACCGAGGGCGTGATCCTGATCGAGCCCGACCAGCGGATCGTCTGGGCGAACGAGGCCGCGCTCGCGATGCACGGCGTGACCGAGCTGAAGGCGCTCGGCGCGACCGTCACCGATTACCGCGAGCGTTTCCGGCTGCGCTACCGGAACAACCACCCCGTGCGCGACGGCCACTATCCGATGGATCGCGTGATCGCGGGCGAGGAGTTCAGCGACGTGACGGTCGAAGTGGAATCGGCCGCCGACGAAACCGTGAGCTGGGTCCACCGCATCCGCAGCCTCGTGCTGACGAACGCGGCCGGCGAACCCGACTGCCTCGCGCTGGTGCTGCACGACGCGACCGAATGGGCGAGCGCCGAGGAGCGCTTCGAGCGCACCTTCAACGCGAACCCGGCGCCGGCCGTGATCTGCCGGCTCGACGACCTGCGCTACGTGAAGGTCAACCAGGGTTTTCTGGACATGACCGGCCACGCGCGCGACGACGTGCTCGGCCGCTCGGTGTACGAGATCGACGTGCTCGAACAGGCCGAACGGCGCGAGCTCGCGATCGAGCGGCTCGGCGAAGGCGCGACGATTCCGCAGATGGAGGCCGTGCTGAAACTCGCGGACGGCAGCACGAAGGCCGTGGTCGTCGCCGGGCAGCCGATCGACATGAACGACGAGGCGTGCATGCTGTTTACGTTCATGGATCTCGAGCCGCGCAAGCAGGCCGAGCGCGCGCTGCGGCAGAGCGAGGAACGCTTCGCGACGGCGTTCCGGATGGCGCCGGTCGCCACCGCGATCGTCACGGCCGACCGCTTCGAATTGCTCGACGTGAACGACGCGTTCGCCGCGATGACGGGCCATGCGCAGGACGACCTGCTCGGCAAATCCGCGGAGGAAATCGGGTTGTGGGCCGAACGCGGCGCGTGGCAGCGCATCGAAGGCCGGCTCGCGCGCGACGGCAACGTGCGCAACGCCGACGTGCAGATTCGCACGCGCGACGGTGACGTGCGCGACTGCGTCGTGTCGGCCGACCCCGTCGCGATACACGGGCGCGACTGCCTGCTCGTCGCGCTGCTGGACATCAGCGATCGCAAGCGCACGGAGATGGAACTCGTGTACGCGATCGAAACGGCGATGCAGGATGCGTCATGGTTCAGCCGCACGCTGATCGAGAAGCTGGCGAACGTGCGGCGTGCGAACGCGCCGGACGCGGGCGCGCAACTGTCGGACCTGACCGCGCGCGAGCGCGACGTGTTCGACCTGCTGTGCCACGGTCTCGCCGACAAGGAAATTGCCGGCCGCCTCGGGCTCGCGCCGAACACCGTGCGCAATCACGTCGCGACGATCTACGCGAAGCTCGACGTGCACAGCCGCGCCGAGGCGATCGTGTGGGCGCGCGAACGCGGGATCGTCGGCGCGGCCGATGCAAACGGCACGCGCGGCGCGAAGGCGGGTGAGAACGGCAAGGACTGACGCCGTCGGTACGAATGCATCACGCGCGCTGGTGCATCCGCATCTGCCGCGCGCGGCGCCCGCTTGCGATCCTGTCCACTCGGCGGTGCGGCGCTGGCCGTCACGCCGCCGGTTCTCCCCAACCATCGCAGGAGACGACCATGGACAGGAATCGGATCGAAGGCAAGCTGAAACAGGTCAAGGGTTCGGTCAAGGAAGCGCTCGGCAAGGTCACGGGCGACCGCAAGACGGAACTGGAAGGCGTCGCCGAACAGCAGGCCGGCAAGCTTCAGGAGCAGGCCGGCGAGGCGGCGGATGCGGCGCGCAAGCAGACGGACGCCGATCGGCACTGACCGATGACGCGGCGCCGCGGGCGTCGCGGTGGCCGGCCGGGCCGTCGTCGCAACGATGATGCGCTGCCGGCATGACCACGACCGGCCTTGATGGACGGGCGCCGGCGCCGCTTCCCATGAAAACTGCCTGCCCGCGGTTCACGGTTGCGCGGGCCGCGGGCCGGCCGCGCATGCGGAACTTGATGACAAATCCTCACTACATAGTTCCGATATTTCGTTTGCTGCACGGGTATTGGCTGCCCACAATCCATTCACCTCTTTCGCGATGAAAGGCTCTTCGGAGACGGAGCTGCGGCGATCGACCGGCCAGGTGCGTTGCACGACGCCCCGGTAGCGGACGAGACGACCGGCACGCGAGAGGGCGCCGACGCGCGGTGGTCGCGCGTTGCATCCCGGCCCCCAGAACAAGGATTGTCATGACGTTCCGCATTCGTTCGCTTTCCGGCGTCGCATTGACCGCCGCGATTCTCGCGCTCCAGACGGGCGCGGCCCACGCGCAGGAGACGGTCGTCAAGGTCGGCGTCGCCGGCCCGCTGACGGGAGGCGGCGCCGCTTACGGCAAGGACATCGAGAACGGCGTGCGCATGGCCGTCGACGAAGCGAATGCCGCGCATCCGACGGTGGGCGGCAAGCCCGTGAAGTTCGTCGTCGCGTCGCAGGACGACCAGAGCGATCCGCGCACCGGCGTGCAGGCCGCGCAGCAGCTCGCCGACGCGCAGGTGGCCGTCGTGATCGGCCACTTCAATTCGGGCACGACGCTGCCCGCGTCGAAGATCTACGCGAAGGCCGGCATTCCGATGATCACGCCGTCGGCGACCAATCCCGACATCACGCGCGCCGGGCTCGGCACCGTGTATCGCGTGATCGCGACCGATACGCAGAACGCCGGCAACGCGGGCGCCTATGCGGCGAGCGTGACGAAGGCGAAGCGCATCGCGATCATCGACGACCGCACGGCGTTCGGCCAGGGCGAAGCCGACGAATTCGAGAAGGCCGTGAAGGCGAACGGCGGCACGATCGTCGCGCGCGAATTCACGAACGACAAGGCGGTGGATTTCAGCGCGCAGCTCACGAAGATCAAGAGTACCAACGCCGATCTCGTGTTCTTCGGCGGCCTCGACGCGCAGGCCGCGATGCTCGTGAAACGCATGCGCCAGCTCGGCATTCGCGCGCAGTTCCTCGCGGGCGGCGGCGTGATGAACGCGAACTTCATCAAGCTGGCCGGCAACGCGGCGGAAGGCGCGGCCGTGTGGGAATACGGGCAGCCGCTGTCGCGTCTCGCGAAGGGCAAGACGTTCGAAACGAAATTCCGGCAGAAGTACGGTGTCGACATGCTCGCGTATGCGCCGTTCGCGTACGACGCGACGTGGATCGCGATCAACGCGATGCAGAAGGCGAACTCGACGAAGCCGGCCGATTTCAACGGCGCGCTGAAGGGCACGCGCTACGACGGCATCACGGGCACGATCGCGTTCACGAACACGGGCGACCTGAAGAACCCGAGCTCGACGCTGTACGAGGTGAAGAACGCCGTGTGGCAGCCCGTCACGACGAAATCGGCGGATTGAACGCAACAGGCGCGCGCGGACTTTCGCGGTGCTGCCGGACGTGCTGAAATGCCATCGGCGATCGGTTGCGATCGCGGCGCACGCCGGTGCGGCAGCCGCACGAGTCCGCCCGCGCGACGCCGCGTGCGACGCGGCACGAACAACCCACGGGCGCGGCCGGCCGGCCGCGCCCTTCATGTGCAACTGGAGTCAGTCGTGAGTTCTCAAGTCGTCATCGTCGGCGGTGGTGTGATCGGCAGCTCGATCGCCTATTTCCTGCGCGCCACCGATCCCACGGTATCCGTGACCGTCATCGAGCGCGACCCCACGTATGCGAGATCGTCGTCGGCGTTGTCGGCCGCGTCGATTCGCCAGCAGTTCTCGACGCCGCTGTCGATCCAGATGTCGCTGTTCGGCATCGACTTCCTGCGCACGATCGGCGAACGGCTCGAAGTGGACGGCCACCAGCCGTCGATCGACCTGCACGAAGGCGGCTACCTGTTCCTCGCGACGCCGGCAGGCGACGCGACGCTGCGCGAGAACCATGCGCTGCAGACGAGCCTCGGCGCGGATATCCGGCTGATGGACCGCGATGCGCTGCGCGCGAAGTTTCCGTGGCTGAACGTCGACGATCTCGTATCGGGCTCATATGGCGTGAGCGGCGAAGGCTGGTTCGACGGCTACGGGCTCGTGCAGGCATTGCGCAAGAAGGCGCAGGCGCTGGGCGCGCGCTACGTGCCGTCCGACGTGACGGCGGTGGTGCGCGACGGCCGCAAGGCGACGCATGCGGTCACGGCCGACGGCGAACGCCATGCGTGCGACACGCTCGTCAACGCGGCCGGTGCATGGGCCCGCACGCTGTCGTCGATGATGGGCATCGACATCCCCGTCCATGCGCGGCGGCGCAGCATCTTCAACGTGTCGTCGCCCGCCAGGCTCACGGATTGCCCGCTGCTGATCGACCCGACCGGCGTGTATTTCCGGCCGGAAGGGCGCACGTACATCTGCGGGACGTCGCCGAGCCCGGATCGCGATCCGGACGACCTGCCGCTCGACGAAGTCGACCACGACCTGTTCGACGAGGTGATCTGGCCGACGCTCGCGAACCGCGTGCCGGAGTTCGAGGCGCTGCGCGTGGAGAACTGCTGGTCCGGGTACTACGAGTACAACGTGTTCGACCACAACGCGATCATCGGGTATCACCCGGACCTCGACAACGTCGTGTTCGCGAACGGCTACAGCGGCCACGGGCTGCAGCAGGGGCCGGCGACGGGGCGCGGGGTCAGCGAACTCATTCTGGGCGGGCGTTACGACACGCTCGACCTGTCGTCGCTCGGCTGGGCGCGAGTGCTGGAAAACCGGCCGATCGTCGAAAAGAACGTCGTGTAGCGCGGCGTACCCCGCCCCGTGTGGTGGGCGGGATTCTCCTTGTGTCTCGACTCATTGGCCCGACCGTGTCGGGCCTTTTTTTGTTGCGCGTGTCAGCCGGCGCCGTAGATCGCGTCGCGCAGATCGATCGTGTACTGGCCGTTCATCCCTTCGTAAAGCGTGTTCGACAGCGACACGACGGTGAGCCCCCGGGCGCGGTCGACGAACCACGAATGCCCGTACACGCCGCCCCAGCGCCACGTGCCCACCGACTCCGGCGATGCCGCCGCGAGCGGGTCGCGCAATACCGAGAACCCGATTCCGAACCCCGCGCCGGGCAGGTCGGGCAATTCGAGGTTGCCGGTGTGGGCGCGGCCCATCTCGTCGACCAGGTCGGCCGGCAGCAGCGAACCGCCGCCCGCGCGCAGCGTGTCCAGCAGGTTCAGCACGTCGCCGGCGGTGCCGACCATCCCGGCGCCGCCCGACGGGAACGCATCCGCGTCGAGCGCGCGCGACGGCGAATACGTCACGCCGACGGTTCCGTCGAAGATGGGTACGGTCTCGTTTTCGGCGAGCCGGTGCGGTTGCGGTGTGTCGTTGACGTAGGGCGTCGCGAGCCGCGCGGCGTCGCGTGCGACGAATCCCGTGTCGCGGGCGCCGAGCGGGCGGAGCACGAGCGTGTCGATGGCGTCGGCGAGCGGCAGCCCGCTGACGGCCTCGATCAGCGCGCCGACCACGTCGATGGAAAGCGAATAGTTCCAGCCGGTTCCCGGCGCGAACTGCAGCGGCACGCTCGCGATCCTGCGCAGGTTTTCGGCGAGCGTGATCGATGCGGCATCGAGCCCGTCGGAGGCGCCCGCGCGCGCATAGGGGCCGGTCGCGTCGGCTTCCGTGAAGCGATAGCCGAGGCCGGCCGTGTGCGTGAGCAGGTGGCGCACCCTGATCACCGGCACGCTGCCGTCGCGCAGCGCCGGGCGGAACTCGGGCAGCCAGCGCGTGACGTCGTCGTCGAGCGACAGCTTGTGTTGCGCGACGAGCGCCATCGCGGCCGCCGAGACGATCGGCTTCGTCACCGATGCGAGCCTGAACAGCGTGTCCTCGCGCATCGGCGTGCGCGCTTCGCGATCGGCGAACCCGGCCGCGCGGCGATAGACGAGTTCGCCGTCGCGTGCGATCAGGACGACCACACCAACGAGGCGATGTGTTTCGAGTTGACGGGACAGTACCGCATCGACGCGCTCGGCGAGTGCGGGATCGGTCGACGGCTGCCGGGATGATGCGCGGTTGGGGATCATCGAAGACTCTGTCGTGAAAGGTGAGCCGACATGGTAGGCGGCATGCCCCGGAAGTGGCGTTTATCCATACGTCGAACAGGGCTTCGTGCGCCGCACCGGCCGGCGCGGGCGGCCACGGGGCAGGGGATTGAACCGGGCGCCGCGGCAGCCGCGTTGCGGTGCGTCATGCCGGGCCTGCGCCGGGCAGCCGCCAAAATATGCCCCAAGCGGCGGGCGGCGTTCGTTAGAATCTGCTTTCGTCGAGGAAACAGCGCAATTGCATTGGGGCAGGGCGGTATCGCGTCGCGGACACTGCTTGCCCGGAATTCATCGTTCATTTTTCACCGGAGGCGAGCATGCCAGGTTTACTTCCCGATGTTGACCGCGAGGGGCTCCTCGAATATTCGGTGGTGTACACCGATCGCTCGGTCAACCATATGTCGCAGCGCTTTCAGGGCGTCATGCGCGACATCTCCGGCACACTGAAAAAAGTCTACAACGCGAAGTCGGTCGTGATCGTCCCGGGCAGCGGGACGTTCGGCATGGAAGCCGTCGCGCGGCAGTTTGCAACGAACAAGAAGTGCCTGGTCATCCGCAACGGCTGGTTCAGTTTCCGCTGGTCGCAGATTTTCGACATGGGCAGCATTCCGTCCGAAACGACGGTGCTGAAGGCGCGCCCGGTCGAAGCGGGGCGGCAGGCCGCGTATGCGCCGGCCCCGCTCGACGAAGTGGTCGCCGCGATCAAGGAACACAAGCCGGATCTGGTCTTTGCGCCGCATGTCGAAACCGCGTCCGGGATGATGCTGCCCGATGCGTATCTGCGCGCGGTGGCCGACGCCGTGCATGCGGTCGGCGGCATGTTCGTGCTGGATTGCATCGCGTCCGGCACGGTGTGGGTCGACATGCAGGCGAGCGGCGTCGACATCCTGATCAGCGCGCCGCAGAAGGGCTGGAGCGCGTCGCCGTGCTGCGCGATGGTCATGCTGAGCCCGCTCGCCCGCGAGCGCATCGATGGCACGACCAGCACCAGCTTCGCGTGCGATCTCCGCAAGTGGCTGCAGATCATGGAAGCCTACGAGGGCGGCGGGTTCGCGTACCACGCGACGATGCCCACGGACAGCCTCACGACGCTGCGCGACGTGATGAAGGAAACCGAGGCATACGGGTTCGACAAGGTGAAGGCGGAGCAGCTCGAGCTCGGCAAGCGCATTCGCGCGCTGCTGGCCGACAAGGGTTTCCGGAGCGTCGCGGCTGAAGGTTTCGAGGCGCCGGGTGTCGTGGTCAGCTACACGGACGACGACGGGATTCGATCGGGGAAGAAGTTCGCCGACGTGGGCTTGCAGATCGCGGCCGGCGTGCCGCTGCAATGCGACGAGCCGGAGGATTTCAAGACCTTCCGTCTGGGGTTGTTCGGTTTGGACAAGCTGCATGATGTCGACGGTGCGGTTGCGCGGTTTGCCGACGCGCTGGAGCGGATTCTCTAAGCCGCCTTGCGGACCTGGGCGAGGCCGTGGGCGGTGGGTGGTTGTACCCGCGGCCTGCCGCCTCGCCCGATTCGTCGTCATGGTCTCGTTTGATGCGCGCGTTCGGGCTCCGGGTTCGACGGAGTCATCCGCGGCGGGGCCGATCCCTCCGCCTGTACGGCTTACCTGAAAGGCTCGCATGGCATACATCGTTCGACACGAAGTTCCGCCGGTATCCGTCTACATCGACATTCGTCTTGCCGCAGGGTTGAGCAGGAAGTCGGAACAGGCCGCGACGATCGGGTTGAAGAACGGGCTTTTCAGCGTCGTGGCTTACTGCGACGGTGTGCCGGTCGGAATCGGCAGGGTCATCGGCGACGGCGGCTGCTTCTTCGAGATCGTGGACATCGCGGTGTTGCCCGCTCACCAGAAGAAAGGCGTAGGTGACCTGATCATGCGGGCGCTGATGGGCTACGTTCACGAGAATGCGCCGCCGACCGCGTATGTCAGCCTGATGGCCGATCACGGCACGCCGAAGTTCTATGAACGTTATGGTTTCCAGCCGTCGTCGCTGCCGGAGAAGGCGGGGATGTTCCTGCGGATTGCGTAGCGCGCGGGAGGCCGATCATCGCGGGTGATCGCTTGCCGTCGACCGTGCTGGAAACAGCATAAGTGCGCGCTCACCGCCGCTCACCGCCGCTCATCGTGGCGACGGTCCGGTCTTCCTTGAGTTTGTCGACACGCTTTTGCACTGAGCGCGCCTGCTTTTCGTTGTCATGTTCACGGCCCCAGGCGGCGACGCGTTTGCTGCCGATGGCGGGCCGGTCAATTTCATTTTGTTCGGCGGCACGGCGCACCTGCGCCGCCGCGTCGGCATCGACGATCCGAATGAACCACAGGCCGGCTGGCGCCGTGCGTTCGGCAATACCCAGCGATACGCAGCAATGCGCAGCCGGGCTCGACTTTGTCGTTCGCGAGCGGCGGGCCGCTGTCCCGCATGGCCACCGTGGCTTTCGTTGCGCTGACAACGACCTCGACGGAACAAGCCGGCACGACGCCGGCAGCCGAAGCATTCAGCGAATGCACTCAACGAAATCCGGAAGCTGGATTGCGTTGCTGACGTGCCATATCGAGACCGCTCGGGGTTGGTCGCCAGTCGAAGCCGATTTTGCCCCGGCAATGCACGCCAATCCCGCTCCATTCGCCGCAATCAATTCGCCAGGATTGGCAATATCGGACTCGCCGGCCAATCGCTGATTAATATGCGTGGCGACTTAGTGGAAGACGAAAAATATATTGGACGTCACGAAATGGATGTTGCATTGTTCACGCATTCGATGCGATCGCAGAAAATGAGCTGAGCGGTGTAGCGCCGCACAAGCAGAGAACGTCATATGCGATTGCGGTCGTGGCTCCTGTTCCCGGAGTCGTGGCCTGGACGATCCGCGGCGTGCGCGACGCATGTGCGCGCGCGTGTGCAGGATCGGCGCAACAGACAAAGAAAAGCGGCGAAAAGGACCTGAGAAGATGAAGGAGACGCGACGGACGCGGGCGGCATTCCGGATCGGGCGCAAACCCGACCCGGCTTCGCCGCTACGCCCAGATCGAGATCTGTTCGACCGACAACGCGGTCGCGACGGCAGGGCGGCGGAGCATGCATTCCGTATGCGCGGCCCAATGTTCGAACCCGCGCATGTCGAGCTTCAGCATGTTCCCCCATTTGAAAAATATCAGCAGCATCGGATCGACGATCGAGTAGTGCTCGCCGAGCGCCCAGTCGCGCGCCGCGAGCCGTTCGTCAATCTGCGCATACGCAGCGAGGATGCCCGCGCGGCCTTTCGCGCGAATGCCGTCGTGCGCAGCCGGGTCCTCGCTGAAACGCGACGGATGGAAGTTGAGCGCGACCGTTCCGGGCAACACTGACGCCAGCCAGTTCATCCACTCGACGGCACGTGCGAGGCCCATTGCGGTATCGGGCACGAGCCGCGCCTGCGGAAAGCGCAGCGCGAGATAAAGCAGGATCGCCGACGACTCCGTCAGCACGTCGTCGCCGGTGTGCAGCACGGGCACCTTGCCTTTCGGGTTGAGCTGCCGGAATTCGGCGCTCTGCGTCGCACCGTCCTTGATCGAGACGAGTGCGAGTTCGAATGGTTCGCCCAGCTCGCGCAGGATGACGTGCGGTGCAAACGAAAGATGGCCGGGACAGTAGAACAGCGTATGAGTTGTCATATTGATTAAGTCTCCTATTTATCTCTGGTGGAGATGCTGACCGGGTTTGTCGTGTCGACGCGTCGCATGGTGCATGACGCCCGATCGAAAGTCAAAAGCGAAGGACGATGTGAAGGATCTTGCGGTTCGGTGAAGACGAAGCCGGCCAGTGCGATGCGCGCGGGCCGGGATGAACGTGCGTTTCTGGAGCGTGATCGTGATGCGGATGATGAGCCTCGACGAATTGATCGACAGCGTGAAGACGTTTCTGGCCGGGATCGACCCGGGCGCGCCGGCGCGCGTGACCGCGCAGACGAACCTGCTCGACGCCAACCTGCTCGATTCGCTGTCGCTTGTGCACTTCGTGCTGTTCATCGAGCAGACGCTCAGGATCGACATCCCGATCGGCGACTTCGTGCTCGACTCGATCGCGTCGGTCGCGGCGATTTACGACCACTACGTGCTCGGCACGCCGCATGCCGCGAGCGCGTCGCGATGACGCCGGACGACCTGCTTCGTGACGAGCCGTTCGCGTATTTCGCATACGGCTCGTGCATGAACCTCGCGAGCCTGTCGACGTCTCTCGGCTGCGACGCGGCGACGTACTTCGCGGGTGCGGCGCGGCTCGACGGCCATCGCCTCGCGTTCAATTACGCGTCGCTCAACGAGCCGGTCTGCTGCGCGAACATCGAGCCGGCTGCCGGTGCGATCGTCGAGGGCGCGCTATACCGGTTGCCGATGCGCATGCTCGACGCGCTCGAGCGTCGCGAAGGCGTGCATCTCGGCCGCTACGTCCGCTACGCGGTCGAGGTGCTGGCGCCCGGCGGGCAGCGCGTACACGCGCTGACGTATCGCGGCGCGGTCACGCTCGATTGCGACGCCGCGCCGAGCGCGCGCTACCGCGACCTGCTGGTTCGCGGGCTGGCCGACGCGGGCGTGTCGGCGGCGTATCGCGACCGCACGGTCGCGTACATGGCGGGGCTGCGCGATCGGCCGCCGCGTGCGGCATGACGGAATCAAGGCATCGTGCGCTCCACAAGAGCGCCCGATCCAGCGGTGCGTTCGCGACTTCGAACGTCGACGAGCGTTTTAAAGGCGCCCTAAGCGGGCATGTGAGCAAAAGGTTGAACATGAACCAGGCTTTCGACCATCCGCGCGTCATGCGCATCTTGCGCGTTGCCTGCGACGCAGCGCCCGGGCACAACGACGTACAACGAGCCCCCGGATCCGCAGCAACGCCACGAACCGACCTCGCGAGGCCGATGCGCACCTGATCCGCGCCCGCGAGCCGGATCGACACCCGCCCGGCGTGCCGCACACAGGTGTGCGGCACGCGGCACCCCGCATGCGAGAACGCGCCGACCGGAGGAGGACGGCTCGCCGCCTCGTGCGCTGGAGCGCGGGTGCCGCCGTCGGGCGACGCGTGCAAGACGCCGTGCGCAACGAATGACAATCGATCGCAAACAAGGAAAAAAATCATGGAGACGCTCGTATCGACCGTATTGCCCGCAGCGGGGGTGTCGGAAGACGCCGCCTATCGCAAGGTCGCGTGGCGGCTGATGCCGTTGCTGCTGTTCTGTTACCTGGTGTCGTATCTCGACCGCGTGAACGTGGGCTTCGCGAAGCTGCAGATGGCCGGCGATCTCGGGCTGTCCGACGCGGCCTACGGGCTCGGCGCCGGCATCTTCTTCTTCGGCTATTTCATCTTCGAGGTGCCGAGCAACCTGATCCTCCACCGCATCGGCGCACGCGTCTGGATCGCGCGAATCATGGTGACGTGGGGCGCGGTGTCCGCGCTGACGATGTTCGTCACGACGCCGACGGCGTTCTACGCGATGCGGTTCCTGCTCGGCGCCGCCGAGGCCGGCTTCTTCCCGGGCGTGATCCTGTACCTGACCTACTGGTATCCGGCCCATCGGCGGGGGCGGATCACGACGGTGTTCATGACGGCCGTCGCGCTGTCGGGCGTCGTCGGCGGCCCGATTTCCGGCTACATCCTGAAAGCGTTCGACGGCATCAACGGGTGGCACGGCTGGCAGTGGCTGTATCTGCTCGAAGGGCTGCCGTCGATCGTCGCGGGTTTGCTCGTCTACGCGCTGCTCGACGACCGGATCGCGCAGGCGAAGTGGCTGAACGACGAGGAGCGCGCGCTGCTCGAACGCAACGTGAATGCCGAGGACGCGGTCAAGTCCCACCTGTCGCTCGGGGCGGTGCTCGCGAATCCGCGCGTGTGGCTGATGTGCGCGATCTACTTCTCGTTCGTGATCGGCCTGTACGGCGTCGGCTTCTGGCTGCCGACGCTCATCCATGCGACGGGCGTGGCCGATCCGCTGACGATCGGGCTGCTGTCGACGGTGCCGTATGCGCTTGCGGTGGTCGCGATGATCGCGATCGCACGCAGCTCGGATCGCCTTCGCGAACGCCGCTGGCACCTCGCGGTGCCCGGTGCGATGGGCACGGTGGGGCTCGTGCTCGCGGTCGGCTGGGCGCATCAGACGGGGCTTGCGATCGCGGCGCTGACGCTCGCGACGATGGGCATCCTCACCGCGATCCCGCTGTTCTGGAGCCTCCCGACCGCGTTCCTCGGCGGCACCGCGGCCGCCGCCGGGATCGCGATGATCAATTCGGTCGGCAATCTCGCAGGCTTCCTCGGCCCTTACCTGATGGGGCTGCTCAAGCAACTGACCGCATCGAACGACGCGGGCCTCTACATGATGGCCGGCTGCATGGCGCTGGGCGGACTGCTCGCGCTGTCGCTGCCGAAGGCGCTGGTGAACCGGTAGCGATGCGCGGCTTTTCCCCCATGCACGGAGACAGGACATGATCCACAACGAACCCGCACTGTTCCCCGACCAGTCGATGGGCGCCTCGCCGCAGCGCTTTCGCGACGCGATGTGCCGCGTGGCGTCGGCCGTTCACGTACTCACGAGCGACGGACCTGCCGGGCGCTGCGGCATGACGGCGACCGCCGTGCTGTCGGTGTCCGATGCGCCGCCGACGGTGCTCGTGTCCGTCAATCGCGGCAGCGTATCGGCGCAGCGGCTGATCGCGAACGAGGTGTTCTGCGTGAACACGCTCGGCGCCGCCGACCGGTTTCTCGCCGACGTGTTCGCGGGCCGGACCGCGCATGCGCGCGATGCGCGCTTTACGGTGGGCGAATGGGGCGAGCTCGCGACGCGCGCGCCGGTGCTGGCGAGCGCGCGCATCGCGCTCGACTGCCGGCTCGTCGCGTCGATGAGCGCGGCGACGCATGAGCTGCTGGTCGGCGAAGTGGTGGCGCTGCACTGTGCGGCGCCCGACGACGACACGCTCGTCTATCTGCAGCGGGAGTTCCGCGTCGTGTGACGACGCGTGCCGACAGGATGACCGACATGAAACGCGAAATCGTACTAGCCACCAACCGCTGCCGCGGCGAGATCCTCGCCGGCGGTTTTCGCACCGACGTCGCGCGCATCGCGCAGTGCGCACGCACGCATCTCGGCGACTACGCCGACAACCCGCATGTGCGTGCGCTGCTCGTGGCGCTCGAGAACCGCTGCCTCGCATCGGGGCGCCTGCTCGATCTCACGTACTCGGTGGACCCGAGCTTCATCCTCGGGTTCTTCGACGTGCCCTACAACGCCGACGCGTTCCTCGAGGCGGCCGCGATCGCGCCCGTGCCGATTCCGCCGAGCGTGCTCGCGATCGCGCCGGACGGCAACGCGTTGCCGGTGCAGATCCGCATGTGCACGGACGGCTTTCTCAATCCGCTCGCGGTCGCGGTATTCGGCGAGAACTTCATCGACGCCGACCTGCGCGCCTATCACAAGGCGTACTACTTCATCGACAAGTTCGTCGAGCGCTTCAAGCGCCATACGCGCCCGGCAATCGAGGCGAACTGGTCGCCCACCGCGTTCCCGGATCTGCTCGCGGCGGACGACGAGCTGCTGACGCAGGCGAGCGCGATCTGGGTCCACCTGCACGAGTACCACCATCGCACGGGCTTCCTGCCGATCCCGGAGTACCTCGATGCGAAGAGCACGCGCAACGGTGCAGGCGCGGAGGAGTTGCGGGTCGACATCCTGTCGATCCTCGCGCTGTTCCGGCTGCGCTCGGACGACCGCGTGCTGCGCGCCTCGATCCAGTACATCCTGGCCGAGCGCCTGATCCGCTACCCGCTGCAGGCGCCGCCGCTCGACAACTACGACGCGCGCTCGTCGGTCGCGCTGTTTCATTACCTGTCCCGTCACGGCGTGATCGCGCAGCGTGGCGGTTCACTCTATTTCGAAGGGGGCTACGAACGCCTGACCCAGGCGCTCAGGTCCATCGTGATCAAGCTGACGGCGCTCGAATACAAGCTCAGCGTGTCGTCCGATCTCGACCGGAGAAAGATCCTGTCGTTCGTGCTGCCGACGCTCGCGAAGAACGACAACAACTGGGGCGCGGCCGGCAGGCCGCATTGACGGAAGCCCGCCGCCCGCCCCCATTTCGCAACGAATCAACCGAGGATCACGATGCCCACCTATCGTTCACGCACTTCCACGCACGGCCGCAACATGGCGGGCGCGCGCAGCCTGTGGCGCGCCACCGGGATGACCGACGCCGATTTCGACAAGCCGATTATCGCGGTCGTCAATTCGTTCACGCAGTTCGTGCCCGGTCACGTGCACCTGAAGGATCTCGGCCAGCTGGTCGCGCGCGAGATCGAAGCGGCCGGCGCGGTCGCGAAGGAGTTCAACACGATCGCGATCGACGACGGCATCGCGATGGGCCACGACGGCATGCTGTACAGCCTGCCGTCGCGCGAGCTGATCGCCGACAGCGTCGAGTACATGGTCAACGCGCACTGCGCGGACGCGATGGTCTGCATCTCGAACTGCGACAAGATCACGCCGGGGATGCTGATGGCCGCGATGCGCCTGAACATCCCGGTGGTCTTCGTGTCCGGCGGCCCGATGGAATCCGGCAAGCTGACGTTCCGCGGCAAGCGCCGCGCGTTCGACCTGATCGACGCAATGGTGGTGGCGGCCGACTCCCAGGTGACGGACGACGAGGTGCGCGCGGTCGAGAACGTCGCGTGCCCGACCTGCGGCTCGTGTTCCGGGATGTTTACCGCGAACTCGATGAACTGCCTCGCCGAGGCGCTCGGGCTCGCGCTGCCCGGCAACGGCTCGGTGCTGGCGACGCATGCCGAGCGCAAGCGCCTGTTCATCGAGGCCGGGCGCACGATCGTCGATCTCGCGCGCCGCTACTACGAGCAGGACGACGCGAGCGTGCTGCCGCGCTCGATCGCGACGCGCGATGCGTTCGAGAATGCGATGACGCTCGACATCGCGATGGGCGGCTCGACCAATACGGTACTGCACCTGCTCGCCGCCGCGCACGAAGGCGAGGTGCACTTCACGATGGCCGACATCGACCGGCTGTCGCGCCGCGTGCCGGTGCTGTGCAAGGTCGCGCCGTCGGTGCAGGACGTCCACATGGAGGACGTGCACCGGGCCGGCGGCGTGATCGGGATCATGGGTGAACTCGATCGCGCGGGGCTGCTGAACACGACGCTGCCGACCGTCCATGCGCCGAGCGTCGCGCACGTGCTCGCGCGGTGGGACGTGATGCGCAACCGCGTCGATTCGGTGTCGCGCTTCTATCGCGCGGCGCCTGGCGGCGTGCGCACGCACGTCGCGTTCAGCCAGGACAACCGCTATGACGAACTCGATCTCGACCGCGCGAACGGCTGCATCCGCGATGCCGAACACGCGTTCTCGCGCGACGGCGGGCTCGCGGTGCTGTTCGGCAACATCGCGCGCGACGGCTGCATCGTGAAGACCGCGGGCGTCGACGGCGGGATGCTGAAATTCACCGGCACCGCGCGCGTGTTCGAAGGGCAGGAGGAGGCGGTCGAAGGCATCCTCGGCGGTGCGGTCGGCCCGGGCGACATCGTGATCGTCCGCTACGAGGGGCCGCGGGGCGGCCCGGGCATGCAGGAGATGCTCTATCCGACCAGCTACCTGAAATCGAAGGGGCTCGCGAAGCAGTGCGCGCTGATCACCGACGGTCGCTTCTCCGGCGGCTCGTCGGGGCTGTCGATCGGGCACGTATCGCCCGAGGCGGCGGAGGGCGGCGAGATCGGGCTGCTCGAGAACGGCGACGCGATCGAGATCGACATCCCGAACCGCTCGATCAACGTCCTCGTGTCCGACGACGAACTGCGGCGGCGCCGCGCGGCGATGGAGGAGCGCGGCGCGCGTGCGTGGCAGCCCGAGAAGCGGCAGCGCCGCGTGTCGGGCGCGCTGCGCGCATACGCGGCGATGACGACGAGCGCGGCGCGCGGCGCCGTGCGGATCGTGAAGGGCTGACCGTGCGGCCCGCCCCGAACCATCCGGCGGCCGATGCGCAGGTCGACACCGTGCTCGTCACGGGCGGCCGCGCGCCGGCCGCACATCACGGCTTCGTCAACCCGCCGGTGTATCGCGGCTCGACGGTGCTCGCGCCGAGCGTGGCCGACCTGCTCGGCTACACGCAGCCGTACGTGTACGGCCGGCGCGGCACGCCGACCACGGCCGCGCTGCAGGACGCGGTGCGCGCGCTCGATCACGGCGCGGGTGTCGTGCTGTGCCCGTCGGGGCTTGCCGCGATCACGACCGCGCTGTCGTCGTGCCTGTCGGCCGGCGACCATCTGCTGATGACGGATGCGGTGTACAAGCCCGCGCGCCAGCTGTGCGACGGCGTGCTGCGGCGCGCGGGCATCGAGACGACCTACTTCGATCCGCTCGCGTCGGTTGACGCGCTCGCCGCGCTGATCCGGCCGAACACGCGCGCGCTGTATCTCGAAGCGCCCGCGTCGCAGAGCATGGAGCTGTGCGACGTGCCGGCGTTCGCCGCGCTCGCGCGCGACCGCGGGCTCGTGGTGCTGTTCGACAACACGTGGGCGACGCCGCTGTTCTTCGACGCGTTCGCGCACGGCGCCGATCTCGTGATCCAGGCCGGCACCAAGTACCTGGCCGGTCATGCGGACGTGATGATCGGCATGGTGTCGGCGTCCGCGCGCGCGCTGCCGGCGCTCGAACAGTATCAGCGCGACACGGGGCAGTGCGTCGGCTCCGACGACGCGTTTCTCACGCTGCGCGGCATCCGGACGCTCGGCGTGCGGCTTCGCCAGCACCAGGCGAACGCGCTGCGTGTCGCACGCTGGCTCGCCGCGCGTCCGGAAGTACGGCGCGTGTGCCATCCGGCGCTCGAGGACGATCCCGGCCATGCGCTGTGGGTGCGCGACTTCGGCGGCGCGACGGGGCTGTTCTCCGTCGTGCTGCGCCCGGCGCCCGCGCAGGCCGTCGCCGCGCTGCTCGAGGGGCTCGCGTATTTCGGGCTCGGCTATTCATGGGGCGGCTATGAAAGCCTCGCGATGCCGTTCGACTGCAGTGCGTACCGCACCGCGTCGCACTGGGACCCGGGCGGCCCGTGCGTGCGCTTTCACATCGGGCTCGAAAACGCCGACGACCTGATCGGCGACCTCGAGACCGGCTTCGCCCGCTTCAACGCCGCGCGCTGACGTCGACACGAGCAGGACGCGCGCGGCCCGCACGTTTCGCGCCGCATTCCAATGACGAGGAATCCCGTATGACGAAGCAACTCTGCCTGGGTGGATTCATGCGCCCCATCTGCCTGCACACGGCGTGGTGGCGGCACCCGAGCGCGCCGACGCTCGCGAACTTCAACTGGCCGGTGATCCGGTCGCTCGCGCAGAAGCTCGAGCACGCGTGCTTCGACGCGGTCTTCACCGCTGACCACCTCGCGGTGATGCCGATGCCGCCGAATGCGCTCAAGCGCAGCGGCACGATCACGTCGTACGACCCGCTCGTGATGCTGTCGGCGATCGCCGCATGCACCGACCGCATCGGCCTGATCGCGACCGGCACGACGAGCTACGAGGATCCGTACCTGCTTGCGCGCCGCTTCGCGTCGCTCGACCACCTGAGCGGCGGCCGCGCGGGCTGGAACATCGTCACGACGGTGAACCCGGAGGCCGCGCTCAACTTCGGTCTCGAGACCGCGCTGCGCCACGCCGAACGCTACGAGCGCGCCGAGGAGTTCTTCGACGTCGTGACGGGGCTGTGGGACGGCTGGTCCGATCACGCGCTCGTGATGGACAAGGAAGCGGGGGTGTTCTCCGATCTCGACAAGATCCGGCCGCTCAACCACAAGGGCAAGTTCTTCTCGGTCAAGGGGCCGCTGAACATCGCGCGGCCCGTGCAGGGCTGGCCGGTGATCGCGCTCGCCGGTGCGTCGGAGGAAGCGCGCGACATGGCCGCGCGTTCGGCCGACCTGGTGTTCGGCAACGCGCGCAGCATCGAGACGGGCCGTGCGTTCTACCGCGACGTGAAGTCGCGCGCGGTCGCGGCCGGGCGCAACCCCGATCACG
Organism: Burkholderia reimsis; assembly: GCF_003294055.1. NCBI lineage: Bacteria > Pseudomonadati > Pseudomonadota > Betaproteobacteria > Burkholderiales > Burkholderiaceae > Burkholderia > Burkholderia reimsis. The sequence continues at coordinate 32,309 of NZ_QMFZ01000024.1, forward strand.
TGAAGATCCTGCCCGCCAACCAGGTGTATGTCGGCCGCACGCGCGCGGAGGCGCTGGCGAAGAAGCGCTACATGGACGATCTCGTCCACGTGGACAGCAACATCCCGAACCTGTCGATCCGGCTCGGCGTCGACTGCTCGAAGTTCGATCCCGACAAGCCGTTGCCCGAGCTGCCGCACACGGAACAGGGGCAGGGCAACCAGCGCGAATGGGCGGCGCTCGCGCGCCGCGAGGGATTGACGGTGCGCGAGCTGGCGAAGCGGGCGGCCGAATCCGGCACCGGCGAGATGGTCGGCACCGCGTCCGAGATCGCCGACCAGATGGAGGAGTGGCTGATGACGGAGGCGTGCGACGGCTTCATCGTCGTGTTCTATACGGTGCCTGACGGCTACGACGACTTCGTGACGATGGTGGTGCCGGAACTGCAGCGGCGCGGGCTGTTTCGCACCCGCTACGAAGGCACGACGCTGCGCGAACACATCGGCCTGCCGCGGCCGAAGAGCCCGCTCGACTGAGCGGCGCGTCGCCAGATTTCGTTCCGGGAGACCGCAATGACCCACGATTCACCCCGATCCACATGGATGACGACGCCGTACCGCCGCCGGCTCGGCGTGCTGAGCGACGCCGCACACCTGCCGCTGCTCGGCGACGGGTTATGCGGCGTCGAGCGCGAGACGCTGCGCGTCGATGCCGCCGGCCGGCTCGCGCTGACGCAACACCCGCACGCGCTCGGCGCGGCGCTCACGCACCCGTCGATCACGACCGACTACGCGGAGCCGCTGCTCGAGTTCGTCACGCCGCCGCAGCACGACGCGGCCGACGTGATCGAGCGGCTCGACGAGCTGCACCGCTTCGCGTGCCGCGCGATCGGCGACGAGCTGCTGTGGAGTCAGTCGATGCCGTGCCCGCTCGACGACGACCGGCGCATTCCGATCGCGTGGTACGGCACGTCGAACATCGGCATCCTGAAGCACGTGTACCGGCGCGGGCTGGCGTTCCGCTACGGCAAGGCGATGCAGTGCATCGCCGGGATCCACTACAACTATTCGCTCGCCGATGCCGTGTGGCCGCTGCTGCGCGACGTGCGCGACGGATGCGAGCCGGCCGGCCGCGACGTGCGCGACATGCGCTCGGCAGGCTATCTCGCCCTGATCCGCAATTTCCATCGCTACGGCTGGCTGCTGCTGTATCTGTTCGGCGCGTCGCCGGCGCTGTGCGCGGGTTTCGTCGCCGGCGACCGGCACGGGCTCGACGCATTCGATGCGCAGACGCTGTACCTGCCGCACGCGACGAGCTTGCGGATGAGCGACCTCGGCTACCAGAACCGGGTGCAGGGCGCGTTCGCGCCGTGCCTCGACAACCTGCCTGCGTACCTGGACGGCCTCGCGCGAGCCGTCGCGCAGCCGTGCCCCGAGTACCAGGCGATCGGCGCGAAGCGCGACGGAGAATGGCTGCAGCTCAGCACGCACTTGCTGCAGATGGAGAACGAGTTCTATTCGTCGATCCGCCCGAAGCGCACGGTACGCAGCGGCGAGCGGCCGCTCGACGCGCTGCGCAGCCGCGGCGTCGAATACGTCGAGGTGCGTTGTCTCGACATCGATCCGTTCGCGCCGCACGGTGTTGCCGAGACGACGCTGCGCTTTGTCGACGCGTTCCTGCTGTTCTGCGCGCTCGACGACAGTCCGTGCCTCGCCGGTGCCGAGCAGGACGCGTGCCGGCGCAACTTCGCGGCGGTCGCGCGGGACGGTCGGCGCCCGGGGCTCGAGTTGCAGCGCGGCGGCGAGCGCGTCGCGCTGCGCGTGTGGGCGCACGAACTGCTCGCGCGAATCAATGAGGCGGCCGGCGTGCTGGACCTGCAGCGCGGCGACACGCGCACGACCGCCGCGCTCGACGCGCAATACGCGAAGCTCGACGATCCGCGGGCGACGCCGTCGGCGCGTGTGCTCGATGCACTGCACACGCTGCGCGACGATCCGGGCGGCGCGTGCTTCGCGTTCGGGATGCGGCAGACGCTCGCGCATACCGGGGCGTTCCGCGCGCGTCCGCTGCCGGCCGACGTGCAGGCGCGTTTCGACGCGATCGCGGCCGAATCGCTGAGCCGGCAGGCCGACCTGGAGCGCACGCAGATCGGCAACTTCGACGCGTTTCTCGCCGCGTATCACGCGGGAACGCTGAACCAGGAGTGCGGCGAGCCGACACATGGTGCGCACTGATACGGTCGCCGCCGTATCGAATCCATCTCACGGAGGACAGATGAGCAGTATCGCGGAAATGAAGACCGATCGCGGGTTCTCGGCGCGGGCGGCCGGCGCGGGCGCACTGGCGTCGTTCGTCGGTTTTGCATCGACGTTCACGCTGATCGTGAATGCGCTCATGAACGTCGGTGCAACGCGCGCGCAGGCCGCGTCCGGCCTGATGGCCGTCTCGATCGTGATGGGGCTGGCGGGCATCGTGCTCAGCTACCGGACCCGGATGCCCGTCAGCGCTGCGTGGTCGACGCCCGGCGCCGCGCTGCTGCTCGGCCTGGGCGCCGTGAAGGGCGGCTATCCGGCCGCGGTCGGCGCGCTCGTGCTGACCGGCGTGCTGCTCACGCTGGCCGGGCTGTGGAAGCCGCTCGGCCGCGCGATCTCGAGGATTCCGCTGCCGATCGCCAACGCGATGCTCGCGGGGATCATCCTGAACCTCTGCGTCGCCCCGGTGCATGCACTCGAGCAGTATCCGCTGTACGTCGCGCCGGTCCTGCTCGTGTGGGTCGTGATGATGCGGGTTCGCAAGATTCTCGCGGTGCCTTGCGCCGCGGTCGCGACGCTGATCGTGATCGCGTTCATCGCGAAGACGGGTGGCGTCGGCGCGACCGGGATGTTGCCGCACCTCGCGCTCGTCGGGCCCGTGTTCTCGGCATCGACGATGGTGAGCGTCGCGGTGCCGCTCTTCATCGTGACGATGGCGTCGCAGAACATCCCGGGCGTCGCGGTGCTCAACGTCAACGGCTACCGGCCCGAGGCATCGCGGCTGTTCACGGCCACGGGGCTGTGCAGCCTGCTCGCGGCGCCTTTCGGCGCGCCGCCGATCGGGCTGGCCGCGATCACCGCCGCACTGTGCGCCGGCGAGGAGGCCGGCCCCGACGAATCACGGCGCTACTGGGCCGGCATCGTCTGCGGTGCCGCGTACATCGTGTACGGGTTCGCGGCGAGCGCCGCGACGCTGTTCATCGCGGTCGCGCCGCCGATCATCATCGAAGCGGTTGCCGGCCTCGCACTGATGAACGCCCTCGGCGGCGCGCTGCTCAACGCATTCACCGACAAGGACGCGCGCGAGGCCGCGATCCTGACCTTCCTCGTGACGATGGCGGGCCATGCGTTTCTCGGCATCGGCGGCGCGTTCTGGGGCCTGCTGACCGGCATCGGGCTGACGTTCGTGCTGCGTCGCGAGAAGGGCCGGTGATGCCGCGCGACGACGCGGCCCCCGCAGTTCTGCCATTCCCTCAAAAAAACGGAGAAGAGATGCAGCACAACATCGTGAAAGTGACCGCGACGCCGGTGTTCGCGCGCGGCGACGCGGAGATCGCCGGCGTGCGGTTGTCCGGCAAGCTGTCGGGCGTCATCGTCGAAATCGAGACGTCGCAGGGCGTGGTCGGCCACGGCTTCACGGCGATCACCGACGAGGCGGTCGTGGCCGCGGCGATCGATCACGTCGCCGCACCCAACCTGGTCGGGATGAACGTCGTCGAGCGCGAGCGGATTCTCGACAAGCTGTACTGGCTGTTATGCCCGCGCGGGCAGACCGGCTATGCGGGGCACGTGATTTCCGCGATCGACATTGCGGTCTGGGATGCGATCGGCAAGATCGCCGGGCTGCCGGTGTGGAAAATGCTCGGTGGCGCGCGCCCGGTCGTGCCGCTGTATACGACGTTCGGCTTCGCGTCGCTCGAGCGCCCGGAGCTGATACATGCCGCGCGTGCGCTCGTCGGCGCCGGACATCGCCGCATCAAGATGATCGTCGGTTATCACGCGCTGGCGCGCCGCGACGAAGGGCGCTCGCTCGACCAGGTCGTCGCGGACGACGTCGCGCGCGTGCGCGCGGTGCGCGATGCGGTGGGTGCCGCCGCCGAGATTTACATCGACGCGAATTGCGGGCTCGACCACTATCACGCGCTGCGGCTTGCCGAGCGCGTGGCCGATTGCGACATCGGTTTCTTCGAGGAGCCGATCGCCGAGAACGACCCCGCGAAGCTCGCCGACCTGAGAAAGCGCGGCGGCATTCCGGTCGCCACCGGGCAAAGCGAGGGGCAGTTGTTCCGGTTCAGGGATTTCCTCGTGAACGACGCCGTCGACATCCTGCAGCCGAACGTGTGCGTGTGCGGCGGGTTCTCCGTCGCGGCGCGCGCGGCCGCGCTCGCGCAGGCGTTCGGCGTGCCGATCGACAATGGCGGCACGTTCCCGTTCCACAACATGCATCTGCACGGCGGGCTCGCGAACGGCGGCTCGGTCGAGTGGCACGTCGTCGCGGTCGAGATCTGCCGGAACCTGTTTACCGGCCTGCCGGCCGAGCAGAACGGGACGCTGGCATTGCCCGACACGCCGGGCCTCGGCTTCGGCATCAATCGCGACGGTGTCCGCGAATTCTCGTCGGGCCCGGGATCGCAGGGGCACGGCAAGGCGTGAGCGTCGGCCGGCGCGTCCGCGAGCGAGGACGCGCCGGCCGCGCGTCGACGGCTTCCCGCGCGTCGTCGCGCGGCAAGCGGCCTGCCGATCCGCCCGGACATGCCGGAACGGATCCGCCTGCGGCCGGCATCATGCCGAGGCCAGTGTCCGCACGATATTGATGAAGCTGGCAAGGACGTGCCCGATATCGCCTTTGCGCCAGACGAGGCCGGTTTCGACGACGAACGAGCCGTGTGCGAGCGGGCGGTAGACGACACCCGTTCGCCGCAGATTGCGCAACGATTGCGGCACCAGCGCGACGCCCATGCCGGCGGACACGAGGCTGACGATCGTCTGCATCTGGATTGCTTCCTGACCGATGTGCGGGACGACACCGACGTCGCTGTAGCACTCCATGATCGCGTCGTAAAACCTCGGGGCGAGACGGCGCGGAAAAATCACGAGCGGAAGGTCTGCAACTTCCTTCAGGTGAATCGGCACATCGTCGGGTGCCGTCGACGCGGCGCTCGGCATCGCGAGCACGAGCGGCTCGCTCAGGAGCGGCAGATACGACAGCTCGGCCACGTAGCGTGGCGGCAACGGCGGAATAATCAGGCCCGCGTCGATGTGGCCCGCGACCAGCTCTTCGATCTGCACGTCGCTCGTCGCTTCGGTCAGTTGCAATCGCACCAGCGGATAGCGCATGCCGAATTCGCGCAGCAGCGAGGGCAGCAGCCCGTAATCGGCAATCGAGACGAACGCGAGCGACAATCTTCCGGTCTCGCCGAGGGCGAGGCTCTTTGCCAGCGCGGGAAGCTCCTCGGCCGCGGCAAGCAGTTTCAGCACCGTCGGAAGCAACGCCTCGCCGACTGCCGTGAGCGCGACCGCACGCTTCGTGCGTGCGAAGAGCTCGACGCCGAGCTCGCGTTCCAGCGAGCGTATTGCCTGCGACAGCGGCGGCTGGGTCATCGAGAGGCGCGCAGCCGCACGGCCGAAGTGCCGCTCCTCGGCAACGGCCGCGAAGTAATACCACTGGCGAAGATCCGGGGGGAAGTTGGGCATTCGTTCGACCTGAAGCGGCTGAATGGTGATGAATCATATATTGGACCAGCGGCCTGTGGCGCATCGGGAGCCGGTTCGTTCTTGTGTGTGCGAGGCGCATAAGCCGATGGCCAGCGCGCCACTTCATGCGACGCAAACGCCTGGAAAGCCAGCAGGCAATTGACGGATCGCATGTCGCTACGGCTTTTGTGACACGTGATGGCAACACCGGATCGAGATGGCCGCCACAACACGGCCGTTCGCCGACGAATTAACCCGTCTTTTCCGGCTCCGAGCCCGCTTCGATCCCGCCGACGACAGACCGGCGACGTGGAGCATGCGGACGGAAGCTACCGCGTCAGGCAATACAACACATCCGGACAACCTTCCTCGTTCCAGCTTCCGTCGCGATATGCAATGGCTACGAAACCATGCCGCTCATAAAACGCGGCGGCATCGCGATTCATCTGGAACGTATAGAGCTGGAGCTTGCCAGCCGTCTGCGACTTCACCGATTCCAGGAGGGCGGAACCGATCCCTTGTCGTTTGAATTCGGGGCACACGTACAACTGGTCGAGCCATGCCGTACCGTCGGTGATGACGTGTGCGGCCATGCCGACCATGCGATCGTCGTTCATCGCAACGGTCACGTTGCCCGACGGTACGAGTACGTCGGCAATCCAGTCACGGACGGCGGCTTCGGAGTGCGCGAGCGGCGCGTAGGAGGCGAGCGTGTTGCGCGACCGCAGATACACGTCAGCCACCTCCGCGGCATCAGCCGCCATCGCTCGGCGCAAGATCAAGGGCATGTATCGGCTGCTCCGGAAAATTAATTGCGTGCACAACGATAGCAGCACGGAATCGAACTTCCAAGGTCATGCGGCATGCTGCTGAAACCGGCGACACCGGAGGTCCGGCGCTGCTTGTCGAGTTTGCGGTATGGCGGTGAGATCGGGTTGCCGATTTACTGCTTCATTCCGACATTCCCGTATCATCCGTCCGGTTCGCCGGATCGCACGCGCCGGCGATTCCGCACACATGAAAGGACGAGCGATGAAGGTCGAAAGGCGCGGCCACGGCAAAGCGATCGGGCACGGCGAGGCGGCGGATCCGAAGCGGGCCGGCGTCCCACCGGTCACGAAGAGTACCGACCCGCGCGACTACCAGCATGCACCCGCCATCGCGGCCGTCATGCCGAAAGCATTTCCCGACGGCTTCGTCGTCGCGGAGCATCGGCACGCGCGCGCGCAACTCGTCTACACCACGACAGGCATTGCCGAAGTCATCGCCTGCCAGTCGCTGTGGATGATCCCGCCGCATCGCGCTCTCTGGATTCCGCCCGACCTGCCGCACGCGATGCGCGCACACGGGCAACTCGAAATGCGCACCGCCTACGTCGACCCGCGAGCCTGTCGATCCGCGTACCCGGATCAGCCGGGCCTGGTCAACGTTTCGCCGCTGCTGCGCGAGTTGATCGTGCGTGCGTCGTCGTTCCCGGTCGAGGTCGATCCCGACGGACGCGACGCGCTCGTCATCCAGCTCATGCTCGCCGAAATCGAGTGGTCTCCCGAGCAACCGTTGCGGCTGCCGTCCGGCCAGGACCGGCGTCTTGCCCGCGTCTGCGACGCGATGCTCGCGAATCCGGCCGATCAGCGAACGCTGACGCAATGGGCCGACGAAGTCGGTGCGTCGAGCCGGACACTGGCCCGGCTGTTCACTGCCGAAACCGGGCTGTCGTTCAGCCAGTGGCGCCAGCAGGCCAGGATTTCGGCCGCGCGCCCGCTGCTGGCCTCGGGACGCTCCGTGATCGCCGTCGCGGCCGAACTCGGCTACGAAACCACGAGCGCCTTCTCGACCGTGTTTCGCCGGTTTGTCGGCATGACGCCCAGCGCGTACGCGAAACTGTCCGATTCCGCGTAGCAAACGTCTTTCCAGCAAACGCGGGGCGCGGCGCGCACGCTTATCGTGTCGGTCATCGAATCCACTGACCGAACGAGGCAAGCCGACATGACGCGACACGACATCGAATTCCTGTCCGAAGCCGCCACGCTGCGAGGCTGGTACTACGAACCGGCGCGGCGCATCGCCGGCACGCAGGCGTATCCGGCCATCGTGATGGCGCACGGCTTCTCCGGCGTGAAGGAACAATATCTGGACCGCTACGCCGAGGTGTTTGCCGCCGGCGGCTTTGGCGTGCTGCTCTACGATCACCGGAATTTCGGCGCGAGCGACGGGTATCCGCGTCAGGAGATCGACCCCGTGCAGCAGAAGCGCGGCTATCGCGATGCGATCAGCTATCTGCTGACGCGCCCGGACGTCGATGCCGCACGCATCGGCATCTGGGGCACCAGCTACAGCGGCGGCCACGTGCTCGAAGTCGCGGCCATCGACCGGCGCGTCAAATGCGTGGTTTCGCAGGTGCCGACGATCAGCGGATATCAATCGGCGTTGCGCCGCACGCGTTCCGATCTGGTGCCCGCGGCGCTGGCTCGCTTCGATGAAGATCGCAGGCAGCGATTCGCGGGCGGCGTGCCGGCGATGTTGCCGGCAGTCAGTGCGGACCCCGCGACAGCCTGCGCGATGGCGGGCGCGGATGCGTACCGGTTCTTCACCGAGTCGGCGGCGCGGTGTGCGCCGAACTGGAAAAACGAAGTGACGCTGCGCAGCGCCGAGATGTCGCGCGAGAACGAGCCGGGCCAGTATGTCGATCGCATCTCGCCGACCCCGTTGCTGATGATCGTGGCCAACGAGGACCTGCTGACGCCGACCGACCTGTGCCTCAAGGCGTGGGAAAACGCGCTGGAGCCGAAGCGCCTGCTGCAGATCAAGGGCGGGCATTTCACGCCGTATATCGAGCATTTCGACGAAACGAGCCGGGCGGCGGTGGAGTGGTTCACGCTGCATCTGTCCGGCGCGCGCTGACCTGACCGGTTGCGGCGCGTGCGTGCGGTGTCCACGGCGTGCGCGAATGGCGATACCGCCAGCTTCGGTGGTGCCCGCGTTTGCGGGGAAGGCGGCAAGGCACTCGGAGGCACGACTACATCCGTCGCCCGCCCGAAGCAACACCGGCGAACGGCATACTGCGATGCCTCACGCGCTCGCGGACGATGTGTCGCCTCTTGGCCCGCACACGGCGGCGGCCGATGCTTCGTCATATGGAGTAATAGCTGTAATCCGGCCTGAAATTTTCTTTCCGGCGACTCGGGCTAGACTGGTCTCGCCTTGATACCCCCCCAAGGTGTTGTGTGTTCTCGGCTTGGCCCGCGCTTTCAGGTGCGGGCCAATTTTTTCGGGCGGGCGCCATCGGCCGTTCCGCTCCCGACCCTGCCGGCGGGTGCGTCATCCGGCACCCCCGTTTCGCCATAGCCATTCTTTCCGAACCCTTTCATGGAATCCTGACGATCGACGATCGGTCGCAACGTCGTGTGCAATCGTCGGCTCTTGCCCGGATCGTGATGACGTCAGGCAGCACGGTGTGACCGCTCGATGAGGGGTGAGCGGGATTCTTCTTGTATCCCGCTCGTTGGCCCGACCGTGTCGGGCTTTTTTTGTTCGAGGGCGGGCAGGTGTGCCACCGATCGCTGCATGTGGCAACATCGCGGTGATTTGCATATCCGATCCGGGTGCCGGCAGACCCATCCATCCGAAGGGGGAGTCATGTTTGACCATGTCAAATTCGGCGTGAGCGACTTTGCAGCCAGCAAGACGTTTTTCCTCAACGCACTTGAACCGCTTGGCGTCGTGGTGGTGGGTGAGGGCGATCCGTCGTACGGCATCGAGATGTCGCCACCTGGCAAACCATCGTTGTGCCTGTTCCAGACGTCGGAGAAGCCGGCGCATCTTCACATCGCGTTCGTGGCCGACGACCGGCAGCAGGTCGATGCGTTCTATCGCGCGGCGCTGGAGGCGGGCGGGAAGGACAATGGCGCGCCGGGGCTGCGGCCGCATTATCACGCGAACTACTACGCGGCGTTTGTCATCGGGCCGGATGGGCACAATATCGAGGTGGTGTGTCATCAGGCGCAGGGGTGATGCCCTGTCGGGCGGCATGGGGCGGCGCGGCGGCTTGCAAGGTCAGGTGCGGAGGGACGGCGGTCGACCGACGCCGTCGAATCGATGAGCGAACGCTTGCTTCATGCGAGCAACGGAGCTTTCCGGGATGAGTGACATCGCCATTGACCTGCCTTTTCCCGTCATCGCGATTCTCATGGGGGCCATCTACTGGCCCGTGACGCTTTGCGTCGGCGCTGTCGGGTTGTATGTCGGCGTGGCGCGCCTGCGCGGTATCGGGCGCGTTGTGTGCGTCGCCATTGCACTCCTGTTCATCGTTGATGCCGGCGCGGGGATCTACGAGGCTCTCCGGCAGGGCTTGAATGCTTCGCACTAGACGCGTGTTCGGCGTGCGTGCGCGTACGCGTTTGTGGTGATTGCGGATGGACTACACTCGGCCGAAACTCGCTGCGTCGTGAAATCGACAAGCGGCAAATACGATACGAACACAATCCGGGGCGGGGAGCGCAAGCTTCCTGAAAGCGACGATGCCAATCAGCAAGTTGAAGGCCATGCCGGCGTTTCGCGCCGACGCACCGCTGCAGATCCGTCACGCTATCGCGCTCTTCACGATCGTCTGGCTCATCGAGGCCGGATTCGCCGTCTGGCTCACGATGCTGGGTTTCGACCAGGCTGGCGAAATCCCCGCGGCGAAAGCCGTGCTCATGCGCAAAGGCGCTGCGATGATCGGGATCATCCAGGCCTTCTGGCTTTTGCTGAACGCGAGCCTGATCGTGGGCCTGTGCCAGCGACAAAAGCTGGCGCGTGTGCTGGAACTGGGGCTCACGGTCGTCACGACAATGGCCCTTCTCGTGATGGGACTCCCTTTCAGGCTGAGCCTGATCGAAGTGGGCTTTCTCGCCAATGCGATCGCGACCGTGCTCATTTACACGGGCCCGTGTACGCGCTGGTTCCAGGCGGCAGCATCATGAGAGCGTCGTGCTTTCGGCTGACCGGGCGAGTGCCCGCTGTCGAAAATACGGCGTGACGGGATGGCGGCTGTCGAGCCGCGACGTGACGACGCCACGGAGAAACGGGCGATGACTTCGAAAAACATCCGCAGGGCAACGGCAGACGACGTACCGGCGCTGACGCGGATCCGGAACGACGCACACGCGAAGAAGCTCACGTACGGCGACCATGCGTGGGGCAAGGAAGGCGACGGATTCTCCGAACGGTGGGTGCGGAGCAACGTTTCTGAAAAGGACGTGTATGTCGTCGAGCTGGACGGCGCGTTGGCCGGAACGTTCTCGCTCGGCTTCGGCGAAGACCGGCACTGGGGGCCGCAGGCACCGATCGCCGGTTACGTGCACGGGCTTTGCGTGCGGCAAGGCTTCAACGGGCTCGGGCTCGGCGGTTTCATGCTCGACTGGTGCGCTCGCAAGGTGAGCAGCTTGAACCGGCGTTATGTCCGGCTCGATTGCGCCGTCGAAAACGTGACGCTCTGCGCTTATTACGAGTCGCTTGGCTTCATTCGCGTAGGGTTGAAATCGGAAGGGCTCGTCTGGTCGTTGTACGAGAAACAGGCTGATTAGCGTTCAATTGGAACCCCGGCGAATTCACCCGGACGCCTCGACCAATCGGATCGACGCGCTGAAACGGTTCGGGTATTCGCTGTCGGACATCGAGGCGAGCCTCGACAGCCAACTGGCCGGCGCATCGCCGGGGCGGCTGGTCCTGGCCACCGTCTGAGGGCACGGGCCGGCGCGCATCGCCGGCCGCGACCGACTGCTCATTCGACAGAAGCGGCCGGATCATCGACAATTCGCGGCTACCAAAACATGAGAGAAGGGGGCAGGTGCATGCGCAGGGTCTTCACGTCGCTCGGAGTGGTCCTGAGCATTTCCGTCGCCGGCATCGCGGGTGCGCAGGCCGCCCCGAGCGAACCGGCATTCCCGCGTTTCACCCAGGCGGAGGGCCGGCAGGATTCGGACGGGCTTCCGCTGTCCGGCGTGAAACTCTGCGTGCTCCCCGATCGTGCGCCATGCTTCGAGATGCCGCCCGAGCCGGTTCCCCATTCGTCGAAGGAGCTTTACCAGTTCGGACTGATGCCGCGGTCCGAGCGGCTGCCGATTGCGTCGGGCGGCTCGTGGGTGTTCTTCTCGGGGATGTTCTCGGGCGGGGGCAGCGGGATGCTGGAGCGCGTGGCGATATTGCGTTATGGCGCGAACGGCAAGATCGAGAACCTCATGCCGGAAGTCACCCAGACCGAGACGGCCGATCGCGCGATGTGGAAGCTGCCGGACGTGTCGCCCTATCCGGTGTTCGTGCGGGCGGACTTCGTGTGGGCCGACGACGAGGATCATTTCGGCAAGCACTTTTTCGTCGTCGACGCGTGGACGTTCGACCCCGCCATCGGGCAGTACAGGAAGCGGTTTTCCTACCGGACCGCGAAGCGTTATGACCGCGGCGAGGGCTCGGATCATGTGTTGAGCGCCGAGCGTGCGGACATTCTGCGTCACCTCGCCGCCAGCAAGTAGCGCGCTGCCGGTGCGGCGAGCCTCCGCCGCCGCGCGCGTGGGTTGCCGGCGGGGGCGAACCGCCGTTCAGGCGGCCGCCCGCAGCCTCATCGCTGCGCTTCCCCGTAAGTCTCCCTGCATACCTCGCGCAACGCGTCGACCAGGAGATCCCGCGCCGGCGAGCGCGAATCGGCGGCGCGGGTAAAGAGCGCGATGGGCGGGAGCGTCCAGACCAGCGAGTACGGCACGATCGCCACGCCGGCGATCCGCACCAGTTCTTCCGCGATGTCGGCGGGCACGATCGATACGGCCTCATCGCTCGACGCGATCATCTCGCCGATCAGCTTGGACGAGTAGCTTTCGACGATCGGCACGGGCGGCGGGATGCCGGCCGACAGGAACAGGTCGGTGACCTGTTCCCGCATCGGCGTATGCGGGGCGCCGAGAATCCAGTCGAGCGCGTGCAGCTTGTGCCAGTCCAGCGCGGTGCGGGCCAGTTTCGCGGCAAGACGCCGGCTCGCGATCATGCGCGGCTGCTGCTGGTACAGCACTTCGAAGGAAACCTGCCCCAGGTCGATCGCCGCCGACGCGCGCCCGATCACGATGTCGACGCTGTGATCCTTGAGCTGCAGCAGGAGCTGATCGCTGGTGCCTTCGTGAATCGTCACGGTCAGGCGCCGTTCCATGCGCGCCTGCAGCCGCTTGAGCGCCGCCGACAGCATCTGCCCGGAAATGAACGGAATCACGCCGATGTGCAGGTGGGCCGCATGCCCGGCGGCGACGGCCTCCATTTCGCGGGCGAGGTGGTCGAGATCCTTGATCATCGCCTTCGCCCGCTCGAGCACGACCGCGCCGAGCGCGGTAGGCCGCATGCCGCGCGACGAGCGTTCGAAGAGCGGCGTGCCGAACATGCTCTCCAGCTCGGACAGCGCGTTCGTCACGGCCGGCTGGCTGCTGGCCATGTGCTCCGCGACACGCGTCAGCGACCCGTGCTGCTGGATCTGCAGCAACAGCACCAGGTGCCGCATCTTTAGGCGCGCGCCCAGCCGCCTGACCACGTCGTTCGCGTCAAAAGTCATTGACTGGTCACGTATTCATCATGAAAAAGTGATGGAGCGATATTAAAACAGAATCATCACCTTATGGCGGATCCCTAGAATCACCTTCATGGATCGCGCCGGGACTGGCCTGGCGCCCGTGCCCGGATCGAAAAACATGAAACAGACTGAGACACAGCAGCAGGCAGCGTTCGACTATCACGAATTTCCGACCCCGGGAAAGATCTCGGTCGTCGCCAGCAAGCCGCTCGTGACGCAGCGCGATCTCGCGCTGGCGTACACGCCGGGCGTGGCGGGCGTGTGCGAGGCCATCGCCGCCGATCCGCTGCAGGCGCACCGCTTCACCAGCCGCGGCAACCTGGTCGGCGTGATCACGAACGGCACGGCCGTGCTGGGTCTGGGCAACATCGGCCCGCTCGCGTCCAAGCCGGTCATGGAAGGCAAGGCCGTGCTCTTCAAGAAGTTCGCGGGGATCGACGTCTTCGACATCGAGATCAACGAAACCGATCCGGACAAGCTGGTCGACATCATCGCGGGCCTCGAGCCCACCTTCGGCGGCATCAACCTCGAGGACATCAAGGCGCCCGAATGCTTCACGGTCGAGCAGAAGCTGCGCGAACGCATGAAGATCCCGGTCTTCCATGACGATCAGCACGGCACCGCCATCACCGTGTCCGCCGCGTTCATCAACGGGCTGAAGGTCGTCGGGAAGTCGATTTCGGAAGTGAAGGTCGTGACGTCGGGCGCAGGGGCCGCCGCGCTGGCTTGCCTGGACCTGCTGGTCGACCTCGGGCTGCCGGTCGAAAACGTGTGGGTGACCGATATCGAAGGCGTCGTCTATCGCGGGCGCACCGCGCTGATGGACCCGGCCAAGTCGCGCTTTGCGCAGGAAACCGATGCGCGCAAGCTGGCCGACGTGATCGGCGGCGCGGACGTGTTCCTGGGCCTGTCGGTCGGCGGCATCCTGAGTGCCGAGATGCTGAAGGAGATGGCGCCGCGCCCGCTGATTCTCGCGCTGGCCAATCCCACGCCGGAAATCTTCCCGGAACTGGCGCACGCGACGCGCGACGACGTCGTCATCGCGACGGGCCGCTCGGACTACCCGAACCAGGTCAACAACGTCCTCTGCTTCCCGTACATCTTCCGCGGCGCGCTGGACGTGGGCGCGACGACGATCACCCGCGAAATGGAGATCGCCGCGGTGCACGCGATCGCGGGGCTGGCCGAGGAAGAGCAGAACGAAGTCGTCGCGGCGGCTTATGGCGCATACGACGTGGCGTTCGGCGCGCAATACCTGATTCCGAAGCCGTTCGACCCGCGCCTGATCGTCCGTATCGCGCCGGCCGTGGCGAAGGCGGCGATGGAAGGCGGCGTGGCGAAGCGCCCGCTGACCGATCTCGACGCGTATGTCGAGCAGCTGCAGCAATTCGTCTACCACTCCGGCGCGTTCATGAAGCCACTGTTCGCGACGGCGCGCCGGCTGGTGCGTGACGGCGGCAAGGCACGGATCGTCTTCACCGAAGGCGAGGACGAGCGCGTGCTCCGCGCGGTGCAGGTGATCGTCGACGAGAAGCTGGCGCGTCCGATCCTGGTCGGGCGCCCGGAAGTGCTGCTGGCGCGCATCGAGCGGTTCGGCTTGCGGATCCGGCTCGGCCAGGATGTCGAGGTGACGAACCCCGAGTACGACGAGCGGTTCCCGCAGTACTGGACGACGTATTGGGAGCTGCGCTGCCGGGACGGCATCTCGAAGGAAATGGCGCGGGTCGAGATGCGGCGCCGCCTGACGCTGATCGGCGCGATGATGGTGCGGCTCGGCGATGCGGACGGAATGATTTGCGGCACGGTCGGCGAATATCACAACCACCTGCGGTTCGTCGACGAGGTGATCGGCAGGAAGCCGGGTGCGTCCACGTATGCGGCGATGAACATCCTGTTGCTCGACCAGCGGACGGTCGCGCTGGTGGACACGCACGTCAACGACAATCCCGATGCCGAGCAGATCGCGGAATTCACGATTGCCGCGGCTCGTCAGATGGAATGGCTGAACCTCACGCCGAAGGCGGCGTTGCTGTCGCGGTCGAACTTCGGGTCGGGGAGTGCGGCGTCGGGCGTGAAGATGCGCCGGGCGCTGGAGATCATCCGGGAGCAGGCGCCCGATATCGAGGCAGACGGCGAGATGCATGGCGACTGCGCGCTCGACGAGGGCTTGCGGTCGAGGCTGCTGCCGATGTCGCCGCTGAAGGGGGCGGCGAACCTGCTCGTGTGCCCGAACGTGGATGCGGGGAATATCGCGTACAACCTGCTCAAGACGGAGGCGGGCAGCAATGTGGCGGTGGGACCGTTCCTGCTGGGCGTCAACGCGCCGGTGAATATTCTGACGTCCAGTGCGACGGTGCGGCGGATCGTGAACATGACGGCGTTGACGGTGATCGAGGCGAACCGGAACGCGTCGGTTTGAGCGGAAACCGGAAGGGGGCGGGTTCACCGGACGCGGTGTGGTTCGGGGGGATTCGCCCCTTCGGCGATGGCTTTCTAGTCGTGCCCGTCGACGTTGACCTCATCGAGGTCCCATGTGGCCGCAAGATGATCGCGCAAGGTCGCGAGAATCTCGTCAGATAGCGCGGGCAATCCCCGCGCGGTGGCTCGGGCGAGGATCAATCCGCCCACCATTGTCGACAGCATCGAAATTGCGCGAACCCGGTCCTCGGGTTCGATCTGCGCAGCCTCCGTACCATCGGGCCTCCGCTGCGCGAATAGCGTCATGTAGCGCCCGATGCCTTGGGCGAAAGCGTCTGCGATCGCGCCCGTTTCGCGTGCCGCGTCTGCCGCGAGCGCGGCCACCGGGCAGCCCTGGCCGACACTGTCGCGATGCTGCGCCGACAGGTAATTCGCGACTCCGGTTCGAAGGAACCCGTCGGCGTCGGCGTTCGCATCGGCATCCGGTGTCTCCAGCTCGGAGAGTTTCCACTCGAACGCATATTCCGCGGCCTCGGCCGCCAGTGCGTCCTTCGATTCGAAGTGCCGGTACAACCCGCCGTGGGTGAGCCCGGCCTCGCGTGTGATGTCGGCCACTCCCACGCCGGTGAAACCGCGCTCGCGGTACAGCCGGGCCGCGGCCTGCAGGATGGCCAGGCGGTTCTCGGCCACCTGCGTTTTCGAGACTTTCATGAAGATCCTTTCGTGCGCATGGCATTGCGTTTTGATGACAATCATACTCAATACTGTATGATGGCGATCATCATCAATAGCTCGACCAGGACAGAATCCATGCACATCACGCCCACTGCGAACCGCCGAATCGTCGTCACCGGGATGGGAATGGTCTCGCCGCTGGGGTGCGGAGTCGAGCTGGCGTGGCAGCGGCTGCTGGCCGGCCAGTCGGGCTTGCGCCGGCTACCGGATTCGATGACGGCGGACATCGCGGCCCGCGTGGGCGGTGTGGTGCCCGATGTGCACGAGGACGGGTGCGGCGGCTTCGACATCGACCGCTTCGTGTCGACCAAGGACCAGCGCAAGATCGACCGCTTCATCGCCTTCGCGCTCGCCGCCGCGCAAGAGGCACTCGCGCAGGCGCAATGGGCTCCGGCCGACGAAGCGTCCCAGCGGCGCACCGCCACGGTCATCGCGTCGGGCATCGGTGGATTTCCGGCGATTGCGGGCGCGGTGCGGACGACCGAGACGCGCGGACCGAAGCGTCTGTCGCCGTTCACGATCCCCTCGTTCCTCGTCAACCTTGCGGCGGGCCACGTGTCGATCCGGCACGGCCTGAAGGGGCCGATGGGTGCCCCGGTGACGGCTTGTGCCGCGAGCATCCAGGCCATCGGCGACGCGGCGCGGCTGATCCGCTGCGGCGAGGCCGACATCGCGGTGTGCGGTGGCGCCGAGGCCGCAATCGATCGCGTCAGCCTGGGCGCCTTCGCCGCAGCGAAGACCTTGTCCACCGGCTTCAATGACACACCCACCCGCGCATCGCGACCCTTCGACCGGGCCCGCGACGGTTTCGTGATGGGCGAAGGCGCCGGCATGCTGGTGATCGAATCGCTCGAGCACGCGCTTGCGCGCGGCGCCGCGCCCCTGGTCGAACTCATTGGATATGGCACCAGCGCCGATGCGTTTCACATTACCTCCGGCCCCGAAGACGGCAGCGGCGCGCGACGCTCGATGCAGACGGCGCTGACGCAGGCCGGCCTGACTCCGTCCGACCTGCAGCATCTCAACGCTCACGCGACCTCGACGCCGGTCGGCGACCTGGGCGAATTGGCCGCGGTGCGCGACCTGTTCGGCGTCGACGTCCCGCTCGCCATCACCTCCACCAAGTCGGCGACGGGCCACTTGCTGGGCGCGGCCGGCGGCGTAGCGGCGATCTTCACCGCCCTGGCCTTGCGCGATCAGGTCGTCCCGATGACGCTGAACCTCGAACAGCCGGACGCACTCGCCGAGGGCCTGGACATCGTGCGCGATGCGCCGCGGCACATGCCGATCGTTCACGCGATGGCCAACGGTTTCGGCTTCGGCGGCGTGAACGCCAGCCTCGTCTTCAAGCGTTGGGGAGCCTGATGGCGCCCGCGTCTGCGAAGCCTGCCGGGCGCCAATGGCCCGGTCGGCTCCTCGATCGGCGATCGGTTCACGGCCAAACGCTCGGCGGACGCGTGAAGTCCGGGCCATTCGCCGAAACCCTTCGGTACACGGTCTAATCGGAATATTCAATTGAGCATTCGCTCTCGGCATCAGCGAATGCGCAGGCATACGTCGGCTTCGAGTGGATCGCGGCCCGTGATGACGTGACGGCGAAGCAATCTCAGGCCTGATCTGACGATGTCTGAGAGATCAGGGTTTCGACTTACCCACCTGATCTGACTTTGGCGACGGACGTTCTGGCCGGCCTGATTTCTTCGGGCCATTTCAACCTCGAGGCGCGGCCGTGGTGAGCGGCTCCCTTCAGGCTGCCGCGCTTGTCAGTCGAAATCCGTTGCTACCGGCTTGGGATGTCCGCAATCGTTTGCAAGCAACCACTCGTATATCGGCTAAACCCTTGGACGCCTCTGCCGCGTCTCCGCACCTCGCGCCGATTTAATCAGTATTTCGTAACAATCGCCCGTGGCGACACGCCGGATAGCGCGTATTCGATACCAATCCTAACGAAGTTTTAGGGCCCGCTACTTCGCGTATCATCCGATAATTAGCTTTTATTTTCGTCTAAAATCGCGCTTCCTCTTACTTTATAACGGAAAGCGTTTTGAAAGGACTGACGAAAAATATCTCGCGCACGGCCATCGCCGCATGCGTCGCTTATGCCGGGCTCATGCCTTTATCCCGGCCCGCCGAAGCCCAGGTCGAACCTCTGAAGAATCCCGTCTACGGTGTGACCCTCGACGACCTGACCAAACTGGACGCCATCGTCGCGTCGCTGCAGAACCTGCCGTACAAGCCCACCGTGCGTGTCGTGTTCGATCCGGGTACGTCGGCCGCCGACTACTACGCGCCTCTGCTGCGCCTGCACGCAGTCGCGTACGTGATGGGCGAAGTCTACGATTCCTACTATTTCCCGACGGATCTCGCCACGTACAAGGCAAGAACGCAGGAACTGGTGTCGCAGCTGAAGAACACCGTCGACGTCTGGGAGATCGCGAACGAAATCAACGGCGAATGGCTGCGTAACAACCCGAGCGGCACGAATTCCGTGGTCAACTCGCAAGAGCAGCAGATCGGCCAGATGGTTGCGGCGGCCAACCAGATCGTCAAATCGAACGGCGGCAAGACGGCCATCACGCTGTACTACAACGACGACAGCAAGGGCAACAACTGCTGGGAGAAGCCGCAGGATTACTGGAAGACGTGGCCGACCGCGTTCCTGTCGTCGACGGTCCGCCAGCAGGCCGACTACGCGCTGTTCAGCTACTACCCATATCAGGATTGCCCGGGGCTGAACCCGACGTGGAAGAACGATTTCGCGGCGCTGGAAAGCATCTTCCCGAACGCGAAGGTCGGCTTCGGCGAAATCGGCACCTCGGATACCTCCGCGCCCGCATCGGTGCAGCAGAACCTGATCAAGACCTACTACCCGATGGTCAACAGCATGGCCGATCCGCGTTTCATCGGCGGATTCTTCTGGTGGAACTACGCCGAGCAAATGCTCCCGTATTCGACGAGCTCGTACTTCCAGCTGTTGCGTCAGACGATCATCACGCTCAAGGCGCCCAACTAAGCGAAAAGCGCCATCCAGGAGCAAGCGTCAGCGTCGTTGGTTAGAACCACAATGTCGCGCGTACCACGAGACCACGTGCGCGTGCCGCTGACGTCAATCCGAACCGGTATTGCACCGTGACATCCAGATAGCTTGCCGGCGCGCTGTACCGCCCTTCGCGGAACCAGTACCGCAACTGGATGCCGGGCCCGGCGCCGATCGCCGTCTTTTCCGGCTGTCGATTGTCGTGATCGCCGGCCACCGCGGCGTGCGGGTAGATGGTCAGCCGATCGCTGATCATCGGCAAACGCCAGGTGTGCCCGTAACGCAACTCCGAATAAATGATGTATCGACCCGCGCTGATGAAGTACGCGCCCTCGACATACGCCTGCCAGCTGCGCCAGCTCGGTTCGGTGACCCTCAGGTCGGTCCCGGCCTCCGACGAATAACCCACGCGCATCAGCCAGTCCGTCATCGACAGGCTGCCGACGTGGAACAGCCGCTCGGCGGTCAGCACGACGTTCTGGTCGGGCAGCGGCTTGTAGCGCGCGCCCACCGAACCCTGCACGGTCGGCATGCCGGTCACGTTGCCCGTCCCGTCGTAGGCCGTGCCGTATCCGCGCACGAAGAACTGGAAGATGCGGCCGTTCTGGTAGCCGATCTTCGGCGGTTGCCAATACGCTTCGATACCCGGCTGCAACACGCTGATCGTGCCTTGCGGGCCGAACGCGGCCGACTGGTACGGCGCGCTCAGCACGAACCCCCAGGTGCGCTGAAGCTGCTCGACTTCCCGTCGATAGCCGAACTTGTGCTGCGCATCGAATTTGTGTTCGTTCTCGTCGGCGTCGAGGCTGTGCTCGAACAGGTCGATGGACTCGTCGTTCAACCCGATCCGCTTGGCGGCATAACCCGCGTCCGCGTAGTTCATCGCGTTGCCGGCGCCGCCGGCGAATCCCTCCTGGAATGCGTCGAGTGCCTCGCGATCCTTGTGGTCGCGCAGCAGGTCATAGGCTTCCTGCAATTTCTGTTGCGCGGTATTGTCCACCGGCGCCTGGGCGGGCTGGTCTTCCTGCCGCGCCTGCGCCGCGATCGATGCGGCCATGTTGCGCTCGCCTTCGGTCGTCGCATCGCCGGCCGCGAGATCCGCCATCCGGATCGCGGTATCGCGGTCGCCCGCCTGCAGGCTCAACTGCGCGATGCGCAACTGCACCACGGCCGATTTTTCATCGGCGAGCGGGGCCAGCGCAATGCCGGCTTCATGCGGACGATTCGCCGCGAGCGCGCTGTCCGACCAGGCGAGACGCAGGTTGCGCTGCTGCTCCTTGCTCCATTTCCCGGTTGCGACGGCGGCCGAGAAATCGCTGCAGGCGACGTCGTAGCGCATCTGCCGCTGCGCCAGGTAGCCGTGCTGCGCACGCACCGCCGCACTCTTCGGAAAACGAACCATCAGCGATTCCACCAGGGCGTCCGCTTCGTCGACCTTTCCTTCCCGCCTGTATACGTCGACGAGCAGCAGCCCGAGCTGTTCGCTACCGGGCTGAATCCGGATGGCGCGCGACGCATACACTTCCGCGAGCGGCAGGTCGCCGGCATTGATCGCCTTGTAGGCGCTGTCGGCGAGCCGGTAGGCCTTGGGCGTCAGCGGCTGCGCGGCGGAGGCCGGCGCGTGCCACGCCAGCGACACGGCGATCGCCAGTGCGCTCAACCGGGCGCAGCGCTTGAGGCCGGCCGCGATCGGGGGTTTCGAATGCTTCATGCCTGTTCTCCCGACGGTTTCGTCACGAGGGCGCCCTGCTGCGCCGCCGGGTCGCCGTCGCGTGCGCGGGCGAGTTCGACGAAGCGCGAGTGCCGGGAGAGTTCGGCGGCAATCTCCGCATCGCAGGCGATGAAGTACGCCACATTCGATCGGGCTCCGCGCCGCACGACGTCCTGTTCGTCCGGCGTGAGCGGTCGCCCGACCGCAACGTTCAACGTGCCGTCTTCCGCGGTCGAAAACGGCACGGCGTGGTACGCGTACTGCAGCTCGAATGCCAGCGAATCCGCAAAGTGGCCCACCGCGACGTTGCCGAGGCTCACCCGGGGCAACTCGGCCTGCTCGGCGATCGCATCCGCGAGCGATTCGGCGGATATCGCGCAGCCTTCGACCAGCAGTTCACCGAGCCGTTTGCCGCAGGTCAGCTGCTTCTCGAGGCTCGCCTGCAATTGCTCCAGCGTGACCACGCCCCAGCCGACCAGGATCTCGCCGACTTTCATGCGCGCTTTCCCGAGCGCTTCGTTCGACAGGTAGGTATGGCTGGTCTTGTCCCAGGCGATGGGCTTGCCGGTCACCAGGTGGCCGATATAGATGCGCCACGCGCGGCAAACCGCATAGAAATTGATCAGGTTGTTGACGAACATCCGCGGGATCGACAACAGCCCCTGGGTCGGGCCGTTCAGCTTGCTGACGAAATGGAAGCGCTGCCCGGCCCGCGCAAACAGCATGGCGGTGTTGACCCACAGCAGCGGCGCGACCCAGTGGCTCGCCATGAAGAGCGGGGCGCCGACGGGGATGACATGGAGGGATCGCTGAAGTGCGCCGAGCAACAGGAAGTTGACCAGCACGCCATAGGCAATGACCGAGAACAGCGAGGTCACGATGCCCTTGCGATCGTGGAAGAACATGTATCGGGTGAGAAGATTGCCTTTCCAGCCGAGTTGCTCCCAGCCCTGAAAGGCGATGCCGAGGATCCAGCGCGTGCGCTGACGGTACGCGGTACGAAATGTCTTCGGAAAATACTCGCGCGTGGCCAGCAGGTTTCGATAGGCGACGCTACCCGTTGCGCGTCTTTCCGCTGCATCGCGCGTGATGCCCGTCAATGGAATGCATGCAAAGGTTTCCTTCATCCCCAGGTCTCTCAACCGGAAGCTGAAGTCGTAATCCTCGGTCAGCGAACTGGTGTTGAACGGTGCGCCGTTGCGTTCCTTCATCGCCGCTTCGATCGAGCGCCTGCTGTAGCACGATGCAACGCCCGCGCCCGGGACGACGCCGGTCAGGCGAGCCCGAACCGGCACGTCCTTCTGGTGCGTTTCGCTGAAGTCGTCGAGGTAGCATCCGGCGACGAATTCGTTCCATTTTCGCGGCAAGGACAGCACGGGAAGCTGGACCAGGTCGCTATCCGCGACCGCGTGGTTGAGGTACTTGAGTTCGACCGGATGAATGACGTCCTCGCAGTCGTGCATGACGACGCCTGCGAATTGAATCCGGTGGACCCCTTCGTAGCGCAGGATCGCTTCGACGATCCAGTTCAGGCAGTCCGCCTTGCAGGTCGGCCCGTCGTTCATGACGGTCGCGCGCGTGACCCTGCCCGGGTACCGGCGGACCATGCGTTCGACCTCGGCCGTGGTTTCGGCATCGTTGTGATAGGTGCCGACGAATATCACGTAGCGCTCGTACTCGAGGGTCGCCAAGGTGTTTTCGATCATCTTGGCGATCACGTCGTATTCCTTCCAGGCCGGAACCATCAGCGCCAGATGCCGTTCTTCCAGCGCGCGCAGCATGCCGATATCGATCGTTTGCGATTTTTCACGGCGCAGGATGCGCCGGATTTCAAACGACCAGTAACAGGCATCCAGCGTGAGGTCATCCAGTGTGCTCACCAGGATGACAATTGCGGTCACAATGGCGACAAGGTTAAGTGCGTATAAGTACGCACTCCAAATCATGTTATCCATCATTTTTTCCGCGATTTTATCTTTTATTTGATATTTCTCCTCGTATCGACGAAAGACGAAAGTTCCCTGTCCTCGCCGGCCCCGTCACGTCCACTCCGTGGCTTGCGCCGCGCGAATTCCCGCCGCTCGAAAAAGCCGGCAGCACGCGAGCTTTCCCGATGTGGTCACGTTGCATCGCGAACGATGCAACGTGTTCAGTGGATGACTTTTTGACAGCCCGTTTCCCGCTTGCCTGCCTGCCTCCGTCCCTGCATTCCTGATCGCCTGCCGCCGCTCTCCACCCGACGCTTGCGCAGTGCCCCCGCGCACCGACTCCGCAGCACACAGCTCATGTAGCAAGTCGTGCGCCATCGCTGCGCGACCCTTGACGTCAAGGGCATCGCAGGGTGCCGCACAGGATCGGCCCGCCGAATCCGAGCCAAATGTTTCAGTGCTGAAACACGCCGTCGATCGACCGGATGACACATCGTTTTCCGACCCTCTGCCGGGCTCCGATCGTCGCTTTCGGGAAATCGCCACACGATTCCGGCGGTGACCGGCCGGATGAACCGGCGTCGAACCGGAAAGCCGGCGCTTCAGTCGTCATTGCACATGCATGTCACCGGAGGAAATCTTCCCGTTGCGCTCAGAGAAGCTCGGCGATTGACTGGTTTTCCCTGAATCGTACGAACAGGGTTCGCGCGTTTGTCCGATTAAATTCATGACACCGCCGCGTTGCATGCCTGAAACGTTTTATCGGCCCAATTTTCGAGTGGCGTCGATGCGTCAATTTCACCCCCTTGGCGCATGCCCATTTGCGACCGATGGTACGGATCTAGCTTGAAAGTAAAGCCATCTCCTCCCGGATTTATTTGTCTGGTTCCAATTGCGCAGCAAAAATCAACGACATGGCGCCCCGATTCCGGAGGGTGATTCTCCATGCTCGTCTCGCGAGCGAGATGAACTTATTTTGCATATCAAAGGATGAAAATCATGCCTTCGCATCGCAATGAATCTTTTCGAAACGGGTTGAGCATCGCCGGATCACTCGTCGCATTGATCACCACGTTCGCCATCGCCGTCGGCGTTCAGGATGCGAATGCGCAGGCGACAGGCAACGCTTCCGTCATGAACATCAAGCCGCCTCCGCTGCCGAACGGCTCGGCCCAGGTCAACGTGAAAGCAGGGATGGCCGACGAGGATTGGGAGAAGGCATACAAGGAAACGGGGCGCCCGAAGTTCAGCAAGAATTCCGTCAAGAAACTCAACGGCAATGTGCAACGTGACTAGGGAGAAACGGCCATGAAAAAGATCTTGCTCGTCATCGCCCTGCTAGCGGGGCTCGCGCAAATGACATTGCCGGGCACCGCGCACGCGCAGGCCACCACTGCCCATACGCTCGTGCTGTACGACAACCCGGCCAACGACCCATATTCGAAGCTCGGCCTGATGTACAGCATCATGCTGAGGAACCTGCTTGGCCATTTCAATGCGACGATCGATCTGGTTCCGATCCAGAACTACACGTCCGGCATGGTCGGGAGCCACGACGTCACGTTCTATATCGGCGACTACTACAACAACCCGATTCCGACGGCGTTCATGAGCGACGTGATGACCACCAAGAAGACGGTGGTCTGGTTCAAGTACAACTTGTGGCAACTGGCCTGGAACACGGCCTTCACGTTCAATCAGACCTTCGGGTTCAGCTTCGTGGGCCTCGCGGGGATGAACGCGACGCCGTCGGCGAGCAATCCGAATCCGGGCTTCTACGATACGGTCACGTACAAGAACCTGTCGATGGTCAAGTACTACGCCTATAACGCGTCGACGGGCGTCATCAGCGCGGATCCGGACATCGGATTGACCCAGGTTGTCGATTCCACCAAGGCGCAGGCGCTCGTCACCATCAAGAACAGCCAGAGCGGAGCAACCGCGCCGTACATCATGCGCTCGGGCAACTTCTGGTACTTCGCGGACATGCCGTTTTCCTACATCGGCCCGACGGATCGCTACCTGGTGATCTGCGACATCCTGCACGACATCCTGCAGACCAATGCACCGGTGAATCACCGTGCGCTCGTCCGTCTGGAAGACCTCGACGCGTATACGACGACGAGTTCGATGCAGCAGCTGACGAATTACATGTACTCGAAGCGGATTCCGTTCACGATGGCAACCATCCCGTTGTATACGGACCCGAACGGCTATTACAACGGCGGCGTGCCGGAGACGATCCATCTGGCGCAGGCAACGGGCCTCAAGAGTGCGCTGAACTACGCGCTCGCGCGCGGCGGCTCGATCGTGATGCACGGGTATACGCACCAGTACGATTCGACGCCGAACCTGTTGAATGCAGTCAGCGGCAGCGACTACGAGTTCTGGTACGCGGTGCAGAACCGGCCGGTTGATGAGGACTCCATCCCGTGGGCGGAAGGCAGAATGGCCGACGGCCTGCTCGAGTTTACGCTCAACGGCTACAAGATCGTCGGCTGGGCCGCGCCGCAGTACCAGATGTCGCCGGCCGCGTCGTCGGCAACAGCCCTCACGTTCCCGACCACGTTCCAGCGGGCCGTGTACTACACGTCGACCAAGCCGCAACTCGGAACGGGTGCCGCCAACCAGGACTTTTCGGCCGGGCAGTTTTTCCCGTACATCATCAACTCCGATTACTACGGGCAGCGGATCGTTCCGGAGAACCTGGGCAGCGTGCAGTACAACATCTGCAATATCGACCCGTTCTCGTGCATCACGTACACGTGGCAGCAAATCGTGACCAATGCCCAGTACGGCCTGGCGGTGCGGGACGGCTTCGCGTCGTTCTTCTTCCATCCGTACTGGCTTGAACCGGATCTCGGATTGCCGGCGTTCAAGGACTTCCAGAGCATGATTACCGGCATTACGAATCTCGGCTACAAGTGGGTGGACGGCACGACGGCCAAGTGACGCAGGCGTAGCGACAGCCCGGTGCGACCCGCCCTGGCAAGGCGGGTCGCACGTTTGCGTTCGATCGGCTACGATGACGCGCAGGCATGCTTCCGGAGAGCCAGCGATGACCACCTACGCGCTGCCGGCCTGGCGCAGGATTCAACGGCGTATGGGCCGGCTTAGGCTCGCAGTGCGACCGGGCCCGCACCCTGTCGCGCCGCGTTCGCCCCGGGCGGCGACGCTCGCGGCGATCGGCGCATCGCTCGTCGTGGCCGCCTGCAGCTGGACCGCGCACGACGTGCACGCGGACGGCATCGTCTGGCAGGTGGACAACTCGACGACGAATCCGGTCGGCAACTGGCAGATGCTCGGCATTCACGATCTGCTGATTCAATGGACCGTCGTCGACGACACCGCGTTCATCGCCAGCACCTCGATCCAGCCTGCCGCGCACCTTCCCGACTGGGAGCGCATCGGTCGTGAGCCGTGGGCCAGGAACGTCATCCTGGGGCTGGCCGGCTACCAGGACGAAAAACGGGCGCGCACCCATCTGTCGACGCTCGCCGACCAGTCGCTGGAAGTGGCGCGCGCACCGGTTCCGCTGCATGTCACCGGCTACTACTTTCCGGTCGAGATCGATCCGACCTGGCAGGACGCGCCAAAGCTCGCCGCCGTCCTGCAACGGCTGCCGCGGCCGCTCTGGGTGAGCGTGTACGACCAGACCAACATCGGCGGAAAGGCGCTCGCGGACTGGCTCGCGGCGTGGCTGCCCGCGGACGTCGGCGTGTTCTTCCAGGACGGCTGCGGTGTCTATGCCCGCGAGCCGTATGTCGCGCGCGCCTACCTCGACGAACTGGTTGCAAAGTTGGGCAAACGGCGCGTGCGGGTCATCGCCGAGGCGTTCAGGCCTGCCGAGCGGGGCGGATTCCGTTCAGCCAGCGCCGACGAGCTGGGCAAGCAACTGCTGGCGTATCGCGGTTATCCCGTCTACCTGTTCGATGGTCCGCACTATGTGTCGGACGACCTCACGCGCACGCTCTCGACGTGGAAGCCGAAGCCACCGCCGGCCGTGCCGGTGGGCACGGCGCACTGATTCGGCCCGGTTCCGGCGAGCGGGGGCAAGGGAGCGTGCGGCGAAACAATCGGGCGGATCGGCTTTCCGGCGGCAACGCGTGCCCGGCACCCGGCGCCGGCACGCCGGCGTCCGCGGCCGACCGTCAATTTGCTGCTCCCGCCCCACGCCCCATTTGATGACCAAACCGCAAGACCTAGTGCATAGATATCGTTTGCCGCGGCCTTAATGACTATCGACAATCGTGGCTCGATTTCGCCGCCGTGGCGCCAGAAGCGCCGCGGTGGCCGGTACCTGGCGGCTATCCCGGCCGTCCGCGCCATCCAGCTCACGACGACATGTACGCGTTCACTCCCTCATTCCAGAATCCCGCCGGCTCGCCGATCCGCGAACTGTTCAAGTACCTGTCCGAACCGGGCATGATTTCCTTCGCGGGCGGCTATCCGGCCAGCGACCTGTTCGACGTCGACGGCCTGAACGCGGCCGCCGGGCGCGCGTATGCGCAGCCGGTGCGCTGTCTGCAATACGGCCCGACCGATGGCCTCGCCGAACTGAAGCAACAGCTGATCGCGTTGATGGCGCGTCGCGGTGTGGCGTGCACGGCGGCAGAGCTGCTCGTCACGACCGGTTCGCAGCAGGGGCTCGACCTGTTGCTGCGCGTGATGGTGTCGCCCGGCGACGTCGTGCTGACCGAGCAGCCGGCCTATCCGGCGACGCTGCAGGCGATGCGTCTGCAGCAGGCGCGCATCGTGACGATTCCGGTCGACGGCGCGGGGCTCGACGTCGATCGTCTCGGCGAACAGCTTTCCTCCGGCGCGATCGCGCAGCCGAAGCTGCTCTACACGGTCCCGACCTTCGCGAACCCGACCGGCGCGACGCTCACGCGCGAACGACGGCTGAAGCTGCTGCGTCTCGCGGTGCAATACCGCTTCCTGATCGTCGAGGACGATCCGTACGGCGACCTGCGTTTCGCGGGCGAAGCCGTGCCGTCGATGCTTGCGCTGGCCGACGAAGTGGACGGCGCACGCGACTGGATCGTGCATTTCGCGAGCCTGTCGAAGATCGTCGCGCCGGGGCTGCGCGTGGGCTGGACGATCGCGCCGGCCGAGATCGCGCGCCGCTGCGTGATCGCGAAGCAGACGGTCGACCTGTGCAGCACGCCGTGGACGCAGGCGACCGCCGCCGAATATCTGGCCGACGGCGCGCTCGAACGCCATCTGCCGCGCATCACGGCCGCTTACCAGCGCAAATGCGATGCGATGTGCGACGCATTGCGCGACGGCCTCGGCGATGCGATCGAATTTCATCGTCCCGAAGGCGGGATGTTCGTGTGGGCGCGGATCGGCGCGGTGTCGTCGGACGTGCTGCTGCAACAGGCGATCGCGAACAAGGTCGTGTTCGTGCCGGGCAAGGCATTCTTCGCGGACAACGTCGACGCGGCATCGCTGCGCCTGTCGTTCGCCGCGCCGGACGTGGATGCGATCCGGGAAGGCGTCGCGCGCCTCGTGCGCGCGTATGGAGCGGCGCTCGCCGCGTGAGGAGACAGCAACGTGAACATCACCGTCAACGACACCGTATCGATGGGCGCAGCACCGGGCGCGGGCGATAACCGGCCCGTGGCGCACCGCTCGTCGCAGATCAGCGCAGGGCCGCAGTATGTGGCCGACGTGCTCGGCCGCTTCGGCGCACAGCCGGCGGACGACATCGGCGACGCGGCGCCGGTCGTGCTCGGCTACAACTGAACCGCACGGCGGCGGCCGGCGCGCTGCACGCGTGCCGGCGCCGCCGCAAGCGGTTAAGCTTGCGCGATCGCAACACGCACGATCGCCGCTTCGCCATGTCCGACTCAACTTCCGAATCGCTCGCGCAAACATACGAGCGCCTCTGGTCCTGCCTCGAATCCGGCGTGAGCGCGCAGCGTTCGCCGTTCACGATGCTGCAGGCCGCGACGCTCGGTATCGACGGCGCGCCGAAGGTACGCACGATCGTGTTGCGTCAGGCGAGCCGTGCCGATCGTGTGCTGTCGTTCCATACCGATGCGCGTTCGGAGAAGGTCGCGGAGCTGCGCCGCGATCCGCGCATCGCGCTCGTCGCCAGCGATCTCGATGCGCTCGTGCAGATTCGCGTGGAGGGCGTTGTATCGATCTGCGACGACGAAGCGCAACGCCGCGCGATCTGGCAATCGAGCCGCCCGCATACGCTGCTGCTGTATCGCGCACCGTTGCCGCCGGGTACGCCGGTCGAGTCGCCTGAAGCCGCGCATGTGTCGGCGAGCCCGCGCGCCAATCCCGACGACGACGGTTACGAGAACTTCTGCCTGCTTCACGTGAGCGTGACGCGCATCGACTGGCTCGAACTCGCACGCGCCGGCCATCGCCGCGCGGTGTTCGACCTGCTCGAAGGCGGCTACGAAGGCCGGTGGATCGCGCCCTGAGCCGGACTGCTCACGCGCCGCTTTCGACGTTACGGGCCAATGCCGCGGCGAGGTACTGCTCCCCGTCGTCGATCGACCCGACGATCGCGGGCGCGCTGACTTCTCCCCAGAACGGCAGACGCCACTGCGGATCGGGATGATGCCCCAGGACGACGGCCCGATACAGGCCATCGGGCCGTTGCGCAATCAGCGTGACCAGATGCCGATCGGCGAGGTGCGTTTCGGCAACGGGGTGCTCGCCGGGCATCAGCACGCCCGTCCAGATGCCGCCGTATTTTTCTTCCCATCCCATCGGATCATCTCCTCGCCGCATATCGCCCGTTGCGGGGTTCGCCGCCGGCTTTCCGGGATCGCACACGGCGCCTAAGCATTGCTTCCCGCGCCGCGGCTGCCCGCCGAGTCGGGTGAATCGGGCGGCCGCCCGTCCGATGCCGCCTGCGTGGTCATCCACTCGCGCATCACGACGATGGCGTCGTCATCGCGCCGCTCGGCCGGATACACGAGATAGAACCCCATCGACAGCGGAAACGCGAAATCGAACGGCTTGCACAGCCGGCCGGCGGCGATGTCGCGCTCCACGAGCGGATCGGTGGCGAGCGCGATGCCCTGGCCGGCGACGGCCGCATCGATCGCGAGCGACGTCTGGTTGAAGCGCAGCCCCTTGTGCGGATCGAGGTCGACGGGCTCCGGCATCGCGGCGAGGAACTCGGGCCACAGGTCGTGCGCGTCGTGCAGCAGCACGTGGCTTGCAAGCGCGCGCGGCGACGCTGGCGCGGCCAGCAGCGCGGGGCTGCACACGGCACACACGTCGAGCGGGAACAGCGCATGCGTGGCGAGATGCTTGCCGAACGGCGGCTTGCCGTAACGGATCGCGAGATCGACGCCGTCATGGCGGAACGTCGCGATCTGCGGGTCGGCGATCACGCGCACGTCGTAGTCGGGATGCGCGTCGGTGAAGTGCGCGAGCCGCGGGATCAGCCACTTCGACGCGAACGACGGCGTCGTGCTGATGGTCAGCGCGGCGCGCCGCTTCACGAGCTTGTCGGTCGCGTCGGCGATCGCGTGCAGCGCGCGCTGCACGTCGGAGAAATACGCGGCGCCGTCGTGCGTCAGCGCGAGGCCGCGCGGCAGGCGTTCGAACAGCTTCAGGCCGAGCACGTCCTCGAGGTGGCGCACCTGCTGCGCGACGGCGCCCTGCGTGACGCCGATCTCGTCGGCGGCGGCGCGGAAATTGAGGTGTCGCGCGGACACTTCGAACGCGCGGAGCGCATTCAGCGGCGGCAGGCGGGAGGGGCGAGGCGGCATCGTCAGGCTGTAGAAAAACTATCGGCTGGAGGCAGAAATACTGGTTCGACAGTCGGTATCGATGCGCCTACATTACCACCATGGCGCACCGAAAGGCGGTTGCGCGGCGGCAGGATTCGAATGAGGAGCAGATCGTGACTGTAGAAAAAGTGGCGTTGATCACCGCGGCGGGCAAGGGCATGGGCGCAGCGATCGCGCGCGAACTGGCGGCGACGGGCTATCGCGTTGCGCTGATGTCGCCGTCGGGCAGCGCGGTGGCGCTCGGCGAGGAACTGGGCGGGTTCGGCATCCAGGGCTCGGTGACGGAAGAAGCCGACATCGACCGGCTCGTGCAGGAAACGCTCACGCGCTACGGCCGCATCGATGCGGTCGTGAACAACACCGGCCATCCGCCGAAGGGCGAGCTGCTGGCGATCACCGACGACAACTGGCATGCCGGGCTCGACCTGATCCTGCTGAACGTGGTGCGCGTGATGCGCCGTGTGACGCCGGTCTTCCAGAAGCAGGGCGGCGGCGCGGTGGTGAACATCTCGAGCTTCGCGGCGGACGCGCCCGAGCAGCCGATGCCCGTTTCGTCGGCACTGCGCGCGGCGCTGAGCGCATGGACGCGTCTTTACGCGGAACGTTACGCGGCCGAGCACATCCGGATGAACGCGGTGCTGCCGGGCTTCATCGACAGCTGGCCGGAAACGCCGGAGATCGTCGCACGCATCCCGGCCGGCCGCTTCGGCAAGACCGGCGAGATCGCGAAGACGGTCGCGTTCCTGCTGTCCGACGGCGCGGGTTACATCACCGGGCAGAACATTCGCGTCGACGGCGCGATCGTCAAGGCGCTGTGAACGTCGCGCGAGCGAGCGGCCGCAGCGGCCGGGCCGCTCGCCGTGCAGTCGCTACAAACGCGTACAAACCAGACAAATCCGGGATACATCAGACCTTTCAAATGGGCGACGCCGCGTGAGCCGGGCGCGCCGGATTGAAAGCGAAGGCGCGGCCCCGCGCGCGGCATGTTCACTTTCCACTTCACGAAAGGAGATGCCGAACGATGTCTTCCACACCGTTTTCCCCGATGCGTCGCCACCTGCTTGCCACGTCCGTGGCCGCAGGGGTCTCGGCGATGCTGCCCACGGCGCTGCATGCCGCGACCGGCGCGAGCGGCATACGCCCGTTCACCGCGCACATTCCCGACGACGCCGTCGCCGACCTGCGCCGCCGCATCGCGGCAACACGCTGGCCGGGCCGCGAGACCGTCGCCGACGAATCGCAGGGTGTGCGGCTGGCGCGCATGCAGGCGCTGCTGCGCTACTGGGGCACCGATTACGACTGGCGCAAGGGCGAGGCGCGCCTGAACGGATTCCCGATGTTCATCACGGAAATCGACGGGCTCGACATTCATTTCATCCACGTGCGCTCGCGGCACGAGCACGCGATGCCGATGATCATGACGCACGGCTGGCCGGGTTCGATCTTCGAGCTGCTGAAGGCGATCGGCCCGCTGACCGACCCGACCGCGCACGGCGCGAGCGCCGACGATGCGTTCCATGTCGTCGTGCCGTCGTTGCCGGGTTTCGGCTTCTCGGGCCGGCCGACGCAGACCGGCTGGGGTTCCGACCACATCGCGCGCGCGTGGGGCGAGCTGATGGCGCGGCTCGGTTATACGCGCTTCGTGTCGCAGGGCGGCGACTGCGGCTCGGTGATCTCGCACCGGATGGCGATGCAGCGCGTGCAGGGCCTGGCCGGGATTCACGTGAACATGCCGGCGACGGTGCCGCCGGATATCGCGACGCTGCTCGCGACCGATGCACCCGCGCCGGCATCGCTGTCGCCGAAGGAGAAGGCCGCGTACGAGAAGCTCGCGACGTTCTATCGCGACAACTGCGGGTACTCGGCGATGATGGTCACGCGCCCGCAGACGGTCGGCTATGCACTCGCCGATTCGCCGTCCGGGCAGGCAGCGTGGATGGTCGACAAGATTTCGCAGTGGACTTATAGCGGCGGCGTGCCCGAGCGTTCGATTCCGCGCGACGAGATTCTCGACGACATCTCGCTGTACTGGCTGACGAACACCGCGACGTCCGCCGCGCAGATCTACTGGGAGGATCACTCGAACAACTTCAACGCAGTGGATATCGCGTTGCCGGCCGCGATCACGGTGTTTCCGGGCGAGATCTACCAGGCGCCGCGCAGCTGGGCCGAGCGCAGCTATCACAACCTGATCTACTTCAACGAAGTCGACAAGGGCGGGCATTTCGCGGCATGGGAGGAGCCGGAGTTGTTCGCGCGTGAAGTGCGTGCCGGGTTCCGGCCGTTGCGGCGCGTGTAAGCGAGGGAGGGCGGGCGAACGCGGGCCGGCGCGGATGCGGCCGGCGTTTGCTTCCGTCGTGCACGTTCCCGAATTCACCGTAGCGTCGTTATTGCTGCCGGCGTCACCTGCTTAAGCGGCCGTTTTACGGCAGAAACAGCACGGCGCTTCCGTTCACGATTGAATGACATATCGATGAACAAAACCCGTTCTGGAAGAAACATTCCATCGTAATTATTTGATTAAAAAGCGATTTTGATAAAAATCAAAATATGTCGCGTGAATTGACTGATGTATTGAAACCCTCAATACAATGATCCGCGACTGCACCTGAGTGCGGACAAATCATTCTGTTTATTGGCACGCGGCAAAAAGCCGAATCGGCTTTTTCACGGTTTCACCCGGTGAAAAAATACGACCCGAGGTTTCGCGATGACGAATAACGACGTGCGCGAGTCACGCATGGCTTGCGATGGCATGCGCCCGCTTGAAGGTCGAAGAGGCATCGTCGTCGGCCTGGCGAACGAACAGAGCATCGCGTGGGGATGTGCGCGCGCATTTCATGCAGCGGGTGCCGAGCTGGCGGTGACCTGGCAATCCGACCGGGCGTTGCCGTACATCGAGCCGCTGCTGGACCAGCTGAAGCCGGCGATTGCGATGCCGCTCGACGTGAGCCGGGCCGACCAGATGCGCGAGGTGTTCGACACGATCGGCGAACAGTGGGGCGGCCTCGATTTTCTGTTGCATGCCGTTGCCTATGCACCCAGGGCCGATCTGCACGGGCGCGTCGTCGACAGTTCGCCGGAAGGGTTCGCACTCGCGATGGATACCTCCTGCCACTCGTTCATCAGGATGGCGAAACTGGCCGAGCCGTTGATGACATCCGGTGGAAGCCTGATGGCGATGACCTATATCGGTGCCGACCAGGTCATCGCGGAGTACGGCGTGATGGGCCCGGTCAAGGCGGCGCTGGAGGCCACCGTCCGATACCTCGCTGTCGAGCTGGGGCCGGCCGGCATTCGCGTGCATGCGGTGTCGCCCGGCGCACTGGCCACGCGGGCGGCATCCGGGTTGCCGAACTTCGATCACCTGCTTGACGACACCGCCCGGCGTGCGCCATTGCGCCGTCCGTTCGACATCGACGACGTCGGTGCGCTGTGCACCTTTCTCGCCAGCGATGCCGCACGCGCGATGACCGGCGGTATTCACTACATCGACGCGGGGATGCACGTGCTCGGCTGACGCGAGGCAGCCGCTCCCGGAATGCGTCGAGATTCACCTTGCCCCTCTGGAGAACAGTGTTATGGATGCTGCCACGCAACTGGCGCGCAGTCATGAGATCGCCACGGAGATTGTCCACGTCCTGCAAAAACGCACGCAGCACGCGCTGGAACAGTACGGGAAACGGTTGGGCGAAGCGCTCGACGGCAGCGACGGCCCCGGCCGGGCGCCGGGCGCCGACCCGTTTGCCATGCCATTCTCGCCGCTGGGCGCGTGGCATTACGCGGTCGACGCCGCACAGCGCGCGCTGCTGTTCTGGGACACGCTGCGCGAGCGCGGCACGCAATATGTCGAGCGCATGGCCGAGGGTCTCAAGCCGGTGCTGCATTTCGACTACGACGTCGTGCTCGACGGCCGGCAGTTCGCGCGGCCCGTCAATTACGCGCTCGTTCACATCCAGCCGCCGGATGGCGTGATCGTCGACGCCGGCAAGCGGCCCTACCTGATCATCGATCCGCGCGCGGGGCATGGCCCCGGTATCGGCGGCTTCAAGGACGATTCGCAAGTCGGCGTGGCGTTGCGCGCGGGGCATCCCGTGTATTTCGTCGTGTTCTTCCAGGAGCCCGAGCCCGGCCAGACGTTGCTCGACGTGTGTGCCGCGGAACAGGCGTTCGTGCGGAAAGTGCGGGAACTGCATCCGGACAGCCTCAAGCCGGCCATCGTCGGCAATTGCCAGGGCGGCTGGGCTGCGATGATGCTCGCGAGTTCGTCGGCGGACGATACGGGCCCGATCGTCATCAACGGCGCCCCGATGTCGTACTGGAGCGGCGCATGGAGCGAGGGGCCCGGCGACAATCCGATGCGCTATGCCGGCGGCATACTCGGCGGCACGTGGCTCGCGTCGTTTGCGTCGGACCTGGGCAACGGCAAGTTCGACGGCGCCTATCTCGTGCAGAACTTCGAGAACCTGAACCCGGCGAACACGTTGTGGGACAAGTATTACCACGTGTACGACCACATCGACACCGAGCCGCCGCGCTTCCTCGAGTTCGAGCGCTGGTGGGGCGGCTACTACCTGATGAACCGCGACGAGATCGAATGGATCACGCGCAACCTGTTCATCGGCAACAAGCTCTGGTCCGGCGAAGTGAAAGACGGATCGGGCAAGGCGTTCGACCTGCGCGAGATCCGCTCGCCGATCATCCTGTTCGCGTCGATGGGCGACAACATCACGCCGCCGCAGCAGGCGTTCAACTGGGTCGCGGACATCTACGGCAGCACGGAGGAGATCAAGGCGCGCGGGCAGGTCATCATCGGGTTGGTGGAAGAGGACGTGGGGCATCTCGGCATCTTCGTGTCCGGCAAGGTCGCGAAGAAGGAGCACGCGCAGATCGTCAGCGTGCTGGATGCCGTCGAAACGCTGCCGCCCGGCCTTTATGCGATGTCGATCGAGGAAGTGAAGGGCGCCGACGGGAAGGTCACGTACGACGTCACCTTCGCCGAGCACCGTCTGGAAGAGATCGCGCAATACTTCAACCGCTTCGGGCGCAAGGACGAACAAGCGTTCGAGGCCGTCGCCGCGCTGTCCGAATTCACGCAGCGCGCGTATGAACTGTTCATGCAGCCATACGTGCAGCAGGCATCGAACGAGACCACCGCGCACCTGTTGCGCGACTTTCATCCGCTGCGCTTCCAGCGCTGGGCGTTTTCGGACCTGAATCCCTGGCTTCGCTGGCTGAAGCCCGCCGCCGACACGGTCAGGGCCCACCGCCAGCCGGCCGACGACATCGAGCCATGGCGCAAGCTCGAACGGCGTGGCTCGGATATCGTCAGCGCGTCGCTCGATTGTTTCCGCGCGATGCGCGATGCAAGCATCGAGTCGCTGTTCTTCACGCTGTACACCCAGCCGGCCTTGCTTCATTTCGGGGAGCAGTATCGCGACCGTCACGCGGCTGCGCCGGCGGCGGCGGACCCCCGCGACCTGCCGTTCGTGAAGGCGGCGCTCGCGTCGATCGACCGTGGCGGCTACACCGAAGCGGTTGCGCGGGCGGCGTTCCTGCTCGAGCGCAACGGCGAACCGTTTCCGCTGGCGCAGCTTGCGGCCGAGCGCGAGCTTGCCGAAACCTACGCCGAATACCTGCCGAACCTGCCGCCCGACCAGTGGCGGCGCATCTATGGCGAGCAGGAGATCGTCGCGACTTACGCGCCCCAACAGGCCGTCGCCACGCTGCCGGTGCTGCTTGCCCGGCCGGAGGACCGCCAGCGGCTGCTGACGCTGCTGGACAAGCTGCTGGGCGATGCGCGCGTGCAAAGCGCGTCGGTGAGCGAGCAACAGTGGGCGGCGCTGCAACGCATTCGCGCGGTACTGGGCGCGCCGCCTGCCACGCTGCCGGCCAGGGGGCCGCTGGCGACACTCGAACGCGTGCAGTGACGGACAGCAAGGAACCGCAATGGAAACCCGACACGAGAAATATCGCCGCCTCATCGAACACTGCCAGGCGCTTGCGCCGATGCCGACGGCCGTCGCGCATCCGTGCGATCGAAGCTCGCTCGAGGGCGCGCTGGAGGCGGCGCGCAAGGGGCTGATCGCGCCGATCCTGGTCGGCCCGCGTGCGCGTATCGAAGCGACCGCCGCGGAGTTGCAGCTATCGATCGGCGATCACGAGATCGTCGATGCGCCGTACAGCGAGGCGTCGGCAGCGGCGGCGGTGCGGCTCGTACGCGACGGCCGTGCGTCCGCGCTGATGAAGGGCAGCCTTCACACCGACGAACTCATGGCCGAAGTGGTGCGGCACGATTCCGGGTTGCGCACGGGCCGGCGCATCAGCCATTGCTTCGTGATGGACGTGCCCGCGCACGCCGACCCGCTGATCGTGACCGACGCGGCGATCAATATCGCGCCGACGCTCGAGGAAAAGGTCGACATCCTGCAGAACGCGATCGATCTCGCGCATGCGCTGGATTTTCCGCAGGTTCGTGTGGCGATCCTCTCGGCCATGGAGACGGTCAACCCGAAAGTGCCGTCGACGCTCGAAGCCGCCGCGCTGTGCAAGATGGTGGATCGGCGGCAGATTACCGGCGCGCTCGTCGACGGCCCGCTGGCGCTCGACAACGCGATCGATCCCGAAGCCGCGCGCATCAAGCAGATCGATTCGCCGGTGGCCGGGCACGCGAACGTGCTGATGGTGCCGAATCTCGAAGCGGGCAACATGCTTGCCAAGAGCCTGTCGTTCCTGGCCGGCGCGGATGCGGCGGGCATCGTGCTCGGCGCGCGCGTGCCGGTCATCCTGACGAGTCGTGCCGATTCGTTGATCACCCGGCTGGCTTCCTGCGCGGTCGCGATGCTCGTCGCGAACGTGCAGCGCGAAGCGGCCCGGCGCGCGGGGTGACACCATGGCAGACGTGATTCTGGTGTTGAATGCCGGCTCGTCGAGCATCAAGTTTTCCGCATTCGACGTGCACGGCGACACGCTCGGCCTGATCGTGCATGGCCAGGTCGAGGGCCTGTACACGGCCACGGCGCACTTCAGCGCCGTCGACCGCCACGCGGAGCGTCACGAACGGCAATGGGCCGGCGGCGATACGTTCGGCCATCAGGAAGGGCTCGAGCAGATCGCCGCGTTCCTGGGCGCGCATCAGGAAGGGCACCGTCTCGCGGCGGTGGGCCATCGCGTCGTGCACGGCGGACAACGCTTCAGCGGCCCGGTGCGCGTCACGCCCGAGATCGTGGCCGAGCTGGAGAAACTCACCCCGCTCGCGCCGTTGCATCAGCCGCACAACCTGACGCCGATTCGTATCCTCGAAACGATGCGGCCCGGCGTCGAGCAGGTGGCCTGCTTCGACACGGCGTTCCACTGCACGCAGCCCGCGGTGACCCAGGCGTTCGCGCTGCCCGCGTCGATCACCAGCCGGGGCGTGCGCCGTTACGGTTTCCACGGGCTCTCGTACGAGTACATCGCGAGCGTGCTGCCCGACGTCGCGCCGGCGGCGGCGCGCGGGCGCACGGTCGTCGCCCATCTCGGCAACGGCGCGAGCATGTGCGCGCTCGTGGCAGGCAAGAGCGTCGCGAGCACGATGGGGTTCACGGCGCTCGACGGGCTGCCGATGGGCACGCGTTGCGGCAACCTCGATCCCGGCGTCGTGATCTTCCTGATGGAAGCACTCCGGATGGACGTGCGCGCCGTCGAGGATCTGCTCTATCGGCGTTCCGGGTTGCTCGGCGTGTCCGGCCTGTCGAGCGACATGCGCACCCTGCTCGCGAGCGACGACCCGCACGCACGCTTCGCCATCGAGCTGTACGTCTACCGCATCGCGCGCGAACTCGGTTCGCTTGCGGCCGCGATGGAGGGAGTCGACGCCGTCGTGTTCACGGCGGGGATCGGCGAGCACGCGGCGGCGATTCGCGAGGGGGTGTTGCGCCGTGCGGCGTGGCTCGGCGTCGAGATCGACGTCGACGCGAACGGCACGGGCGGGCCGCTGATCACGACGGCATCGAGCCGCGTGTCGGCGTGGGTGATCCCGACCGACGAAGAACTGATGATCGCGCGCCATACGCACCGGCTGATCCGGTGACGGGCGAACGAGCAAGGAATCCTCATGGCTGAACTACTGCTGGTCAATGTCGAAGAACACGCGCGCGACGACGAGGTCGGCGCGTTCCTGGCGCGGCATGGATTCCCGCAGTTCGATGCGATCGAGCGCGTGCCGGCCGGGATCGGCACCCCCATCGCGCTGCTCCGGTTCAACACGCTGTCGTCGGTCGCGCTTTACTCGCTGCGCGCCCGGATCGATCACATCTCGTGGCGGGGCCGCTCGATTCGCGCGCATATCCTGCCGGACCGGAAGGACTGAACGGCTGCGTGCGGCGGCGTGGTTCGGGCGGTGAATGCGCGCCGGCCGGCATGCGGCCCGTGTTCATCGGCGGAGTGGGGCGGTGTCATGCCGCCGCGATGTCTCGGGGCGGCGTCGCCGTCAGATGATCCGGCACGTGCCGTGTACGTCCCTCAGCCACGTGAGAAGCATCATCGCGGCATAGACACAAGGCAGCACGATCAAGAATCGACGCCACGTTACCTTGAAACGCGGAAGCCGCCGGACGACCGCGGCGAGCGCGATGCACGCAACCAGCCCGACCGGCAAGATGTTCCAGTTGTACCTGAAGGCGGCAAAAACGAAAGCCGCCGTGACAAACACGATCCAGACGACGGCATCGCCAAGCGTGTCGCAGTAGGCGGTGGCGTATCCGGAGAACCACGCGAGCAGGAGCGCCGCAAGCCCGAACGCGGTCAGGATGGTCGCGAGCCAGAGCGGCGGCCCGTTCGTGCCCGCCTGTCGCACGGGAGCGTCTTGTTCGTCGGCATCGGTCAAATTGGTCACCTGCAATCGGGCGGGTTGTCACGGCAAGCGGCGTAGTATCGCCGCGTTTCGGCGCCGAAGCGAGAGGCGGTGCGTGGCCATGCCATCGGCGGGGCAGGCCGGCGCGTGGCACATGGCCCCCTGCGAACCCGCATTTCTCGCCCGATTTTTGAATCGTCGTGTGTCGTGTTCGCCGACAGATACGTTGGGATACAAAGCCTCGCCAGGGCTCGGGTATAAAACCGGTGAAGCGATTCACACGGCGGCGCGATGCCATGCGCCGCTGCCGAGAATGCAGATTCCCGAGTGCCCGCACGTGCCGCGGTCACCTTCCTTAGCGATCGACACTGGAGAACGAGTCATGCCCGAAACCGTGAACACCCGCCGCCGCCTGATCCTGGGTACGACGCTGGCGAGCCTCAGCCTTGCCGACCTCGGCTTCAGCGCCCTGGCGCACGCGCAGTCGGCGCCCGATGCAGCGCCTGCGAAGCGCGCGGCCGGTGCCGCGTCGCTGGGCACGATCCACCAGATCGACGCGGGCGTGCTCAACGTCGGGTATGCGGACCTCGGGCCGAAGAACGGCCCGGTCGTGTTCCTGCTGCACGGCTGGCCGTACGACATCTACAGCTATGCGGAAGTCGCGCCGCTGCTCGTCGCGGCCGGCTATCGCGTGATCGTGCCTTACCTGCGCGGCTACGGGTCGACGACGTTCCGCTCGGCCGACACGGTGCGCAACGGGCAGCAGGCCGTGACGGCCGTCGACATCGTTGCGCTGATGGATGCGCTGAAGATCGACCGGGCGGTGTTCGGCGGTTACGACTGGGGCGCGCGCACGGCCGACATCATCGCGGCGCTGTGGCCGCAGCGCGTGAAGGCGCTGGTGTCGGTGAGCGGCTACCTGATCGGCAGCCAGGAGGCGAACCGCAAGCCGCTGCCGCCGCAGGCCGAATTCCAGTGGTGGTATCAGTTCTACTTCACGACCGAGCGTGGCGCGCTGGGCTACGCGGCGAACCGCGATGCGTTCAACAAGCTGATCTGGCAGCTCGCATCGCCGAAATGGCAGTTCTCCGACGAAACCTACGCGCGCACGGCCGCGTCGTTCCAGAACCCCGATCACGTGGCCGTCGTGATCCACAACTATCGCTGGCGTCTCGGGCTCGCGAAGGGCGAGGCGCAATACGACGATCTCGAGCGGCGCCTTGCGGCCGGCCCCGCGATTACGGTGCCGACGATCACGATGGAAGGCGATGCGAACGGCGCGCCGCATCCGGAACCGGCCGCGTACGCGAAGAAGTTCACCGGCAAGTACCAGCACCGCACGATCACCGGCGGCATCGGCCACAACCTGCCGCAGGAAGCGCCGCAGGCGTTCGCGGATGCGATCCTGCAAGTGGAGCACCTGTGATGCGGGCGCGCATGGGTGGCGTGCGCCGCGGGTTCGTCGCGGGCGTGCTGCTGGCCGGCGCGTGGTCGGCGAGCGGCCCGGCCGCGTTCGCGGAGCAGCCGAAGCCGGCTGCTGCCGCCGCGTCGCCGATTTACGGCGTGACGATCCCGCCCGGCTACCGGAAGTGGGAAATGGTCGCCCCGGCCGAAGAAGCCGCGCCGCTCGATGAACTGCGTGTCGTGCTCGGCAATCCCGTCGCGATCCGCGCGCTCGAACAGGCGACACTGCCGTTTCCGGACGGCACGATCCTGGTGAAGCTCGCGTACAAGCGCAAGCAGTCCGACGAGTTCGCGCCCGCGACGGTGCCCGGGCAGGCGACGACCGTGCAGGTGATGGTGAAGGACTCGCGCCGCTATGCGTCGACGGGCGGCTGGGGCTTCGGGCGGTTCATCAACGGCGTGCCGGCCGATATCGGCCAGCACCAGACGTGCTTTGCGTGCCACCAGGCGCGGGTGCAGAATCACGATTACGTGTTCACGCGGCTGGCGCCGTGACGGCGGTGTGAGCAAGGTGAGTCGCCGGGATGCTCGCGGCTCATTAACGTCCCGTCACCGGTGGCGAATGGTGTGCGACTGCCCGCCCCATAACCCGGCTCGTGCCGGCTCTGGATTCGACCCGGCCGCCGTAGGCGCGTCGCCTGGGTGGCCGATTCCCGTATTGCGTCCATTCCCGTGAATGACTCGGCGACGCGATCCTGGTCGCACGGATCGCGCCTCCGAGCCATCTGCGTCACTACGAATAGCCCTGCATTCCGTAATTGGTGTCGTGCCGGCGTCCCCACCACGGCAGGTACGCATTGTTCCCGCCACGCGCGCGGAACCAGTCCTTGTCCGGATCGATCGGCGTGAGCGTCGACGGTGGCCTGACGACGACTGCGACGGGATGCTCCGGGTCGGTCGTGCCGGCGACCAATGCGTTACCGCCGAAGTGATTGATCCGGCCGATCGCCAGCGCAACGTCGGTCAAGGCGCTGCCGGTTCCCATGTCACCGAGCAGGGCGGCCGTGTTGAAGGCCTGTTGCCGGGGATCGTATTCCGGGAGCGTTTCCGTCAAGGTCTGCGCGAGTGCGACGAGACGTGACGAGGCCGCGTCACTGCCTTTCCCTGCGTCGTGCACGATGTACTCGAGATCCGGGACTGCGACGCCGGCATTGCGCGCTGCCTGGTCGATGGTCGCTTTCCACGCCTGCACGGTTCGCGTCGTGCCGACCTTCGGCGAGAACGCTTGCGTGTTGCCGGTGGCGGTCTTGCCGATCCAGGCGAGCGGTTCGCGCTGCGTGTCGAAGTTCGGGCCGGCGAGAAAC
The DNA here is from genome assembly GCF_003294055.1 of Burkholderia reimsis. Lineage (NCBI taxonomy): Bacteria > Pseudomonadati > Pseudomonadota > Betaproteobacteria > Burkholderiales > Burkholderiaceae > Burkholderia > Burkholderia reimsis. Next base: position 74,795 of record NZ_QMFZ01000024.1, read on the forward strand.
AGCACGACGAGGTTCTCGTTGATCTGCGCGTCGAGCGGCGGAAAATTCGGCGCATCCCAGTTCACCACCCACACGGTCTTGTCGGGGTTGTCCTGCAGGTAGTCCAACGCCTTGTTCAGCGACGCGAAGCCGGCGTTCGCGCCGCCTTGCGTGATTTGCACATCGGGCAGCGTGTCGCGGCTCCACATCGTCGGGAAATACCGATTGCCGATCGAAAACGTCTTTCGAATCGAGTTTTGCAAATAGCTCTGCGATTCGTCCGCGTCGAGTCGCTCCGGAATCGCGAGCTCGACGCGAATGCCTGCCAATTCGCGCCAATCTTTCTTGTTGTTGGGGTTCACCGTGTAGAAGTATTTTGGATTGGAGGCGTAGCGAGAATGAAGCAGCAGAGGGAACCTTTTCATGTACTTGTGATAGAAACCCTTGAACGTCTCCGCGCCTTCGTTGCCGTATGCGATACCCGCTACCGATTGCAGCGTAGTAAAGGACTTCGGATCGGTGCGGACCATATCGTCGTTCTTGTTTGGCGCGGCGAGCCCCTGCGTCCACAACAATTGCCATTCGGTCGGGTAGTCCCTCCGTTGCAACGGATTCATCCAGATCAGGCCGACAACCTGCGCGACGAACGGCTTCGCCGACGCTGCATCTTCAAGCACCGTACTCCCTACTTGCTCCTGGGCAGGCGCGGCTTGTGCCGGACGCGTCATGGCCGTGATAAACAGAAACACCATGAGCGCAGCCAGGGCGGGCACGACAACGATTCGTTTCATCCATTCTCCTATTTCCAGATGGGCTGGATCGGGTTGTTCGACGTGCGTCACCAGCGACGCCATGAGTACTGCGGCAATGGGCCATACCGAAACGGCGACTGCGACACGTCGCTGCCATGTAGCGATGAGTGCCTTCAAAATGCACCTCCGACCTTCAGAAAAAACGCCCCTTCACGTTCATCGACAATCGCGTCGGACATATTTCCTTCTCCGTTTTCCGTATGCACCCATTCCTGTATCGGTAGATCGTCAAGTTTGCCGCGCATGAAATAGTCGAAGTACTTCTCCCTCGGATTGCCGTCGAATCATTTCTCGATCCGCGACCGTCGTCGGTGCGCACCGACGAACCGGCGGCAACGGCCGCTACGCCGGACGCAGCCGCATCGCGACCGGCACCGCCGCCCATCGTCGTGTGTGAAATGCGGATGCCGTGAAAATGCGCTCAGGGGCGATAGCGACGAACGGAAATTGTCAGAATGTGTTTCCGGGCAGGAATCAGGCGTGTTGCTTCGTCACTGGAAAAGCGCGGCAGAAGCGAGCGGTTTTTCAATCCGTCGAGATGGTCAGGTCCGTCATCCGCCGATGCCGCCGGGTGACGCACTTGTACGCGGCGCCGTGTCCTGATCGGCCGGTGATTGAGTCGATATCGTCCGTACCTGCATGGCGAATTCGACGAGTTTGTATCGCACTGTATCCAGCGCTGCTCCGGAAACATCGGATTGCACTGAAACCCTGCTTCAGAAACATGCCGGATACGTGGGCGGGTTCTACTGTCGACATGCAGGAAACGTTCGATGCCAGACGATCTGGATCGGATGCCGAATGATCGACCGACCTACTTCCTTCAAGGAGAACCCTCATGAAAGCCGCTCGCATCCTCGCCGTTGCCGTCCTCGCCGCCGTCCCCGCCCTGTCGTTTGCCGATACCGGCCACGGCCTCACGCGTGCCGACGTGCGCGCCGAACTCGTCCGCCTGGAACAGGCCGGCTACAACCCGGCGCGTAGCGAACCGCATTACCCGGAAGACGTCGCCGCCGCGCTGCAGGTCGCGCGTTCCGACCAGAACGGCCCGTCGAAATCGCAAGGCGACAACGTGGCCGACGCATCGACGCGTGCCGGCCATCGCGACGCGGCGCGAGCGCATTCCGCGCACGACGCATACGACGACCTGTACGCGCATTCGTGATCCGGTGCCGCGCCTGCCTCGTGCGCAGGCGCAGCCGCCACCGCGGCACGTTCAGACAACACAACAGAGCAAGGAGCAAAACGATGGCCGGTTTGATGAAGCGCGTTCTGGTGTCCGCCGCGGTGATCGGCGGACTGTTCGGTGCGGTCGCGGCGCAGGCTGCGCAGAAGGACGACCTGAAGGGCACGAACGTCGTGCTCGTGCACGGCGCATTCGCCGACGGTTCGAGCTGGAACCGCGTGATTCCGCTGCTCGAGGCGCGCGGGCTGCACGTGGTGTCGGTGCAGAATCCGCTGAGCTCGCTCGCCGACGATGCAGCCGCGACGAAGCGCGCGATCGACGAACAGAAGGGACCGGTCGTGCTGGTCGGCCATTCGTGGGCCGGCGTCGTGATCAGCGACGCGGGCAACGACGACAAGGTGAAGTCGCTCGTGTACGTCGCCGCGTTCGCACCCGACAACGGCCAGTCGATCGCGGACGTCACGCAGGGGCTGCCGGCACCCGCATGGGCCGGCGAACTGCGCAAGGATGCGGGCGGCTTCGCCACGTTGTCGGACAAGGCGATCGCGCAGGATTTCGCGCCGGACCTGCCGCCCGCACAGCAGCGCATCGTCGCGGCGACCCAGGGGCCGTGGTACGGCGGTTGCATTTCGGAGAAGGTCACGCAGGCCGCGTGGCATGTGAAGCCGTCGACGTTCGTCGTCGCGACGCAGGACCGGATGATCGATCCGAATCTGCAGGAAACGATGGCGAAGCGGATCGGCGCGACGGTCGCGCGCGTGAACGGCAGCCACGTGTCGATGCTGAGCCAGCCGCAGGCCGTGGCCGACGCGATCATCGCGGCGGCGGAACGGGCGAAGCAGGAAACGCAGTGAGTGAACGCGGCGCCGCGCTTTCGCAGGAAAGCGCGGTGGCGCGAGTGACGGAGATGTCTTTTCACGAGGAGGAGTCATGACGCAACTGTGGCAACTGCCGGCAACCGAACTCGCGAAACGCGTCCGGCATCGTGACGTGTCCGCGCGCGAAGTCGCGGACGCCGTGCTCGATCGTCTCGACGCGGTGAATCCGGCGATCAACGCGGTGATCGAACACCGGCCCGACGACGTGCGGCGTCAGGCCGACGAAGTCGATCGCGCGATCGCGCGCGGCGACGATCCGGGGCCGCTCTCGGGCGTGCCCGTCACCGTGAAGATCAACGTCGACCAGGCGGGTTTCGCGACGACCAACGGCACGCGCCTGCAGGAGAACCTGATCGCGCATGCCGACAGCCCGGTGGTCGGCAACCTCAGAAAAGCCGGCGCGATTCTGCTCGGCCGCACCAATTCGCCGACGTTCGCGCTGCGCTGGTTCACGTCGAATCTCGTGCACGGCCACACGCGCAATCCGCGTCATCCGTCGCTGACGCCGGGCGGATCGAGCGGCGGCGCGGCGGCGGCCGTGGCCGCGGGAATCGGCCCGCTTGCCGTCGGCACCGACATCGGCGGCTCGGTGCGTTACCCCGCCTACGCATGCGGCGTGCACGGAATCCGGCCGTCGCTCGGGCGCGTGCCGGCGTTCAACGCGTCGTCGCCTGAGCGGGCGATCGGTGCGCAGTTGATGTCGACGGCCGGCCCGATCGCACGCACGATCGACGATCTCGCGCTCGCGCTGCGTGCGTTCGCCGCTCCCGACCCACGCGACCCGTGGCACGTGGCGGTGCCGTTCGACGGGCGCGAGGTGCCGAAGCGCGCGGCACTATGCGTGCGGCCGGGCGGCCTGCAGGTCGTGCCCGAGGTCGAGGCCGCGTTGCGCGATGCCGCGCGACGGCTGGTCGACGCGGGCTGGACCGTCGACGAGATCGACGACACGCCGCCGATGCGTGAGGCCGCACTGTTGCAGGAGCAGCTCTGGCTCGGCGACGGTTTCGATGCACTGGCGAACGCGGTTGCCGGCGATGGCGATCCGGGCGCGGCGGCGGTGGTCGAGGCCGTGCGCGGCAAGGTGCGCGACTTGCCGGCCGACGTGATCGGCCGCGCGCTCGTCCGGCGTACGACGCTGACACGGCAGTGGCGGCTGTTTCTCGATGAATATGCGGTCGTGTTGCTGCCGGTGTCGTCGGAGCTGCCGTTCCCGGACGATCTCGACCGGCAGGGGCAGGACGGATTCGATCGCGTGTGGGAGGCGCAGCTCACGTTGCGCGCGCTGCCGGCGATGGGGCTGCCGGGGCTTGCCGTGACGACGTCGCTCGAGAATGGCGTGCCGGTCGGCGTGCAGGTGGTCGCCGCGCACCATCGCGAGGATCTGTGCCTGCTCGCCGGGCGCGACATCGAAGCGCGCGGCGTGCCGGTTGCGCCGGTCGACCCGGTACAGTAACCGGCAGACGCACAAGCGAATGCGTCGGCGATGCCCGTCAGGCATCGTGCAGACGCATGCCGGCAGCAGGACTTCTTGCATCATCCATGCAGGCGCGCCAGCGCCTGCATCCCGTTTCGGATTTCATCGCAACGCGCCACCCGCCGCGTTGATCGTCTCCCGCGATTCCTTTCGAATGCCTTCGATGCGCGACATCGAACGGCCACCGTTGCGCCTGTCCTGCTCACCCGCGAGCCCGCGCCGATAGCGCGCGTCTGCTATTGCATTCCCCGCAACGCTGATTAGGAAATGAATTTTTATTGGTTCAGCTTCCCCGGCCGCCCTCGCATAGTGGCGCTGACGGCTATAGACAGCACGCAAGCTGCAACGGCCGCATTCCCGGTGTTTTTGTTCATACGAATCCGCGAAAACAAGGAAGTGTCATGACGGTTGAACTGGAAGAACGAACTGCCGCGCAGCAGGCGCTCGAAGACGCGCGCGCGGCCGCTGCGGCGGCCGGCACGCCCTATGCGGGCGGTGTCGCGCCGGAAGTCGCGTGGGCGCTGTTCTCGTCCGGCGATGCGCTGCTGGTGGATGTGCGCACGGCCGAGGAACGGAAATTCGTCGGCCACGTGCCGGAGTCGCTGCACGTGCCGTGGGCGACCGGCACGAGCCTGACGCGCAACCCGCGCTTCGTGCGCGAACTGGAAGCGAAGACGGGCAAGGCGGCCGTCGTGCTGCTGTTGTGCCGGAGCGGCAACCGCTCGGCGCAGGCGGCCGAGGCCGCGACGAAGGGCGGCTTCACGCAGGTATTCAACGTGCTCGAAGGGTTCGAGGGCGACCTCGACGAACGGCAGCATCGCGGCGGCAGCAACGGCTGGCGCTTCCGCGGCCTGCCGTGGGCACAGGACTGATTCACGGCCGAGACAGGGAGAACGCAGCATGGCCGCATTCGACATCGACGACATCGTTCAATCGCTGCAGACCGTACGCCGTGCATGGCGCGAGAAGCAGCGGCGCTCGCTCGAACCGGGCGGGCGCGACCTGCCGGCGCGCGAAGCGCTCGCGCAGATCATCGGCGCGCTGAAGGGCGTGCTGTTCCCGATGCGGCTCGGGCCGCCCGAGCTGCGCCAGGAGAGCGAGAACTTCCACGTGGCCCACGCGCTCGACGCGGCGCTGAACGCGCTGCTCACGCAGGTCAAGCTGGAATTGCGCTACGCGGCGCGGCAGCGCAATGCCGACGGGCCGGTCGATCATGTCGACGAAGTCGCGTCGACGGCCGTGCAGGCGTTCGCCGCGCGCCTGCCCGAGATCCGCCGGCTGCTCGACAGCGACGTGCTGGCCGCGTTCCACGGCGATCCGGCGGCCGGCAGCGTCGACGAGGTGCTGCTGTGTTATCCGGGCATCCTCGCGATGATCCACCATCGGCTCGCGCACGAGCTGTACGGGCTCGGCCTGCCGCTGCTCGCGCGGATCATCGCCGAACAGGCGCATGCGGAGACCGGCATCGACATTCATCCGGGCGCGCGCATCGGCGCGGGCTTCTTCATCGACCACGGCACCGGCGTCGTGATCGGCGAGACGGCGATCATCGGCGAGCGCGTGCGCGTGTACCAGGCCGTCACGCTCGGGGCGAAACGCTTTCCGCGCGACGCGGCCGGCCATCTCGAGAAAGGGCTCGCACGGCATCCGATCGTCGAGGACGACGTGGTGATCTACGCGGGCGCCACGATTCTCGGCCGCGTGACGATCGGGCGCGGCGCGGTGATCGGCGGCAACGTGTGGCTCACGCAGGACGTGCCGGCCGGCGAGAACATCACGCAGGCGGTGCTGCGCAGCGAAGCGAACGCCGCGCCGCGCGCGGCAGCGCGTGTCGCATAGGAGGCGCGATGAGCGACCTCATCCATCACTTCGGCGCCAACGTGCGCAGGCTGCGCGAAGCGCGCACGTGGTCGCAGGAACAGCTGGCCGAGCATGCGGGGCTGAACCGCTCGTATGTCGGCGAGATCGAGCGCGGCGAGGCGATCGCGTCGATCGTCACGGCCGACAAGATCGCGCGCGCGTTCGACGTATCGATCTCGACGCTGCTGCCGGGCACGTTCGTCACCTGAGGCCGCCTCGTCACCTTTCCCTTTCGGTTGCACGCGACGTGACGGCTATAGCATGTTGAGCCGGCAGGTGCGTGCTTCCGATAATCACCCAGCGTCATAAGCAATCCCGTTTTTCATCTTAAGAACCCGGAGCCACACATGTCGACCGTTGCAAGCGGCACGGCTGCGCTGAGCGATCACGCCGCCCGCCAACTAGCGAACGCTACCAAGACCGTCCCCCAGCTTTCCACGATCACGCCGCGCTGGCTGACCCATCTGCTGCAATGGGTGCCGGTCGAGGCCGGCATCTATCGCCTGAACCAGGTGAAGAACCCGGAAGCCGTGCGTGCCGCGTGCACGCAGCTCGAGGACGAAAGCGTGCTGCCGCAGACCTTCGTGCCGTATGAAGAACAGCCGCGCGAGTATTTCCTGAACGCGGTGAGCACGGTGCTCGACGTGCATACGCGGATCTCCGATCTTTACAGCAGTCCTCATGACCAGATCAAGGAACAGCTGCGCCTGACGATCGAGACGATCAAGGAGCTGCAGGAAAGCCAGCTGATCAACAACCCCGACTACGGGCTGCTCGCGAACGTGACCGACGACCAGCGGATCTTCCCGCTGACGGGCGCGCCGACGCCGGACGACCTCGACGAGCTGCTGACCAAGGTGTGGAAGGAGCCCGCGTTCTTCCTCACGCACCCGCTCGCGATCGCCGCGTTCGGCCGTGAATGCACGCGGCGCGGCGTGCCGCCGCCGACGGTCAGCCTGTTCGGCTCGCAGTTCCTCACGTGGCGCGGCATTCCGCTGATCCCGTCGGACAAGGTGCCGGTCGCGGACGGCAAGACGAAGATCCTGCTGCTGCGCGTCGGCGACAAGCGTCAGGGCGTGGTCGGCCTCTATCAGCCGGGTGTCGCCGGCGAGCAGGGCCCGGGCCTGTCGGTGCGCTTCATGGGGATCAACAACCAGGCGATCGCGTCGTACCTGATCTCGCTGTATTGCTCGCTCGCGGTCCATTCGCCGGATGCGCTGGCTGTCCTCGATGACGTCGAAATCGCCAAGTTCCATGACTATCCCGACACCTACCGTTAATCCCGGCCTGGCCGGCGGCGACGCGCACGCGCTGCCGCACGCGCCGTTGCCGGCCGGCTTGCCCGACCCCGCGACGCTCGCGCGGCTCGCGTCCGAGTTCTTCGCGACGCCGCCCGGGCAGGCCACCGCGCCCGGGCTGTCGGCGGGCAGCGGCGCGGTCGGCGGCGTGCCGTCGGCCTTGCCGGCCGCCGCGCCGATCCTTGCGTCGGTGAGCAACCCGGTCCCGGGCGGCTCGCCGCTCGCGGGGCCGGGCGGCGCGGGCACCGGCGTGCCCGGTCTCGCGCCCCCGCAAGGGAAAGTGCCCGGCGCGAACCTCGCGCCGTCCGCACCGACCCACGTGCTGTCGCTCGGCAACCGCGCACCGGCGCTCGCGCCGCATGCGGCCGCGCAGAACGGGCTGCCCGACAACGCCGTGTCGATCGCGCCCGCGCTCGAACCGCGCGTCGGCGGCGCGGCGCTCGGTGTGCCGCAAGTGAATGCGCCGGCGCCGGACGGTGCGGCGAAGGCATCGCCGTACTACTTCACCGACGGTTCGCTGCAGGGCTGGCAGGCGACGCCGCAGGACATCGTCGTGCCGTCGAACGGCCTCGCGTCGCCGGAAGCGTTCGGGCTGCCGGGCGACGACGCGCTGCGCGAACTGCTCGCCGTGCATCGCGACGTGCCGGCGTCGCGCGCGTCGGGCAGCGAGGTGCCGCGTTACTTCATCGACGATACGCACGCCGCCGAGCCGCAAGGTCAGCTGTATCGTGGCGCGCACCCGCCGTTCGACGTGAACGCGATTCGCCGCGATTTCCCGATCCTGCAGGAGCGCGTGAACGGCAAGCAGCTCGTCTGGTTCGACAATGCGGCGACGACGCACAAGCCGCAGGCCGTGATCGACCGCCTCGCATACTTCTACGCACACGAGAACTCGAACATCCACCGCGCGGCGCATGCGTTGGCCGGCCGCGCGACGGATGCTTACGAGCATGCGCGGGAAACCGTGCAGCGCTTCATCGGCGCCTCGTCGCCGGACGAGATCGTGTTCGTGCGCGGCACGACCGAGGCGATCAACCTGATCGCGAAGTCGTGGGGCGTGCAGAACGTCGGCGAAGGCGACGAGATCATCGTGTCGAACCTCGAGCATCACGCGAACATCGTGCCGTGGCAGCAGCTTGCCGCGCTCAAGGGGGCGAAGCTGCGCGTGATTCCGGTCGACGATTCGGGGCAGGTGCTGCTCGACGAATACCGGAAGCTGCTCAACGACCGCACGAAGATCGTGTCCGTCACACAGGTGTCGAACGCGCTGGGGACGGTCGTGCCGGTGAAGGAGATCGTCGATCTTGCGCATCGGGCGGGGGCGAAGGCGCTCGTTGACGGCGCACAGTCGATCTCGCACATGCGCGTGGACGTGCAGGCGCTCGATGCGGATTTCTTCGTGTTCTCCGGGCACAAGATCTACGGGCCGACCGGGATCGGTGTCGTGTACGGCAAACGCGCGATCCTCGACGACATGCCGCCCTGGCAGGGCGGCGGCAACATGATCGCGGACGTGACGTTCGAGCGCACGGTGTTCCAGCCGCCGCCGAACCGGTTCGAGGCCGGCACCGGCAACATCGCGGATGCGGTGGGGCTGGGTGCCGCGCTCGACTACGTGAGCCGCGTCGGCATCGAGAACATCGCGCGCTACGAGCACGACCTGCTCGCGTATGCGACGAGCGTGCTCGCGCCGGTGCCGGGCGTGCGCCTCGTCGGCACCGCGCGCGACAAGGCGAGCGTGCTGTCGTTCGTGCTGAAGGGCTACGAGACCGAGGAAGTCGGTCAGGCGCTGAACGAAGAGGGCATCGCGGTGCGCTCGGGGCATCACTGCGCGCAGCCGATCCTGCGGCGGTTCGGGCTCGAGGCAACGGTGCGGCCGTCGCTCGCGTTCTACAACACGTGCGACGAAGTCGACGCGCTGGTGAGCGTCGTGAGAAGGCTGGCGACGCGACGCTGACGCATGCCGTCTGCGAGGAGCCCGCTTGTGGCGCCCGGCAACGGGCTGTCGCAAGCGGGCTCATTTGCATGGCGATGCGGGCATGGCGCGCCGCTCGACGTTCCGTGAGCATCCATCCGTCGCGCCCCATCCTCCATGGCCCGGCCGCTGGCACCGGATCGGCAACCGGCGCATCGACGGGAGCGCCGTTGCGCCGTGCGTTGCGCCTGGCATCCCGCCGCGGCGGCCAGAGCCGGTCGTCGCGCTGGCGCGCGGCGCGACGCCGCGCGATCGCGGTCGAAGCGGTGATCACGAAGTTCGGGCATGGCCCGGCCAGGCTGCGCAGCGGGACGCTGGCGAGCAGCGGTCCTGCGGGTTGATTGCTCGCCGGGTGGCTGAGGCATTATCGGCGAGCTTCGGGCAGGGCGGCTGAATAGTTTGGCATCCAGATCAATATGCGTGGAAGCCGGCACGCAGCGAGCACGGTCGAAAGCATCCCGACGTGAGCGCAGGGGCGCATTGGCATGCGATCACGCGACACGTGCGCCCGCCTGCGCCCGGGCACCCGGATATTCATCGGACGATTCGGTGTTCGAGCGTTGCACACCTCGCTATCACGGACCTGCGCGGACCACAACTCGCCGCTTCTGGAAACGTCCGTTACGGATTCCGCGTTAATCCCGGCGTCACTTTGGTCGTTATCGGGAAGTCGACCTTGCACGTGCCGTACCCGACTGGTTTCACGCGCATGCGTCGCATGCACCGGCGGCGTGCTCAACGCTCTCCTGACCATGATCAAGAATTTCAGCATTCGCACCCGTCTGGCGCTGGCGATGGGTTTTCTCGGAGTATTGCTGGTCGTCGGCGGCATCATCGGCGTGGTCGGCATGGCAATCGGAAACAACGACGTGAAGACGCTCTATTCCGAACGGCTCGCTTCGTCGGAGGCGCTCGGGCAGGCGAATGTCGCGCTGTCGAGGACGCGCCTGTGGCTGTATCGCATCGCGCTCGATCCGGCCAGCGACGAAGTTCCGCAGGAAACCGGTGTGGCCCGCGACATGCTGGCCGCATCGAGGAAGGCATGGGACGCCTATCGTGCGCTGCCGTTTTCCGGCCCCGAAGAGGCCCGCCGCGCGGCCGACGCCGGCAGCAAGTTCAAGGCGCTGGTCGACAACGGGCTGGAGCCGATGTTCGAGGTCATCGCCACCCATGATGCGGCCAAGATTCCGGAAGTCTGGCGACGCATCCCGCCGTCGCTGTTCATCGACGCGTCCGACGCCATGGATGCGCTCGGGCAGCTCCAGATCACGGCTTCGCGGGCGACATTCGATGCCGCGCAGGCGCGCTTCCACTGGTTCATCGGCATGGCGTTCGCCGGGAGCCTGGTCGCGCTCGGGGCGGCCACGCTGACATGGTGGTCGCTGCAACGGGCGATCGGCACACCGCTGGCGAACGCACTGGGCCATTTCGGCGCCATCGCCGAAGGCGACCTGACGACCCGGGTGGAGGTTCATTCGACCGACGAAATGGGGCAACTGCTGACCGGTTTGCAGACGATGCAGGGCGAACTGCTCCAGACGATCCGGGCGGTGCAGAACGGCTCGCACGCGATCGACGCCGCCGCTCGGGAGATCGCGGAGGGCAACGTGGATCTGTCCCAACGGACCGAGGAGCAGGCCGCGTCGCTGGAGGAGACGGCCGCGTCCATGGAGCAGCTGACGTCGACGGTTCGCCAGAACGCCGAGAACGCGAAGCAGGCCAGCCAGGTGGTGAGCGACGCGGCGCTGCTGACCGAGCAGGGCAATCAGGCCGCGCAAGAGGTCGTCAGGACGATGCGGGGGCTGTCGGAATCGTCAGGCAAGATCGCCGAGATCATCACGGTGATCGAAGGCATCGCTTTCCAGACCAACATCCTGTCGTTGAACGCCGCGGTCGAAGCGGCCCGGGCCGGCGAACAGGGGCGCGGGTTCGCGGTCGTGGCGGGCGAAGTGCGCTCGCTGGCCCAGCGCAGTGCCGCGGCATCGCGTGAAATCAAGGAACTGATCACGGATTCGCTCCGGCGCGTCGACACCGGCGCACGGCAGGTCGATCGCGCGACGGGGACGATGACGGAAATACTGGCGTCGGTGCGACGGGTCGACGTACTGATGAGCGAGATTACCGCCGCGTCCGACGAGCAGTCGCGAGGCATCGAGCAAGTCAATCAGGCCGTCGCGCAGATGGATCAGGTGACGCAGCAGAATGCCGCGCTGGTGCAGCAGGCATCGGCTGCGGCGGCGGCGCTGAAAGCGCAGGCGGGGCAGCTGGAAGCGACGATCGCGGTATTCCGGATCGATGCCGCCCGAGCCTGATTCGACGCCGGGGCATCCGGTCGCGAAGGACGCACCGTGTCGGGATCGTTCCTGCTCTGCACGCCGTGGCCATGCTCCGACAGCCGGGCATCGAACCATCGGTGCCGCGCTTCGACATGGTGCGACTCATCGGGGCGGGACGTGATTTGCCCGCCGTCCGGCAGGCCGCGACAGCGGATCTCGATCGCGCCGGGCCGCCGCATCGTGCACGACAGCGATTGTTGACGACGCTGGAAAGGTCCAATCCAGAAGCGGTAATAGGTGCCGCGAATATGGCCGATTATTCTCCCGTTCGCAGTAATGGCGTCCGTTCACGAATGCTGTCGGACTGCTTACAAAATCAATTGCTCAGGGAGGCCTTTCATGAGACGCACCGTTGTCACCGGTTGTATCGGCGCCGCTTTCACCATGTCAGCAACGTGCGCGTTCGCGCAGAGTTCGGTTACGTTGTATGGCCTCGTCGATACGGCGATCCGTTATCAGACGAATGCCGGCCCTGACGGCAAGGACCTGATCGGAATGACGGTCGGCCCGGAAACGCACAGCCGCTGGGGCTTGCGCGGCAGCGAGGATCTCGGCGGCGGGCTGTCGGCGATTTTCCGTCTCGAGAACGGTTTCGAGCTGGGCGATGGCAAGCTGCACGTCGCGAACACGCTGTTCAGCCGGCAGGCCTACGTGGGCCTGTCGAGCGGCCGATATGGCACGCTGACGTTCGGCAACCAGTACGCGCCGCTGTACGACACGATGGGCGACGTATTCGATCCGATGACCGTCGGCGACTACTGGCAAGACAGCTGGGCGTACAACGGCATTGGCAACTACCTGACGGTGCCGAACTCGGTGAAGTACGCATTCACGTACAACGGGTTCAGCGTCGATGCGATCTACGGCTTCGGCAATCATGCCGGTGCGATGGGCCTCGACAGCACGTACGGCGTCGAGCTCACCTATGCGCGAGGGCCCGCGTCGATCAATGCAGGCTTCCAGCAGACCTCGGTATCGTCCGTGAACGGCAGTGCGACCAACGGCGCGAAGGTGAACTTTCTGCACGTGAGCGGCGCGTATCAGGTGACGCCCTCCGTCCGCCTGCTGGCCGGCTGGCTGCACGGCCAGGACAAGACGGGCACGACCGACTTCAACATGCAGCAGGCCGGCGCACCGGCGTTGAGCGGCGGGAGCCCGAACCGCATCGACGACACGTTCTACGTCGGCGCCAACTGGCAGGCCACCGCGCCGCTGCTGATCACGGTGGCCGGCTATTACGGCCACGCACGCAACGCGGAGCGGCTCGACGGCACGCTCGGCTCGGGGATCAACTACTCGGCGACCGTGCTGGCCGAGTATGCGCTGTCCAAGCATACGGAGGTCTACGGCACGGTCGATTTCTCGCGCGGCAACGGTGCGTTCGCGGCCGACTATCCGGGTGCCACCAACCGGCTCACCGGCAAGGTCGACCAGATCGGCAGGACCAACAACGTCGGGGCTGCCGTCGGCCTGCGCCAGATGTTCTGACGTTACGGCGCCCCGCGCGGCGAGCGTTTCTGCTGCAAAATTCAGAACCGCACGACCTGCTTCTGCTCGACGTTGAAGCCGTCGCGCAGCACGCTCGCCGAATCCGCGAAGTAGCGGCGGGTTTCCGCTAGCAGGTCGGTGTTGCCGCGCCGGCAGAACACGACCCCCGATCCTTCCTCCGTCAGCAGTTCGTCGATCAGCGATTCGGGTTGCCCGATATCGGCGAGATGGACGTTCTGCACGCCGTGCGCGAGCGCATCGAGCGCGTCCCGCACGCAAGGCGCCGCGGTTGCGGCCGGATGCTCGGCCAGCCATTGCTCGAGTTCCGTGATGCCGTAGAGCCCGGCGAGCTCGCCGAGTTCGCGCAGCAGCGTGCTGTCGACCATCATCACCAGCGTGACGGCGCCGGTGCGCTGCGCGAAGAGGCTGCCGAGCTGTTCCGCGCGCAGCAGGTGATCATGGCCTGCGTCGTCCGGGGCGACCGGCATCACGACGGGCACCAGCCCGTTGCCGAGAAACGCAGCCAACGCGGTGCCGTCGAAGTGCGCGACCGCGCTCGTGTTCGTGCGATCGGATGCGGCGGATGCGACCAGCAGCCCGCCGTCGTGACCGTCGATGCCGAGCGCCTTCACGCCGTGGCTGCCGATCAGGCGCACCAGTTCATGGTTGCGCTCGGTCATCGCGGCGCGCGCGGTGTCGACCGATTGCGTGCCGGACGCGGCCGGCAAGCCCTGGACGACGATCGGGCGAACACCGGTGAGTGCGAGCAGCGCGACATCCTGCGCGAAGGCGTGGCGGGCGCGCGCGTCGCTCGCGGTGCCGCCGTCGACGATGACGACGGTCTGCCCGTGCAGGGCCTGCATGAACGGCAGCGAGCGCGCCAGGCCGGCCACGCGATGCGACGTAAGGGTGGAGCTTTCAGGGTCTGGGAACATGGGAATCCGGATGGATGAAGGGAGTGCCTGACGCCGCGCGGTGCGGCGTCAATGCGTGCGTTGCATGAGCCGGTGAATCTCGTCGGGCGTCAGCGCGTCGCGCGACGCTTGCCGGAACGGGCGGTCGCTGAAACACCGTGCCGCGTCGGCGAGCAGTTCGAGGTGCGCGCGATCGTCCGCTTTCGGCAGGGCGAGCACGATGAATTCGCGCACGGGCTTGCGGTCCGGCGCGTTGAACGCGAACGGGTACAGTGCGCGCACGAACAGCGCGACGGCCGAGCCGAGCCCGTCGATGCGCGCATGCGGAATCGCGACGCCCTGGCCGAGGCCGGTCGAGCCCAGCTGTTCGCGCCTGATCAGTTCGGTCCTGATGCGCTCCGCCGGCACACCGCTGCCGCGCTCGATGTGTCGCGCGGCGAGGTCGAACAACTGAATCGCGCTTTCGACCGGCACGTCGAGCAGGATGTTGTCCGGCGGGCACGCGTCGGCCAGCCGGATCGCGGCAGGCGTGGCGACGCGGCGGCGGGGAAGGTCGGGGTGGCCGCCGATGGCGGCCTGCTGCGTTTGCATGCGGATCTCTCCGTGTCGGGATGACAGGGAAATCCTAGACAAAAGCGTGTAAAGACGGTGTCAGAGACGCGGGGGCGCTGCATTAAAATTTCGTATCGATTGCGCTGGCGCCCGCCGCGTGCCCGACAGGGACATCGTCAGGTACCCGACAGCACGAACGGCAACGTCGTCAGCAAGAACACCGAAATGCCGACGACCGGCGCACCGAACGCGATCGCCGCAAATGCCACCGCGGCGCTCGTCAGCACCAGCGTCCTCGAGCGCACGCGGTGCCGGCCGAGTGCCGTTGCGCGATCGTCGCGGGCGGCATCGGGTCGTGTGCCGATCACGTGTTTCCAGAACGTCAGGCCAAGCATGATTGCTCCTTGATGAAAGGCGACCGGGAAGGCGCGCGCTGCGCGCGTCAGCAGCGCTTGAGCTTCAGCACGCGCGAGATCTGCCCGGGCGTGAAGCCGCTGTTGCGCACGTAAGGCGCGCAGTCGAGCGGTGCGGTGAGCGATTCGCTGACGACGTACCGGCCGACGAAGCGGTATGCGTCGGTTGCCATGCGGATGAACACCGGAATCGCATCGCGTTGCGCGGCGAGCGTCCTGCCGGCCGCGCGCGCGGACGCGCTGCCGTCGCAGAGGATCACGTCGGGCGCATGCGGGTTGAGGTCCGTGCGTAGGCAGGCGGCCACGACCTTGCCGTTCTTCGTCGGCAGGAATGCCTGTTTGCTGCCGCCGCACGCGGTATGGATGAATTCGCGGGTGTACTGCTTGTCGATCTCGAACATGATCGGGCTCCGGTATCGGGGACTTCAGTGGGTTAAATAAGGAATGCGAAGCAATAAGGCTGGATCGGCATGCGGGGTGCCAGGCATGCCAATCGATCGTTGCCGGGGTGGCGGATCGGCGGCGCGTCGTGATGCGGGAATTTCCGTGCGAACACGTTCGCATCGCGCGATGCGCGATCAACGCATCGGCGTCGTGTTCAAGCGTGCACGGGAAGGACTACGGCGCGCACCGTCCGCCTGCTGGCAGGACGGTGGCTCGGGAAAAGAGAGACGCAGGCGTCCTGCCTGTCAGGCAGAAAAGCAACTCGGAGGGCGAGGACTTCGGATGCGCATGTACGTACTCGTTGATGGATCGATTGCGAACACATTCTAGTGAACGCACGCGCGGCCGCAAGTAAAAAGGTCGTAAAGGTTGCGTGGCCGGTGCGTGTTACGTGCACTGCCAGAGATGCGCGCTGGTGCGGCACGGCGCGCACCAGAACGTGTAGTTCGCGCCGCCGCTGCCCCACAGCCATTCGCCGCCGTCCGTTTGCGGAAAGTGGGAGTCGAGTTGCATGACGAATGACATCTTGCGGCCGCAATCCGGACAGTCGGGATACCACGCCGACTGTACCCACGACGGTGCGCCGCCGACACGGCTCAGGTTCTGTCGGCTGTTCGACATGCCCCATTCCTGCCGCGTCCAGCGTGCCGGCGCAGTGAAAAGCGCAAGGTCTGCCTCCAGGAATGGGGCCGCCGGATAGTCCGGCTGGATCGCGGTGTCGCGTTGCTGGGACGGGTGCGCACAGGCGTTGCCGGCGTCGTCGTGCCGGTGGAACAGCGGGCCGTCGCTCTCCCAGCCACCGCACGACAGGCAGGTGTCGAACGACACGGGCGTCGCGCTGTCGATGCCTGCTGCAGCGGGTTGGGGCAGTGTCAGCAGTCGATGCAGCGGCTCGTGACACAGGCCGCATCGATGCGACGACACGCCGCCGAAGCGTGCGCCTAATCGATGCGAGCCGCGCGTGTTCCAGGTTGGGTGATGCGCGAGAATCTCGCGGTTCCACTTCGGCTGGGCGCGGAGTATCGGCGCGCCCAGCGTCGATCCGAAGTCGATATGCAGCGGCGTTTCGCTGTGCAATGCGCGCAACGTGTCATATTCCTGAGCGTAGCCGGCGGACATGAGCCAGTTGGCGCGCGCCCCGGGATTGTCCGGAAACAACCAGGCTGCCGCGTCGTGAACGGCTGCAGGCTGTCGCGAATGGAGCAGCGCGACGGCGCGTGCATGCGCTGCCTTGTTACCGGAAGGGGCCTCGGCAAGCCGGCCGCGCCATGCTTCGACCGTCGCCGGATCGAGCATCCGCCACGCGTTTTCCTCGTAGTACACGCGCGGCGACCGCTTCGTGGTGGCGATGTCGAGGAACACGTCCCAGTGATCGGAAAATACCTGCGGCGTCTGCATCACCACGCTCGACAACACGCTCGCGAGCCGCTCGTTCCACGCGCCGTTGCGGACGTCTTGCCACGCTTCGGCCGCAGTCTTCGCGAAAGCGGTGTCGTCCATCAGGTCGAGCGCGGCATCGAGGAACGTCGCATGTGGCAACGCCCGATCGAACGATGCGATCACGAGGTCGGCGAGCGCGGCCGGATTGTCGCGTCGCAGCGCCAGCATTTGCGACATCGGATCGTTGCCTTTCCAGCCGAGGCGTTCGTAGTCGTCGAGAATGGTTTGTACGGTCGGCATGGCGTGAACGGCGGGGCGGCGGACGGGCGTTCATCTTACCCGAGCGTGCCGGCACGCCGCCCGTTTTCGCCAGTCACATGCAAAAAACGCGTGACGACTTTCGTCGCCACGCGTTGCCTGCGTTTTGCTGTGCGTGCCAGTCGCGCATGCCGGCGAACCGGCACACGCGACACGCCGTCAGAAGTCGAACCCCGGCCCGCCCGCACCCGGGCCGCCCGGCGCAGCCGCCGGCGCCGCATCCTTCGGTGCTTCGAACACGGTTGCATCGGTCGTCAGCAGCAGCCCCGCGACCGACGCCGCGTTCTGCAGCGCCGTGCGCGTGACCTTGGTCGGATCGAGCACGCCCGATTCGACGAGGTCGCCGTATTCACCCGTCTGCGCGTTGTACCCGAAGTTGCCCGAGCCTTCGGCCACCTTCGCGACCACGACGCTTGCCTCTTCGCCCGCGTTCGTGACGATCTGGCGCAGCGGTTCCTCGAGCGCGCGCAGCACGATCTTGATGCCCGCGTTCTGGTCGGCGTTCACGCCCTGCAGTTCGCGGATCGCCTGCCGCACGCGGATCAGCGCGACGCCGCCGCCCGGCACGATGCCTTCCTCGACGGCCGCGCGCGTGGCGTGCAGCGCGTCGTCGACGCGGTCCTTCTTCTCCTTCACCTCGATCTCGGTGGCCCCGCCGACCTTGATGACCGCAACGCCGCCCGCGAGCTTCGCGACCCGTTCCTGCAGTTTCTCGCGGTCGTAGTCCGACGTCGCTTCCTCGATCTGCACGCGGATCTGCTTCACGCGTGCCTCGATGTTCTTCGCATCGCCCGCGCCGTCGATCACCGTCGTGTTTTCCTTGCCGACCTCGATGCGTTTCGCCTGGCCGAGTTCCGCCAGCGTCGCCTTCTCGAGCGTCAGGCCCGTTTCCTCGGCGATCACCTGGCCGCCGGTCAGGATCGCGATGTCTTCGAGCAGTGCCTTGCGGCGGTCGCCGAAGCCCGGCGCCTTCACGGCCACCGTCTTCAGGATGCCGCGGATGTTGTTGACGACCAGCGTCGCGAGCGCTTCGCCTTCGACGTCTTCCGCGATGATCAGCAGCGGCTGGCCCGATTTCGCGACCTGTTCGAGCACCGGCAGCAGGTCGCGGATGTTCGAGATCTTCTTGTCGTGCAGCAGGATGTACGGGCTTTCGATCTCGGCGATCTGCTTGTCGGGATTGTTGATGAAATACGGCGACAGGTAGCCGCGATCGAACTGCAGCCCTTCGACGACATCGAGCTCGTCCGCGAGCGACTTGCCGTCCTCGACGGTGATCACGCCTTCCTTGCCGACGCGGTCGATCGCTTCCGCGATGCGCTGGCCGATCGATTCCTCGCCGTTCGCGGAGATCGTCGCGACCTGCGCGATTTCCTTGCTCGTGGTGGTCGGACGGCTGATCTTCTTCAGCTCGTCGACGGCCGCCGCGACGGCCTTGTCGATGCCGCGCTTCAGGTCGAGCGGATTGAGCCCGGCCGCGACGTACTTCTGGCCTTCGCGGACGATCGCCTGCGCCAGCACGGTGGCCGTCGTGGTGCCGTCGCCGGCCGCATCGCTGGTGCGCGACGCGACTTCCTTCACGAGCTGCGCGCCGATGTTCTGCAGCTTGTCCGCGAGTTCGATTTCCTTCGCGACCGACACGCCGTCCTTCGTGACGACCGGCGCGCCGAAGCTGCGTTCGAGCACGACATTGCGGCCCTTCGGCCCGAGCGTGACCTTCACCGCGTTCGCGAGAATGTTCACGCCTTCGGTCAGCCTGGCCCGTGCGACGTCGCTGAAAATGATTTCCTTCGCTGCCATGATTGCGCTCCGTTACTGGTTGACGACTGCGACGATGTCTTCCTCGCGCAGCACGAGAAACTCGGTGCCGTCCAGCTTGACGGCCTGGCCCGCGTACTTGCCGAACAGCACGCGCTCGCCGACCTGCAGGTCGGGCACGATGCGCTGGCCGTCCGCATCCTTGCGGCCGGGGCCAACGGCGATCACTTCACCCTGGTCGGGTTTTTCCGCGGCGCTGTCGGGGATCACGATGCCCGACGCGGTGGTGGTTTCCTGGTCGAGTCGCTTCACGATCACGCGGTCGTGCAAGGGGCGTAGGCTCATAGGTTCGTCCTGTGCTGTTCTGTCGAGATTGGCTGGCACTCTTTGGAAGAGAGTGCTGACGAGTATAAAAATGCGCGGCGGCGCGATCCAATAACGGATTCGGAAATGCATTCGCGCCGGCGTGCAAAGCGCGCGGCGCGCGTTACCGCGACACGGCCTGCTGCGCGGTGGGCGTGCAGACCGGGTGGATCGTCTCGCCGGCAAGCACGCGCTTCACGAACGGAATCGAATCGGCGAGCGACGCGTTCACGGTGCCGTTGTGTTCGCGGCCCGCATACAGGTGCGCCTCGACGGTCGTGCCCGCCGCGCACGCGTCCTTCGCGAGCGCGAGTTCGAGCGGCGCGAGCCCGTCGTCCGCGCCCGCGCCGATGAAGACGGGTGTCGCGATCTTCAGCGTCGGGTACGTCAGGTACGCGTCCCACCACGCTTTCAGCCGTGCATCGCCGCCGGGCTTCACGGTGTTCGCATGCGTGAGGTGCGCGAGCGCCGCATCGTCCTCGAGCGACGCGAGGCAACCGATGCGCGCCTGTTCGAGGATCGGCAACGCCTGGTCGGTCAGCACTTCGTCCGCGCGCAGCGACGGGTCGATCTGCTGGGCGGAGAGCACCGAGTAGAACTGGTACGCGAGTGTCGGATCGACGCGCTCGGGGTCGCGCCGGTAGGCACTGTCGAACTTCGGCAGCGACGCGAGCGTGGCGGGCGATGCGTTGTAGATCGTGCCGGTGGCGACGGTCGCGCGGATCGCGAGTTCGGGCGCATACGCGGGCGCGTAGCCGGCCGCCGCGAACACGGCCGAGCCGCCTTGCGACTGGCCGACGAGCACGACCTCGTTCGCGAGCCCCGGCACGCCGCCGAGCACCGCGCGCACGCTGTCGAGCAGCGTGTAGCTGTTCGAGCGGTTGTTGAGCTGCGGATTCGGGCCCGGCGTGCCGAGCCCCTGATAGTCGGTCGCGACGACGGCGAACCCCTGCTGAAGCCACGCGTTCAGGTAGCGCACGTCGCGATACGAGCGGCCGAACCACGACGGCGCGCAGATGTCGGCCATCCCGAACGTGCCGTGCGCCCACGCGACGATCGGCCAGCCGCCGGCGGGCGGCGTGCCGCGCGGCACGAACAGCGCACCCGACACGGCGATCGGCGTGTGACCGCCGACACCGTCGGTCGACGCATAGAGGATCCGCAACTGGCGCGCTGCGCTCGCGAGCCCGAGCGTCGCGGGCAGCGGCTCGATGCGCAGCAGCGCGCCGGGCGTCGCCGGAATGTCGCGGTCCCACGTGTAGAACGCGGACACGCGGCCGTCGCCCTGCAGCGGGTCGGGCGCGGGAACGCGGCCGGGCGAAGCCGCGTGCGACAGGAAAGACGATACGGCGAGCGCCGAAGCCAGCAGTGCGCGCGCGGCGCAGCCGCGCAGGGGGAGAAGCGTCATGGTCGGATGGAGGTCGATGAGATCGGATCGGAAGCGCCGGACGGTGGATGGCGCGGGCCGACCACGACGCAAGTTTCGAACCAGCGCATCCGTTGCGTGTGCGGCGCGCGGCGCGACGGGCCGTTGCGTCGTACCGCGTGCGCCGCACGCATGCGCCGGCTGCGCGTCGCGCAGCAATCCGGGAGGCCGGCTGTTGCTCCCGCAACAAAGGCAGGTGCATGGATCGTGCCGTGTGCATCGTGCGTGACCGGCCCGCACCGCGGCGCGGGCGTTCGATGCGTGCGCGCCCGGCTGGCACGATTGCTGCTGATCCGGTCGGCGTGAGTCGCGACGTTGCGTTGCGATCCCCTCCGTCCACCCGATCAAGGAAACCATCCTCATGTCCGTCACCCCAATCATCGACAGCGGCGAACTCGTGGCATTCGTCGAGCGTGCCACGCGCGAATTCACGCAGGCTGCACGCGTGCTGAAGGACACGCGCACGCTGTCCGCGACCAACACGTTCCAGGCGTTCCAGCGCGTGCCGGGCACCGAGCTCGTCGTCGCGCTGTCGGCGCCGAGCCCGTGGGCCGCCTCGCAGGAAATCCAGCCGGTCGTCGTGACGTTCGACGGCGACGTGCTGCATGGCGACGCGCGCGCGGGCGGCAACGGGCCGCGTTATGCGGACGTGTTCCGCGAGGCGCCGGACGTCGGTGTCGTGATCCACGTGCACGGCCCGTATCTCGGCGCATGGGCGAGCGCGCATCGCCCGCTGCCGATCCGCTATGCGCCGGCCGCGCGCTACACGCGCGCCCGCGAGATTCCGGTGTACGTCGATCGTCGTCCCGGCGAGCCGCGTTTCATCGTCGACACGATCCGCCGCGACCCCGAGGTACCGGCGATCATCGAGGCGAACGGCGGCGCAACCTTCTGGGGAAAATCGATCCTCGACGTGTCGAAGTACATCCTGATCCTCGAGGAAGCCGCGTATTTCCAGGCGCTCGCGGAGCCGCTCGGCGGCTCGCTCGAGTTCGGGCCGGGCGCGCTCGAGCAGCAATGGAAGATGACCGGTCTCGCGTGACATCGCGCGAGCTCGCGCGGCGGCCGGCGCAATCCGGCCGCCGTCATACCGATAGCTCGATGAATTGGTTCGTCCCCGGCGCGCGCCTTGCTATCGTCGAACCTTCCCCGTTCAACACGCCGGTCGTGCCATGGCCATCTTCAGTTTGCCGGACCCGAATTCGCATGCGATCACGATCCGTGCGAAGGCGCTGACGTTCGACGATCCCAAATCGCGGGTGCTGCTCGAGCGCATCCAGCTCGTCGCGCCGAGCGACGCGACCGTGCTCGTCACCGGCGAGAGCGGCACCGGCAAGGAGCTGATCGCGCGCCTCGTGCACTCGCTGAGCGAGCGCCATGACGGCCCGTTCGTGGCGGTCAACTGCGGCGCATTCTCCGAGACGCTGATCGAAAGCGAGCTGTTCGGCCACGAACGCGGCGCGTTTACCGGCGCGATCAACAGCCAGCCCGGCTGGTTCGAATCCGCGAATCGCGGCACGCTGTTCCTGGACGAGGTGGGCGACCTGCCGCTGTCCGCGCAGGTCAAGCTGCTGCGCGTGCTGCAGGAGCGCGAAGTGACGCCGGTCGGCTCGCGCAAGACCGTGAAGATCGACGTGCGGCTCGTCGCGGCGACCAACGTGAATCTCGAAGCCGCGGTGCGCGCGGGCAATTTCCGCGAGGATCTTTACTACCGGCTCAACGTCGTGAAGCTGAGCCTGCTGCCGCTGCGCGAGCGCCTCGGCGACATCGCGCCGCTGATCGAACACTTCATCGACACCTATGCGAAGCGGCTGCGCGTCGCCGCGCCGACGCTCACGGACGCCGCGCGCGCACGGCTGCATGCGCACGCTTGGCCGGGCAATATCCGCGAACTCGAGAACGTGATCCACCACGCGGTGCTGATCTGCGCGGGTGGCGCGATCGATGTGGGCGACCTGCAGTTCTCCGCGCTGTCGCTCGCGCCCGATGCCGACGACCCGCGCGCCCCGGCGGCGGCACCGCCGCGCCGTGCGCGCGACGTGGCCGAGGCGACCGATGCGCTGCGCCATGCGGTGATCGAGCTGCTGGATCTCGGCACGCCGTCGCTCTGGCAGCACATCGAGGACACCGTCTACCGCAGCGTGTTCGACTACAGCGAGCACAACCAGCTGCGCATGTCGCGCCTGCTCGACCAGTCGCGCAACATCGTGCGTGCGCGGCTCGCGCAGCTCGGCATCCTGAAGCCGCGCGACGCGGGTGACGGGGGCGACGCCGACGCGCGGCTGCGCCGTCAGGCGTGATCGCGCCAGCGCAGCGCGCGCTGCGCGATCCGCTCGCATAGCGCACTCATGCCGACGGCGAGTGCCGTCACCCCCAGCACGCAGACCAGCAGCACGTCGGCGCGCGCGCCGGCCTGCGCGTTCTGCATCAGGCTGCCGACCCCCGCGCCCGCGTTGAACAGCAGCTCGCTGCTGGTCGCGGTGATCCACGCGAACGGCACGGCTTGCAGCACGCCCGCGAACAGGTCGGGCAGCGCGCCGGGAATCAGCACGTCGCGCCACAGGCCGATGCGCGTCAGGCGATACGACTGCGCGAGTTCGACGTAGCGCGGATCGACGCGGCGCAGCCCGTCGAAGCTGGCGGTGGTCATCGGGTAGAACGCGGCGAGCGCGATGATGAGCACCTTCGCGAATTCGCCGGTGCCGGCCCACAGGCTCAGCAGCGGAATCAGCCCGAGCAGCGGCACGTAGCGCAGTGCCTGGAACGCCGGCTCGCCGAGCTTGCGCGCGAGCGTCGAGCGCGCCATCGCCGCGCCGAATACAAGCCCGAACGCGACGCCGAACCCCAACCCGAGCGTCGTGCGGCGCAGGCTCGCGCCGAGATCGGTCGCGAGTTCGCCGCTGCGGGCGAGTTCGACCAGCGCGGCGCCCACCTGCTGCAATGGCACGAACGCGTATTGATGGGCCGCGTCGCCGGACGATGCGAACTGCCATGCGGCCACCAGCAGGGCCGGCACGACGAGGCCGCGCGCGCGGCGGCGCAGCGGGGCGAGCGAGAGAGAGCGTATGGCGAGCGTCATTTCGAAGCGTATCCAGTCAGGTCAGCGCGAGGGCGCTTGCCAGCGCAATGCGTAGCGTTGCACGAGCGCAATCGACCGGTCGATCGCGAAGCCGATCAGCCCGATCACCGCGACGTCGATGAGCACGACGTCGAGCCGCAGCATCTGCCGCGCGAGTTCCATCATCTGGCCGATCCCGCTGTCGGCGCTGAGCAGCTCGACCGCGACGAGCGCGAGCCACGCGCGCGCAAGCGCGATCCGCACGCCGGTCAGCAGCGGCGGCAGCGCGGCCGGCAGCAGCACGTCGCGCAGCAGCGCGAAGCGGCCGAGCCCGTAGTGCCGCGCCATCTCGACGAGGTCGCGCGGCGCGTCGTGCACGCCCGTGTACGCGGCCAGCGCGACCGGGAAGAACACGGCCTTGCCGACGACGACGAGCTTCAGCGGCTCGTCGACGCCGATCAGCAGGATCAGCAACGGAATCAGCGTGAGCGTCGGCACTTGCCGCAGCAGGTCGAACGTCGGCTGCAGGTAGTCGGAGAACAGCCGGCTGCGCGCCAGCAGGATGCCGAACGCGGCTCCGCCCGCCGCGCCGATCGCGAACCCGAGCGCGAGGCGATGCAGCGTGATCAGCAGGTTGTCGCGCAGTTCGCCGGTGTCGAGCAGGGTGCGCAGCGTCGCCGCGAGCCGGCCGGGCGGCACGACGAGCTGCGGCGGGAACCAGCGCAACGCGCTCGCGAGCCACCACAGCGTGGCGAACGCGACCGGCGTGGCCCACCACAGCGCGAGCCCGCCGAGCCGCGCGACGCCGGGCAGGCGGATCGCGCGTGCGCCGTTCGACGCGAGGGCGTGCATCGGCATCAGCGGCTCGCGACGCGCGCCGTGTCTGCGCGCCAGTAGCTGTCGAGCCCGAGCTGCTTGAGCGCGGTCGCGACGAACGTCGGCGCGAGCAGCGCGTTCACGTCGACCGGCGCGGACGTCAGGCCGGCCTGGCGGCTGTACGCGACGACGTCGCGATAGTGACCGGTCAGCGCGGGCGTGAAGAGCGGCGTCCATTGCTCCTTCCACGGCGTCGATTCGTCCGCGTATTCGCGGCGCACGACGCTTTCCGGCTGGCCGGACGCGCTCAGGATCTTCACGTACGCATCGCGGTTCTGCGGCTGCGAGATCCAGTGCGCGGCACGCACGTAGGCGGTCGCGACGAGCTGCGTGATGTCGGGGTAGCGCCGCACGAAATCGTCGGATGCCCACAGTTCCGCGCGCATCTTCCAGTCGTCGGGCGCGGTCTTGGTCGACCAGATGATCTTGCCGACGTTCTTGTCGACGAGCGAATACGCGTCGGACAGCGTGAAGAAGCCGTCGACGCGGCCGGCCGCGACCGCTGCCGCACCGGCCTGCGGGTCGAGGTTGTAGATCCTGAAGTCGGACAGCTTCAGCCCGTTCTCGGCGAGCAGCTTGCTGAACGTGACTTCCCACGGCCGGCCGCGATTGAGCGCGATGCGCTTGCCCTTCAGGTCGACGATCGACTTCGCGCTCGAGCCGGCCGGCACGACGAGATACGTATTGCTGCCGACCCCGCCCGGCACGATCAGGCGCGTATGCGTGCCCGACGCGTTGACGACGACCGACGGCAGGTCGCCGTAGCCCGCGAAGTCGATGCTGCCGTTCGTGAACGCCTCGTTGACGAGCGTGCCGACCGCCGCGGTCGACACCGGTACCCATTGCAGCTTCACGTGCCGCGCGGCGAGCGCCTTCTCGAGCGACTTGTCGGCGTCGATCAGCGCGGAGGCGCCCGCGTATTGCGTCTTGCCGCCGCCCGAATAGGCGACGACGGCGATTCGCACCACCTTGGGCGCATCGTCCGCGTGCGCGGCCGGTGCGGCGAGCGATGCCGCGGCAAGCGGCAGCGCGGCGAACAGCGCACGCAGCGGGCGGCGCAGCGAAGCGAGGGAGAGCATGTGTTTCATGATGGTCGGGATCAGTGGGCGGAAAAGAGGCTCACGCGCGTTTCTGCCGCGACGGCCGCAGCACGTCGGCGAGCGGGCGCGGGTCGATCCAGTCGGCGACGTCGAAGTCGGCTTCCAGAAAACCCCGGTCGTGCAGGAACGTCTTGAAGTCGTCGAGCGCGGCGACGGATTCGTCGTCGAGGTTGACGCCGAGGTGCCGGTGCAGCTGGTTGCCGTACGCGGCGCGGACCCAGTCGATCGACGACGCGGTTTCGCCGGCCACGTAGTGCGCGGTTTCGTCGGGATGCGTGCCGGCCCATTCGCCGGCCGCGACCACGAGCTTCAGGAAGCCGGCGACGATGTCCGGATGGTTCGCGAGCACGTCCGCGTTGACGGTCAGCGGGCGCGGCGTGCCGTTGTTGTTGCGGATCGAGCGCTCCGGATGAAAGCCGATGTCGATCACGACGTGCGCGCCGATCAGCTGCGCGATCTCGAGGCCGGTCGAGCCCTTCACGTAGATCGCGTCGACCTCGCCGCGCAGCAGCGCGCCGGCTTCGGCCGCGTAGAGCGCACGGCTCGAGAAGCCGTGCGGCGACGCGAACAGGTCCGCCGCGCGCGCCGGCCCGACGGCCTGGAGCGTGCGCGCACGCACGTCGACGAGTTCGACGTCGGCGGTGGTCAGCCCGTCGAGGCTCAGCGCGTTGACGAAGCCGCGCAGCGCCGACGCGCGAAAGATGTCGATGCGGTCGTCGGGGCGGCTCGGGATCGCGACGCGGCGCCCGCGCAACGCCTTCACGGAGCGGATGCCCGACTCGGGCCGCGCGAGGATCAACTGCGATTCGTCGACCCACGACAGCCCGATCACGCGTGTGTTCGCGCCGTTCGAGCGCGCCCACATCGCGGGGATGCTGCCGCCCTGGCGAAACGACTGCGCCAGCGTGTGGTCGCTGATCGACGACACGTCGTGCCGCGTGGCACCGCGCGGCGAGCGGATCGCGACGCCGTCGGCCGACGTCTCGCCGTTGAGCCAGCCGAGATGCACGGCGATGCCGAGCGGCGTCGGCACGGGCGATCGGGCGTACCAGAACGTCTGCTGCTTGTCCGATGACGAATCGGGCCTGTCTGTCATGTGTGAGATTCCCTCTCTGCGTAAGCATGGTCGAAGCGCGGTCGCGCGCGGTGCCGCTCGGTGTCGGTGCGCACGCGCGGGCCGGTCAGCGTTGCAAGTTCCGGGCCAGTGAACGGAAACGGCGAGGCCGCACGCGGTGCGGGCGTCGCGCGGAAAGGCCGATGCGTGTGTCGATGGGTGGCCTGTTGCGCCAGCAACAGTCGCGTGGGCCGCTGTTGCGCGCGCAGCAGCGGTGCGGCCGATGCAGCAGCACGGCACGCGCCTGTCGCGACCGTGCCGGCCACGGCCGGGCGGGTGCGATCCGGTTGCCGTCGACGCCCGGCGTGCAAGGCGCCGCACAGGTTTGCAGGCGGCCGCGCAGGTGCCGCGTCGGGCAAGTTGGCACACCGCGTGCTTTACAGCGCAGCACACGGGCGGCACGGCGATGCCGCACGCAATCCGAATGGCCCGACCAGGAGAACCCCGATGGCTGTTGAATTTCTGTGGCGCCTGCCGATGCATGGCGACGGCAGGCGCGCACACGACCTGCATACACGCGGCGAATGGAACCGCCAGCGCGCGTCGCGCGTCGCGCCGAAAGTCGACGACGACGAATTCGGCTACATCGACTATCTGTCGCAGGTCGCGCGCGCGGCCGATATCGCCGGCTTCCACGGCGCGCTGATCCCGATCTTCCGCTTCACGGAGGAGCCGTGGGTCGTGGCGGCCGCGCTGGCGCGCGAGACGCGCCGGCTGCGGCTCCTGATCGCGCTGCAGCCGCATTTCGTGCATCCCGTCTACGCGGCGCAGATGGCCGCGAGCCTGCAGCGGATCAGCCGTGGCCGCGTGGAGTGGAACGTCGTCACGGGCGGCGGCGGCCCCGACCAGCGCGCGTACGGCGACTTCATCGACCACGACAGCCGTTATGCGCGCACGGACGAGTTCCTCGACGTCGTGAAGGGTGTCGCGGCCGGCGAGCCGTTCACGTTCGACGGACGCTTCTACCGCGTCGAAGGCGGCGGCCTGCTGCCGCCGCTGAGCGGCCAGAAACCGCCGCGCATCTACCTGGCCGGCGCGAGCGATGCCGCGCTCGCGGTCGCCGCGAAGCATGGCGACGTGCACCTGAGCTGGGGCGAGCCGCTCGCGAAACAGAAGGAGGTGATCGATGCGGCCCGCCGCGCGCTCGATCGCCAGAACGCCGAGCGCGACCTGCGTTTCGGCATGCGCATCGACATCCTGGCGCGCGAGACCGAGGCACAGGCGTGGGCCGAGTTGCGGCAGATGTTCGCGACGGTGGGCGACGCGACGCGCAACGGCTTCGGCGGGCGCGGCGAGTCGTCGGAATCGGTCGGTGCGAAACGCCAGTTCGCGCTGCACCAGGGCAACACGCAGCACTTCGACGACCTGATCGTCGGCCCGAACCTGTGGGCCGGGATGTCGCAGATTCGCGGCGGCCCCGGCTGCGTGATCGTCGGCAGCCACGAGCAGGTGGCCGAGCGGCTCGCGGAATACGTCGACATCGGCGTGTCGACGTTCATCCTCGCGAGCAACCCGCATCTCGAGGAGGCGTACCGCGTGGGCGAGGAAGTGCTGCCGCTCGTCGACGGCGCGCTGAACGCGCGCGGCACGCAGGCGGCGCTGCGCGTGGCCGGCGCGTGAACGCAACGGCATCCCCCCGCATTCCAACGACAAGGACATTCACCATGACGACACTCGCTGCGCAGGCCACGGCCCGCGACGCACTCTGGTACACGCGCTGCCCGGTGCCGACCGCGCTCGGCATCGCCGTGCACCGCGGCTGGTTCGACGAGGAGTTCGGGCCGGACGGCATCGCGCTGCATTCGCTGCAGGAGACGGCCGACGCCGGCAAGCGCGAATCGCACTTCGATCACAGCCTCCCGTCCTCGTTCCGGCAGGGCGGCAACATTCCGGCGCTGTGGGCGCGGGCACGCGGCGCCGATACGCGCGTGATCGGCCTGTCGTGGACCAACGAGTTCCAGGCGATCGTCACGCTGCCCGAGCGCGGTATCCGCACCGTGCGCGATCTGCGCGGCCGGCGGCTCGGGTTGCCGCGCCATCCGATCAGCATCGACTTCTGGCGCGCGGCCGCGCTGAAAGGCTTCCTGAGCGCGCTCGAACTGGAAGGGCTCGGGCACGGCGACGCGGAGTGGGTCGACCTGCCCGACGAACGCGAACGCCACACCGGGCCGGCATCGTTCACACGCGGTCCGCACGAGTACGGGATCGAGATTGCGGCGCTCGTGCGCGGCGAGGTCGACGCGGTGTTCGTGAAAGGCGTCGAAGGGCTCGAAACCGTGCACCTGATCGACGCGCAGGTGGTCATCGATCTCGGCGCGCACCCCGATCCGCTGGTGCGGATCGGCAACGGCACGCCGCGCACGCTGACGGTCGATCGCGCACTGATCGACGCGCGCCCCGATCTCGTGAGCCGCTTCCTGTCGGTCGTGGTGGGCGCGGGCGACTGGGCCGCGCGTCATCCGGCGGAGACGGTGGCCTATATCGGCCGCGAAACGCGCGCGTCCGACGAATGGGTGCGCTATGCGTACGGCGCGGACGTGCACCGCCATCTGGAGACGGGGCTCGCGCAGACGTCGATCGACGGGCTGGTCGCGTTCAAGGATTTCCTCGTCGAGTGGGGCTTTCTCGAACAGGATTTCGATGCGCGCGCATGGATCGACCCGGCGCCGTTCACGCGCATCGACCGGCAACGCCATGCGTGGGTCGCGTAGCGCGCCGCGGCGCGTCATTGCAAGGAGTCGAGCATGACAGGTCTGACGATCGAATACGGCGTGCCGCCGGCGCGCCGGCATGCGGCGCGCGCGGCGCCGCGCACGGGCGCGGGTGTGGCCCCCGCGGTGGCTGCCGCATGGCCGCCGTCGGCTTCGCCTGCCGCACGGCCGGAGGCGCGCGCGGCGAAGCCGGGCCGGTGGCGCGTCACGGGTGCGATTGCACTCGCCGTAGCGGCGCTGCATGCGGGCGTCGCGCTGCTGGCCGCGCGCGCGCCCGCCGCGCCGCCTGTACAGCCCGTGCAGCCGCCGCGGCCGCTGCCGATGACGGTCGAGCTGACGCGCCCGCCTGAACCGTTGCCGCAGGCCGCGCATCCGCCGCCACCGGTGCCGCCGAAGCCGCAGCAGCCGCTGAAGCAGGCGCCGACCCCGCCGAAGCCGCGTGCGGCCGTCGCGCATCCGGCGCCTGCGCCGGCTGCCGCGCAGCCTGTCACGCGCGAGGCGGCGCCGACGGCACCGGCCGCTGCCGCACAGGCCGCACCGTCTCCCGCACCCGCCGCGCCGGCAGCGCCCGTGCGTGAAACCGCGCCGATCGGCGACGCGGCCTACCTGCGCAACCCGGCGCCCGACTACCCGGCCTTTGCGCAGGACCAGGGCTGGGAAGGGCGCGTCGTGCTGCGTGTGCACGTGCTCGCGAACGGCACGCCCGATTCCGTCGACGTCCGCACGAGCAGCGGCCGCCGCGTGCTCGACAACGCGGCGGTGGCCGCCGTGAAGCGCTGGACGTTCGTGCCCGCGAAGCGCGGCGACGAAGCGGTCGACGGCTGGGTCAACGTGCCGATCGATTTCAAGCTGGGCTGACCGACCGGGCGGCCCGCCACATTTTTCAAGGAACTCACATCATGAACGGTATCCCGACCACCTTCATCGTCCAGGGCGCGCTCTGGCTGCTCGTCGTCTTCTCCGTCGTCACGTGGACGCTGATCGTCGTGAAGACGATCCAGAGCCTGCGTGCGAGCGCACGCAACCGGCATTACACGCGCGCGTTCTGGGCCGCGAACAGTTTCCACGAGGCGGCCGCGCTCGACGGCGCCGACAGCCCCGTGGGCGAACTCGCCGCGACGGGCTTCGACGCGCTGCGCCGCGCCGACGAAAGCAGCGCGCACGATCTCGAACACAGCTGGAGCCGCCACGACCTGCTCGAACGCCATCTGCGCCAGCAGATCCACAACGCGCGCCGGCGCGCGGAAGCGGGGCTCGCCGTGCTCGCGTCGATCGGCAGCACCGCGCCGTTCGTCGGCCTGTTCGGCACCGTGTTCGGCATCATCCACGCGCTGACCGCGATCACGCACAGTGCGTCGGCGAGCATCGATGTGGTCGCCGGGCCGATCGGCGAGGCGCTGGTCGCGACCGGGATCGGCATCGCGGTCGCGGTGCCGGCCGTGCTCGCGTACAACTTCTTCGTGCGCCGCGTGAAGGCCGCGTCGGCCGATCTCGATGCGTTCGCAACCGATTTCGTCACGCTCGCGCAGAAGGCCGGTTTCCGCGTGCCGGCCGCCGCCACCGCGCCCGCGCCGGCACGCCGTGCCGACGGCGCCCGTCAGGAGGCGTTCGCATAATGGCCTTCTCGTCCTCCTCCGACAACGACGACGTGCTCAGTGAAATCAACATCACGCCGCTCGTCGACGTGATGCTCGTGCTGCTCGTCGCGTTCATCGTCACGGCGCCGCTGCTCAACAACGCGGTGCACGTGAACCTGCCGAACACCGTCGCCACGGCGCCGGCCGACCGCAAGCCGAACGTCACCGTGAGCGTCGACGACAAGGGCGTCGTGTATCTCGACAAGCGCGCGGTCGCGCTCGCCGCGGTGCCGGCCGAGCTCGCCGCGCTGAAGGCCGGCCGGCCCGACGTCGCGCTCGACCTGCAGGCCGACGAGCACGTGCCGTACGGCACCGTCGCGAAGCTGATGGCCGCGATCGAGCATGCGGGCATCACGCGGCTGTCGGTGCTCACCGCGCCGCGCGGCTGATGCGCGGTTCACGACTCCTTTTCCGAACGCATCCATGAGCATCACGGCTTCCCA
This sequence comes from Burkholderia reimsis, assembly GCF_003294055.1. Classification (NCBI taxonomy): domain Bacteria; kingdom Pseudomonadati; phylum Pseudomonadota; class Betaproteobacteria; order Burkholderiales; family Burkholderiaceae; genus Burkholderia; species Burkholderia reimsis. The sequence continues at coordinate 106,588 of NZ_QMFZ01000024.1, forward strand.
TCACGTCCAGTCGATCTGGTACACGCGCTGTCCGGTGCCGACGCCGCTCGGCATCGCCGCGCATCTCGGCTGGCTCGACAGCGAGTTCGCCGGCGACGGCATCACCGTCCGCGCGCTGCAGGAGAACCAGCACGCGGCGCTGCATCGCGCGCACGTCGATCATTCGCTCGACAACACGTTCCGGCAGGGCGGCAGCATTCCCGCGCTGTGGGCACGCGCCTCCGGCGCCGATACCCGGGTGGTCGCGCTGACCTGGGTCGACGAGGCGCAGGCGATCGTCGCGTTGCCGGAAACCGGCCTGAAGCGGCCAAGGGACCTGCGCGGGCGCCGCATCGGGCTTCCGCGCCGCGACGGCGAACGTATCGACATCTTCCGCGCGGCGGCGCTGCGCGGCTTCGTCAGCGCGCTGTCGCTCGACGGGCTCGGCCCCGCCGACGTCGAATGGGTCGACGTGCCCGCGTCGAACCTGCGCGCGCCCGTGTCGACGCCGCTGACGCGCGACGCGGCATTCAGCCATCCGTCGAGCCTGTCCAGCCGGCGCCTTTATGCGGCCGAAGCGGCCGCGCTCGTGCGCGGCGAGGTCGATGCGATCTACGTGAAGGGTTCGCTCGGGCTCGAGACCGCACACCTGATCGGCGCGCAGCCGGTCGTCGACATCGGCTTTCATCCCGATCCGCAGATCCGCATCAACAACGGCTCGCCTCGGCCGCTGACCGTCAATGCGTCGACGCTCGAACGCCATCCCGACATCGTTCGCCGCTTCCTCGCGCGCGTGACCGACGTCGAAGGCTGGGCGCGCGAGCACGAGCAGGAAGTGCTCGGCTATCTCGGCCGCGAGACGGGATCGGGCCATGACTGGCTGCGGCTCGCATACGGCGCCGACGTGCACCGGCGGCTGCGCACGGATCTCGACGAAGCGTCGATTGCCGCGCTCGACGATTTCAAGCGCTTCCTCGTCGAATGGCGGTTCCTGCCTGCGGATTTCGACGTGCGCGCGTGGATCGACCGGCGCGCGCTCGACGGCATCGCACCGCTGTCTCGCGACGCCGCGCGGTGAGCGCGCCGGCACGCGTCGCCGACGCATGGCGGCGCGAGCGCTTCACCGGCGGCTTCATGCTGCTGGCGCTCGCGAGCGGCACGACGATCAGCATGGCGCAGCTCGCGACGACGCTGTATGCGCTCGCGCTCGGCGTCGACAGCGCGCGGCTCGGCATCATCGCCGCGATGGAGCCGCTCGGCATCGCGCTGATGACGCTGCCGGCCGGGCTGCTCGTCGCGCGCTACGGCGCGCGGCGCGTGTACTTCGCCGCGAGCATGGGGCCGATGCTGCTCAACCTCGTCGTGCCGTATACCGGCGCATGGCCGCTGATCGCGCTCACGCAAGTGCTGATCGGGCTGTGCATCCCGTTCCGGATCGTGTCCATCACCGGCGTGTTTCTCGCGCGTCTCGCGCAGATCGGCCTCGCGCGCGCCGGCTGGTACCGCGCGGCGATGTCGGTCGGAACCGGCATGGTCGGGCCGTGGCTCGCGAGCTGGCTGATCGGCGCGCATGGCGCGGTCGCGACGTTCTGCGCGGCGTCGGCGAGCTTCGCGGGCATGGCGCTGTTCAGCCGGACGCTGCTCGGCGACGCCGAAGCTGCGCCGCGCGGCGCCCGACCGGAAACCGGCGGCCTGCGCGCATTGCTGGCGCTCGCATGGAATCACGACGTGCGCGAGCAACTCGTGCTCGAGGCCGTGAACAGTGCGACGCGTTCGCTTGCCGGCGCGTATACGGTCGTGCTCGCGATCCAGTCGCTCGGGCTGTCCCAGGCGCACGCCGTCGCGCTGCTGACGTTGCAGGGCGTGGTCGCGGTGATCGCGCTGTTCGGGCTCGGCCATGCCGCGCAGCGGCTGAGCGCGCGCCGTTGCCACGGGCTCAGCCTGGCCGGCGCCGTGGCCGGCCTGCTCGCGCTCGGGCTCGCCCGTGACGCGTGGATCGTCGGCGCGGGGCTTGCCGTGCTGTGCGCCGGTTCGTCGCTGCTGCATCTCGTCAACATGCAGCGCCTCGGCCGTCACCCGGCGGACAAGAGCCAGGTGTCGAGCCTCTACAACCTCGCGTCGATGACGGGCGCGTTCTGCGGCCCGCTGGCCGGCAGTGCGCTCGTGCCGGCCGTCGGGTTGCAGGCCGTGTTTCTGTGCTGGCTGCCCGTCGTCGTGCTGGTGGCGTGCGCGTTGCGCGTCGCACATGGGCGGCGCGATGCGTCGCAGCCCGTGACTGCAAAGCTCTCCTGACGACCATTCGAGCGGGTGTCGCGCGATCCGGCAGTGTTGCGTGACAAGCAGTTTGCTTCCGTTCACAGATGCGCATGCAGCAACGCGCACGCCGCATACCTGCCGGAAGCCCGATACGACGGGCCTCTCGAGGCTGGCATCCGAATTGCAACAGGGAACCCGTGCGTCGCGCACGCACGTGCGTTCAACCGATCAAACAGGATGACTCATCGATGTTCAGGAAAAAACTAATCGTCACCGCGCTGGGGGGACTGCTGACGGGCGGAGCCGTATCGTTGCCCGCGTGGGCGGAAGAGGGTGCGGTGACGGCGGCACCGGACGCGAAGCCGGCACGACCGGGCACGGACGATGCAGCCGCGGCTGCACCGACGGCGGCCCGTGCGACCCGCGGCACGGCCATCCGCGAAACGAACCTCGGCACGGTCACCGTGACCGCGCGCCGGCGCAAGGAGAGCATCCAGGACGTGCCGGTCGCGGTGAGCGCGCTGAGCAGCGACGCGATCAGGAACAACGAGCTGCGCGTGGTCAACGACGTGACGAAGTACGTGCCGAACTTTACCGGGCAATCGACCGAGGGCCGCGAGCGGCCGCGCTGGTTCCTGCGCGGCGTCGGCAGCAACGATCCGTCGGACCTGTCGCTGAGCCCGATCGGCGTGTACTTCGACGACGTGTACATCAACAGCGTGTTCGGGCAGGGTTTCCCGCTGTTCGACCTCGATCGCATCGAAGTGCTGCGCGGCCCGCAGGGCACGCTGTGGGGCAAGAACACGGTCGGCGGCGCGCTCAGCATCACGTCGCAGAAGCCGACCTTCGACGTGAGCGGCTACGGCAAGATCGGGCTCGGCCAGTACAACAGCCGGCTCGCGGAGGCCGCGATCGGCGGGCCGATCGGCAAGAACGACGTGCTGGCCGCGCGCGTGTCGGTGTATCACGAGAACGCCGACAGCTTCTACACGAATACGGTGCAGCAAGGGCGCTTCGGCGGCTTCCACGACAACGCGGTGCGCTTCCAGGTGCTCGCCGTGCCCACGTCGGACACCAACTTCCTGTTCAACATCCACGGCCGCAACTACACGGGCGGCGGCAATGCGTGGCACGCGCAAGGCGCGGGGCCGGGCGGCGCGAACCAGTTCGGCTTCGTCGGCTCGAGCGATCCGTACACGGTGTCGCTCAACGCGCCGTCGAGCGATCACATCTCGACCTGGGGCACGTCGCTCACCGCGCACTGGCGCATCAACCCGGCGGTCACGCTCACGTCGATCACCGCGTTCGAAGGGCTGCACCGCTGGTACCAGGACGACGAGGATTATTCGGCGTTCGACGCCGCACGCTCGCACGACCGCCTGTCGAGCCGCCAGTTCTCGCAGGAATTCCGGCTCGAATCGCCGCAGACCGACCGGCTGAGCTGGCTCGTCGGCACGCACCTGTTCACCGAGCAACTGGCCGAGCAGGGCGCCGGCGGCGGCTTGCCGGGTTCGCCGTCACCCGCGTTCTACCACCTGACCGACCTCACGCAGCACACGCAGAGCGCGGCGATCTTCGGCAGCGTGAAGTACCGGTTTACCGACCGCTTCAACGTGACGGGCGGGCTGCGTTACACGATCGAGCGCAAGAACATCAACCTGACCGGGCTGCAGGGCACCGGCAACGTGACGTTCGGCAATCCGGGCAGCTGGTGGGAGCCGTCTTCGGTGTCGTCGCCGCTGGCGGTCAGCGCGCGGCAGAACCAGACGAACACGTGGCGCGCGCCGACCTGGGACCTCACGCCCGAATACGCGCTCAGCAGCAACGTGCGTGCGTACTTCCGCTATGCGCGCGGCTTCCGTTCGGGCGGCTACAACGGCAACGCGTATACGCAGAGCACGGTGTCGACCGTGTCGCCGGAGTACCTGACCGACTATGAAGTCGGCATCAAGAGCGAGTGGTTCGACAAGCGGCTGATCGTCAACGCGAGCGTGTTCCACTACGACTATCGCGACATCCAGGTGTTCGCGCTCGCGCCGAACCCGTTCGGCGGCCCGCCGGTGTCGACGCTGTCGAATGCGGGGCAGGGGCGCGCGGACGGCTTCGAACTGGAGTTGAAGGCACAGCCGGTCAACAGCCTCTACCTGTTCGCGAACCTCGGGATGCTGAACACGCGCTACACGGAGTTCCGCTACGTGCCGACCGCCGTCGGCAACTCGTTCGCGCGCTCGCCGCATACGACGATCAATGCGGGCTTCGACTATCGCGTACCGGTGTCGTTCGGCACGCTGACGGCCGGCGGTGACGTGAACTACCGCAGCCGCGAATACTTCAGCGCGACCCGGCAGACGATGCCGCAGCTCTGGCAGGGCGGCTACACGGTGCTGAACGCGCACGTTTCCTACACGACGCCGAACCAGAAGTACATCGTGACGGGTTACGTGACGAACCTGACCAACAAGGTCTACAAGAAGCTCGAGCTGCTGCCGTCGTATGGCGCATATCCGGTGCTGTACGGCGATCCGCGCACGGTCGGGATCACGCTGACGGCGAAAATCTGACGGGCGGCACGGGCGCGGGCACGGCCACGGCCACGCCGCGCATGCGGCGACGCGGCGGCCCGCCCGTGTTCGCCGCGCGTCAGATCAGCAGCGACAGCGTCCTGAACAGCGCGAGATCCGCCTTGCGTGCCGACCGCGCGTGCCGGCGGATCACGTGCAGCAGGCACTCGATGAAGCAGCGCGCCGCGTCGCTCAGCGTGCTGCTGCGCCGCGTGACGATCCCGAGGTCGCGCGGCTCGAAAGTCTCCTTCAGCTGCAACGCGCGCATCCGTTCGCCGAACGGCGGCACCGCAGCGAGAATCGTCGGGCACCACGTGCACATGTCGGCCTGTTCGAGCATCGTCTGCAGCATCGCGGCCGACTGCGCGCGGACGATGCGCCGTTCGTCGATGTCGGCACCGTGGCGCGTGAACAGGTAGTCGACGAGCGCGGCCTGCCCGTCGGCCGCGAAATTCAGCACCCAGTCGTTCTCGAGCAGGTCATGGATCGATCGCGCGTGTTCGCGCGGATGGCCGGCGCGCACCATCACCGATGTCTCGTAGCGCAGCATCGGCTCGAACGCGAATTCCTGCGTGCCGCCCGGTTGCACGTGCCCGAGCGCGAAATCCATGCTGCCGTCGCGCAACAGCGGCTGCGCGACGGCCATCAGCGCCTCGTAGAGTTCGAGGCGCACGTCGGGCATCCGCTCGCGAAAGCGCAGCACCGTTTCCGCCAGGAACGTCTTCGTGAGCCACGGCGTCACGCCGATGCTCAGCCGGCCCTCGATGCGGCCGCGCATGCGTTCGAGATCGCTCTGCGCATGTTCGAGCTGCTTCAGCACGAGCTTCGCGTGCGTGAGCAGCGTCTTGCCGTATTCCGTGAAGCCGATCCCTTCCGGCGCGCGCACGAGCAGCGGCAGGCGCTCGCCGGCCTCCAGCTCGCGCAGCGCGCGCGTGACGGCCGCCTGCGACAGCCCGAGCGTGCGCGCCGCGCCGCGGATGCTCCCGGCCTCCGCGCTCGCGACGAGCGCCTGAAGCTGATGCAGCCTGATCGTACCCATGGCGTGATACCCGACAACGAAAGGTTGTCATCATAACGAAACCGCGGCTGTTCGCCGGGATTTTCGCTGCCTACGATGCGGCCACGATCGGTCATTCGGGCGATCGTCAACCGGTGTACATCGAGGAGAATCGGGGTTGAACCACAGACCAGTCCAGCCGGAATTGGCGGCCATCGAGACGGAGATGATTGCGCTGCGCCGACGGCTGCACGCGCATCCGGAGCTCGGCTTCGAGGAACATGCGACGAGCGACCTCGTGGCCGGCTTCCTGACAACGTGGGGTTATCGGGTGACGCGCGGGCTCGGCGGCACGGGCGTGGTCGGCACGTTGACGCGAGGCACCGGGAAGCGGCTCGGGCTGCGCGCCGACATGGACGCACTGCCGATCCGCGAGGCGACCGGGCTGCCGCATGCGAGCCGGTGCGACGGCGTGATGCACGCATGCGGCCACGACGGCCATACGGCGATGCTGCTGGCGGCGGCGCGGTGCCTGGCCGAGCGCGCCCGCTTCACGGGCACGCTGAACCTGATTTTCCAGCCGGCCGAGGAAGGGCTCGGCGGCGCGAAGCGGATGATCGACGACGGGCTGTTCGAGCAGTTTCCGTGCGATGCGGTGTTCGCGATGCACAACGTGCCGGGCATGCCGGCCGGCGTGCTCGGCTTCTGCGACGGCCCGGCGATGGCATCGGCCGACGAGGTGCGCGTGCGCGTGACCGGGCGCGGCGGGCATGGCGCGGCGCCGCATACGACGATCGATCCGGTGGTCGTCTGCGCGTCGATCGTGATGGCGCTGCAGACCGTCGTGTCGCGAAACGTGAACCCGCAGGACCTGGCGATCGTGACGGCCGGCTCGATCCATGCGGGCACCGCGTCGAACGTGATCCCGCCGCACGCGGATCTGGCACTCAGCGTGCGCGCACTGTCGCCGGACGTGCGCGCGCTGCTCGAACGGCGCATTCGCGAGATCGTGCACGGGCAGGCCGCGAGCTACGGCGCGACGGCCGAGATCGATTACCGCCACGACTATCCGGTGCTCGTCAATCACGCGGCGGAAACCGCCTTTGCGCGCGACGTCGCCCGCGAATGGGGCGGTGACGGCGCGCTGATCCCCCATCTGCGGCCGATCGCTGCAAGCGAGGACTTCGCGTTCATGCTGAACGCTTGCCCCGGCAGCTACCTGTCGATCGGCAACGGCGAAGGCGATGGCGAAGGCGGCGCCGGATGCGGGCTGCACCATCCCGGCTACGACTTCAACGACGCGTGCCTCGCCACCGGCGCGAGCTACTGGATTGCGCTGGCGGAGCGTTATCTCGCGTGACGCAACCGCATGATCTTGACTGACGATTCACACGAGGAAGGAGACTGGCAATGAAGCAGTGGAAGCAATGGAAACGGGTGGCGGCGCTCACGTTGGCGCTGGCGGCGGGGGCGGCGCATGCGGGTGACTGGGCGGGCAGGGAGATTCGCCTCGCGGTCGATCCGACTTACCCGCCGCTCGAGTACAAGCTGCCCGACGGCACGCTGACGGGCTTCGGGATCGACATCACGAATGCGTTGTGTGCGGAGCTGCATGCGCGCTGCGTGTGGGTCGAATCAAGTTTCGACGGGATGATTCCGGGGCTGCTCGCGCGCAAGTTCGACGTCATCGCGTCGTCGATGACGATTACGCCGAAGCGGCAGCAGCAGATCGCCTTCACGAACCGGATCTCGAATGCGCCGGCGCGCCTCGTCGCGCGCAAGGGTTCGCCGCTGCTGCCGACGGCCGGCGCGCTGAAGGGCAAGCGTGTGGGCGTCGAGCAGGGCTCCACGCAGGCCGACTATGCGATCGCGAACTGGCAGCCGGCCGGCGCGCAGATCGTGTCGTACCCGAACCAGGACCAGGTCTATGCCGATCTCGTGACCGGCCGGCTCGACGCGGCGTTCCAGGCATCGATCGCGGCGAGCGACGGTTTCCTGAAGAAGCCGCAGGGCAAGGATTTCGCGTTCGTCGGCGCGGCGATCGACGACGCGAAGTATTTCGGGCAGGGCGACGGGCTCGGGCTGCGCAAGGAGGACAACGACCTGCGCGACGCCTTCAACCGCGCGCTCGCGACGATCCTCGCGAACGGCACGTACCAGCGGATCAACCGGAAGTATTTCGACTTCGACATCTACGGCACGAAGTAAGCGGTGGCGCCATGCCTGGCGCGGTAACGACAAAACAAATAAGGATGACGGATGAACTGGAGACTGATTTTCGTCGCGATGCCGGCACTGTGCGCCGCGCCCGCGTTCGCGCAAGGCAGCGTCACGCTGTACGGCCTCGTCGATGCGGGCATCGACTACACGAACAATGTCGGCGGCCACGGCGCATGGCAGATGGCGAGCGGCTTCGCGCAGGGCAGCCGCTGGGGGCTGAAGGGCAGCGAGGATCTGGGGGGCGGCTACAGCGCGCTGTTCCAGGTCGAGAACGGCTTCAACGTGAACAGCGGCACGCTCGCGCAGGGCGGCCGCATGTTCGGGCGGCAGGCGTACGTCGGCCTCGGCAGCGCGCGGTTCGGCGCGCTGACGCTCGGCCGGCAATACGATGCGGTGGTCGACTATCTCGCGCCGACCACCGCGAACGGCAGTTGGGGCGTCTATCCGTTCTCGCATCCGCTCGACAACGACAACACCGGCAATACGTTTCGGGTCAACAACACGGTCAAGTATGCGAGCCCGGATTTCGCCGGCTTCTCGTTCGGCGGCACGTACAGCTTCAGTAACGACACGGGCTTTGCGAACAACCGGCAGTGGAGCGTCGGCGCGCAGTACGAGCAGGGCGGGTGGCTCGTCGGCGCGGCCTTCCTGAATGCGGACAACCCGGGTGCGACGCCGGGCGGCGCGATCGCGGGCTCGGGATCGGTCGGCGCCGATGCGAACTTCGCGTCGGCGCGGCTGCGGATCTTCGGTGCGGGCATCAACTACACGGCGGGGCCCGCGACGGTCGGGTTCGCGTACACGAACAGCAACGTCACGCGGCCGACCGCGAACGTCGGTTACCTGTTCGGCGACGAAACGATCGGGCCCGTGACCGGCCCGCTCGCAGGCGGCACGGTGACGTCGATCAAGTACCAGAACTTCGAAGTGAACGGCAAATACCAGTTCACGCCCGCGCTGTTCGTCGGGGCGCAGTACGTGTACACGACGGTGCGCTACGACGCGACGACGGGCACCGCGAAGCCGAAGATCCATTCGCTCGGGCTGATGGCCGACTACACGCTGTCGAAGCGCACGGACGTATACCTGATGGGCGCCTGCCAGCGGATCGCAGGCGACGCGACGGGCTCGTCGCTCGACCAGGCCTATGTTCCCGGCGCGGCGGACCTGTCGTCGACCTCGAAGCAACTGATGATTCACGCGGGGATTCGCCACAGGTTCTGACGCCGGATGCAGCGGGCGAAGCCGCCCGCTGCCCGTCACCCCGATGCGCTTACTGCGCGACGCGGATCACGACCTTGCCGAAGTGCTGCCCCGACTGCAGGTACGCATACGCCTGCGGCGCTTCGTCGAAGCCGAACACGCGATCGACCACCGGCTTGATCCGCTTCGCGTCGACGAGGCGCACGACGTCGTCGAGCATCGCGCGGCTGCCGACCATGATCCCCTGCAGCCGCCTGATTCCGCCGATCAGCGACAGCAGCCCGAGCTCGGGGCCGCCGAAGCTGCTGAGGCCGCCTATCACCGACACGGTGCCGCCCATCTTCGTCGCGGCGACCGAGCGCGGCAGCGTATCCTTGCCGCCGACTTCGACGACCAGATCCGCACCCGCGCCGCCGGTGAGCCGCAGCACGTCGTGTTGCCATTCAGGCGTGGCGCGATAGTTGATGGTTGCGTCCGCACCGAGCGCGCGGGCGCGTTCGAGCTTCGCGTCGCTCGACGACGTGACGATGGTGCGCAGCCCCGCGGCACGCGCGAGCTGCAGCGCGACGATCGACACGCCGCCCGTGCCGAGCAGCACGACGGTCGCGCCGGGCCCCAGGCCGCCGTCGGCGAACAGCGCGTTCCATGCGGTGATGCCCGCGCACGACAGCGTCGCCGCCTCGTCGTAGTCCAGATGCGCGGGAATCGCGACCAGCGCCGCTTCGTCGGACACGAAGTGCTCGGCCAGCACGCCGTCGAAATGCGAGCCGGGCGATCCCGAGGTTTTCTGCGGCGTCGGCGGCCCTTCGATCCAGCGCGGGAAGTAGGTGTTGATCACGCGATCGCCGGGCTTGAAGCGCGTGACGTCGCGGCCCGTTTCGATGACTTCGCCGGCGCCGTCGGCAACCGGAATCAGCGCTTCGTTGCCGATGCCGAGATAGTCGCCGCGCGCGAACATCAGGTCGCGATAGTTCAGGCCGGCGGAATGGATCTTCACGACGACGTCGGTCGGCCCGACCGCGCGGCGTGTCGCGTCGATGCGCCGAAGCCCGGCCACACCGTCGCCCGGTTTTACTTGCCATGCGTGCATGTCGACTCCTTTTTAGAGATAGTGCGGACTATCATAGTGTTGCGCGCAGGGACGCATTGACGATAATTCGGCCGACGACTGTCGCCTGTATGGACACAAACCTGTTACCCAACCGGAGCGAAATGGCATGGACGAGCGGCTCAGAGGCGTTGCCGAATTTGTCGACGTGGTGGATTCGGGCAGCTTCGCGGCGGCCGCGCTGCGGCTCGGCGTCACGCGCTCGGCGGTCGCGAAGGTCGTCGCGCGGCTCGAACGCCGTCTCGGCACCCGGCTGCTGCAGCGCACGACACGCCAGCTCGGCCTGACCGACGAGGGGCTCGTCTATTACGAACAGTGCCGGCGGCTGCTCGCCGAACTCGGCGAGACGGAGGCCGCGCTCGACGCGGGCCAGCGCGAGCCGGCGGGGCGGCTGCGCGTCAGCGTGCCCGTGCTGTTCGGGCGGCAATGCGTGGCGCCCCTCATGCGGCGCCTCGTGGAGCGCCATCCGCGGCTCGAAATCGACGTGTCGTTCAGCGATCGCGTGGCCGACCTCGTCAACGACGGCTTCGACATCGCGGTGCGCATCGGCGAGCTCGCCGATACGAGCGCGCTCGTCGGCCGCAAGCTCGGCGTGCAGCGCATGGGCATCTGCGCATCGCCCGCGTATCTCGATCGTCATGGCCGGCCGGCGGGGCTCGACGAACTCGCGTCGCACGTCGGCATCGCGTATTCGCGCGGCGGGCAGCCGACGCCGTGGCCGATAGTCGGCGCGAACGGCGCGGTGCACGACCATCGTCCGGCCGGGCGCCTGCGGCTCGACGACCTGCAGGCCATTGCGGATGCGGCCGCCGCCGGCGCGGGCCTCGCGTGGCTCCCCTGCTGGCTGATGGCGCCTTACCTGCGCGACGGCCGCCTCGCGCTCGTGCTGGACAGCAACAGCGTGTCGGGCGCCGAAGTGTTCGCGGTGCGGCCGGCATCGCGCCACGTGCCGTCGAAGGTGCGTGTCGTCATCGATGCGCTCGTCGACGAGATACCGAAGATGCTCGCATCGGATGGGTGAGGCGGTACGCGGTCGGCCATGCGGTCGCCGCAACATCTCAACTCGACGCACCACGCGGATTGCAGTCCACCGAATACTCGGCATGCTCGCCGTTGACGTGCAGAACCAGTGTCGCCTTGCAGATATCGCTCGAATCGACGCTCAGCCGAAGCGTCGCGAGCGGCTGATCCTCGCCGCCCGCGAGCCGCGATTCGCCGGAGCGCGTCAGCGAGGCCGAACCCGCGCCGCCGGTGCGGGTGATGCGCAGGCTGTACGACACGTCGACCGGTGCGGCCGCGCGCACGTGCGGCACGATATTCACGCCGCCGGCGCTGGCGGCGATGTCGAAATAGGCGCTGAGATCGTGAATGCCAACCATGATCGTCCCCTGTCGAATGAAAAAAAGGCCGAACGGGCATCCGTCCGGCCTTTCCGTTACGCCGGCGGCGCTTAGTGCTGCTTGACCGAAACGGTGTTGTTGAAGCCGTTCTGGTTGATGCTCGCGTAGTTGGCGTTGCCTTGTTGCACCAGCGTGGCGTTGTTGTTGTAGCCGGTCTGCGTCACGTAGCCCAGGTTACCCGTGCCGGACACTTGCGACGCGTTGATGACGTTGAAGCCGCCGGCCTGCGAAAGGCTCAGCACGTCGTCCGCACCCGTCTGCGACGCATTGGCGTAGTTGCCGATGTCGAGCGTCTGGTTCACCGTCGTCAGCGACCCCGATGCCGCCGATTGCGCCACGTACGCCTGGTTGTTCGCCGAGCTCTGCGTGATGGATGCCGTCGAGCCTGCCGAACTGGTTTGCGTGATCGTTGCCAGGTTGTTCGCGGCGGTTTGCGTGATGGTCGCGCTGTTGCCGAAGCCGAACTGCTGCGAGATCGCCGCGGTGTTCTGGGCGGCCGACTGGTTGATCGTCGCGGCGTCGCCGAACTCGAGCGTCTGGTTGACCGTGGCGTTGTTGCCGTCCGCCGTCTGCGTGATCGAGGTGGTATTGCTGCTCGCCAGGATCTGGTTGACCGTCGCGGTGCTGCCGGCCACGCCACCCGATTGCGAAATCGTCGTCAGGTTGGCGCCGCCGAACCACGAATTCACGTTGGCGGTTGCGGTGCCGCTCTGGGTCGTCGTGACATTGTCGCCGCCTTCCGCGAACTGCGTCACGTTGGCGTTGGTCGCGCCGCCCGTTTGCGTGATCGACGTCGTGTTCGCGCCGCCCCAGGAGGTCTGGACAGACGCGGTGCCGTTGTTGCCGGTCTGCGTGATGCCGACGGTGTTGCCGATGGTGTCCGTCTGCGTCACGCTCGCGTTGTTGCCGATCGCCGTCTGGCTCGGCGTGCCCTGGTTGATCGTCACGGTGTTCCAGCCGCCGCCCTGCTGCGAGATCGACGCGGTGTCGATGTAGCTGTACTGGTTGATCGTGTTGACGTCGTATTGCGGGCCGCCCGTGTACGCCGACGTCGTCTGCGTGATGGTCGCCGAGAAATCGCCGCCGCCGGATTGCGTCACGTAGTTCTTCTCGTGCGACGAGCCCGTTTGCGACACGTTCACGCTCGAGTACGGCTGCGCCCACCAGGAGTTCTGGTTGATCACGGTCGTATCGTCGGTACCGCCCTGGGTCGTCACGTTGGCGACGAACCCGTAGCGGGGGTCGTTACCGTACGCCGACTGGGTAATCGCCACCGAATCCCCGGTCGTCGCCGTCTGTTCGACGGTTGCCGAGTTGTAGTTGCCGGTTTGCCCGATGTTCACGGTGTTACCCGATGAATCGGCCTGTGCGGCGGCCGATGCGAGCATCAGCACGGCGATTGCGATTGCAGACTTGGTCACCTTCATTTGTTGCTCCTGATTCGAAAGAAAATTTGCCGGAAAAGTCGGTCTTTGCCGGCACCCCCGCCATTCGAGGACGCTCTCACGCCTCACCCCTCTGCACTTCAAGCACAGCACCTGCGACCTGCGTAACCGTTACCGCGTCAGCACCGTGGCGCGCGCACCGTGGCCGCTCTGAATCACCTGGATGCCGGTGTTCGAGCCGCCTTGCACGATGTTCACCGCGTTGTTGCTGCCGTTCTGCGTGACGCGCGCCGACAGCGACGTGCCGACCTGCGTCGAATCGACCGAATTGCCGGCGCCGTTCTGCTGCACCTGCAACGTGTTGCCGTTGCCGCGCTGCGTCGCCTTCAACGTGTTGCCGAAGCCGGCCTGCGAAGCCGCGACCCAGTTCTGCGCACCGGTCTGCCGCGCGACGATCGAGTTGCCGTCGCCGGCCTGCCGGATCAGCGCACCGTTGTGGCCCGCCTGGTCCAGCGACGCGCCATTGCCGCCGCCGTCCTGCCGGACCGCGACGATGTTGCCGCTGTAGTCGAAGGCAGGTTCGGGCGGGCCGAGATCGCTGAGCGGCACGGGTGCGCCCGACGCGGCCTGCATGGCCGCCGCTGCCGCCACGGTCGCGAGCACCCGCCGCATCACGCGGGCACGCCCGTTCCGCTCACGCTGTCGATTCATCATGTTTTCTCCGCTGGCCGGCCTGATGCCGGTTAATGAGTGGACGCGCCCGGACGATCGATCTTCTGCGGGTCGTACGCGGTGTTGGCGTCCTCCATGTCCTGCGCGTATTGCCGGTCTTCCTGCAGATACCGCTGCATCGTCGGGTCGTACCAGTCCTGGTCGTTCTTCAGCGCCCAGGTCTGGTTCGCGACACCCTGGACGATCAGGTGCGTGAGCGCCGATTCGATCGCTTCGTTGACGCAGATCTGCGCGGGTTCGTTGCGGGTCAGCCCGACTTCCGCCTGCAGCAGGTCCTTGAAGCCGACGAAGCGATAGACGCCCGTGTCGACCTGATACGAGTAGACGGTCTTGGTCGTCGAGACGCTGTTGAGCACCTGGCCCGTGCGGATGTCGATCGCGCGCAGGTTGACGGTGACCTGGTCGACCCGGTATTGCATCGATCCGCTGATGCCGAGGTAGGCGACACCGGCCCCGCCGGTCCGGACGTTCGTGTCGTAGCCGACGATGCCGCCTTCGAGCACGATGTTTGCCGGCATGAGCGGCGCCATCGCATCGTTCTGCGCCTTCTTCGCATCCGCGCCGTCGGTGGCGCGCATGATCTTGCGTTCGGTCAGGAGGTCCTGCAGGTTTTCGCGTTCCACCGGCGTGAACCAGCCGGAGTCGCGCATCGCCTTGACCAGGAACGACGCGCCGCCCTGCGTGACCTGCGACGAAAACGAGCTGTCCGGCGACGCCTTGTACTGCCCGGTCAGGTCGCGAAAGCCGTAGACGGCCGCGACGATCTTGCCCTTCGGCGGCGGGAGATGCGTGAGGTCGCGCGTGGTGCGCGTCGGCGGTGTCAGCGTGGCATTGCTCAGCGCGGGCATCGGCCGCGTGACGCAGCCGGCCAGCGACAGCAGCAGCGCTGCAATCGTTGCGATCCGTGTCATCCCCGTGTCGAAGCGTGCCCGTTCAGCGTTTTTTCTCATGATTCGCCCAGTCGTTTTTTTCGATTCATTGGCCGTTGCTGACGATGAAGGTCGACGTCGCGCCCGTCGTCTTGTCGGTGGTCGTCACTTGCAGGTTGCCGTTGCCGGCCGCACTCACGACGATCGTGAAATTGCCCGTGCTGATCGTCCCCGGCTTGAGGTCGCCGTTGGTGCCGACGATCGAGTTCGTCACCGAGCTGGCGACGCGCGACAGGATCGCCTGCTGCAGCTGCGCATTGAACTGGTCGAGGGACGACGTGGAAGTCGGCGACGAATACGCGGACAGCGACGGATCCGTGTGCTTGTTCTGCGCATTCGCCTCGTTGAGCAGGTTGGGGCCGTTTGCCGGGTTGCCGCCGAAGTTCGGGTTGTTCGGCTGATAAACCAGTGTCGACGACCATGTGCAAGGCGAAACCGCGGTCATCGCGACCAGGGCGATCAAGCTCAATCCGTTTCGATTCATTTTTCCTAACCCCTTGTTTTCGATTAATCGACTAAATCTCGTCTTTCGCCAGATCCGAATCGGGGAACAGCAAATTCGACAGATCGTCCTGAATGACGGTTTGAAAGGAAATATTGGCGGCGCTTTCGGCCACGGCCTTGACGTTGGCCCGCGCAATCGGCAGGAAGGTCTGGAATACGCGCTTCTGCTGGAACTCGACCCAGATCAGGCTGCCGTAACGTCCGGACGGGCGTTCGTGAATGGCGACCATGTAGCGCTCGCTCAGCGGGATTTCCGACCACGTCTGCGAGAAGTAGGTATAGAAATCGCGGCCGGCGAGCGTCACGGCATCGGTGGTCACCGTGCCGCCGAGCTGATCTTCCGGAAGGGCGTGGCGGGCGGCCGCCCGTGCGCCGGCCGCCGTGGCGCCCGCCGCCGGCTGCGCAACGGCCGGGCCCGCGCCGGGCGCGGGCTTCGGTGCTTCGAGGATCCGCTCGGCGTTCAGCAGCGTCGAAGGCGGCGCGATCGGATGTCCGCCGTTCGCCGCGGCGGAAGGCGGCGCGACGACGGTGTCCTGGGCCTGCGCGCGTGCCGTCGCGAACAGCGACAGGCACGTCACGGCCCCCCAGGCAAATCGCCTGCTTGCGCTCGATTCCATTTCCCCGACCCCGGATTCACTTGTACGAAATATGGCGGCGCCCGATTTTCGGGTTATTCGTTCCTGGTCGAACGCGGCACATGGTGGGGGGAGTCAGCAAGAGGCATGCCTGTCGCTGTTTCAAACGGAATTTATTTTAAAGTCGTTATTCGTCTAATTTTTCTGATGTGCATTTCATTCGCGTAAAACGTTTGCGGATGTGATATCTCATTAACAATCTTTCTTTTTCGTTCGGCGTATTGCGATTAAATCAGACGATAAATCGTGCCAATCGTGATTTGGAAATTCCTTGCGCAGCTGATGCGCGGTAAACGTAACGTGTTGCTACGGACACGCTCGTAACGACACGACGTAACGTCCGTTACGCACGTAGAATCGTCCGACCAAAGCGCAGGTTCCGGGTCTCCACTCCGGCAACCTCTCTCCACGCTCTTCATGTGAACGGACTTCGGGAGCACGCATGTCATCTCGCACCTATCTCGTCACCGGCGCAACGCGCGGCATCGGCCTCGCGGTCAGCACCCTGCTCGCACGGCACGGTCATCACGTCATCGGCCTCGCGCGAAATGTGCAGGGCATCGACTTTCCCGGCGAATTGCGCGCGTGCGATCTCGCCGACATCGAACAGACGGCCGCAACGCTTGCCCGTATCGGCGAGCAGCACGTTGTCGACGGTATCGTGAACAACGCGGGCATCGTGATGCCGCAACCGCTCGGGCAGATCGATTTCCGGTCGCTGCAGACCGTGTTCGATCTCAACGTGCGGGCCGCGATCCAGGTCACGCAGCACTTTGCGGACGCGATGAAGGCGCGCGGCCACGGGCGCATCGTCAACATCTGCAGCCGGGCGATTTTCGGCAGTCTCGACCGCACCGCGTATTCCGCCGCCAAGAGCGCGCTCGTCGGCTGCACGCGCACGTGGGCGCTCGAACTGGCCGAGCATGGCGTGACCGTCAACGCGGTGGCGCCGGGGCCGATCGAGACGGAACTGTTCCGGCTGACGCGGCCCGTCGGCAGCGAAGCCGAACGCAAGGTGCTCGCGACGATTCCCGCGCGCCGGCTCGGCACGCCAGACGACGTGGCGGCCGCGATCGCGTTCTTCCTGTCGGACGAGGCCGGCTTCGTCACGGGGCAGGTGCTGGCCGTGGACGGCGGCGGCAGCCTCGGCGGGCGCAGCTGAAGTACGACGCGCCGCCGCGCGGCCTAGCGGTCGCGCGGCCCGGCGGCGGCCGGCCTCGGCGCGCGGCGCGGGCGCATGCATACGCGCGTGCTGATGGCCGGTATTCGGTTTGCGCGCATATTCCGCCGCCCCGTTAGCATGTGACGAATCGGACTTTGGGGGCCGCGCGCGCGACGCTAAGATCGCCGATCCCGTAGATCGCGCGTTCCAGAACGATGAAAAAGTCCGCTTCGCCGTTGCATGCTGTTCGTTTCCGTGTCGTCTGCGCCGCGATTGCCGGCGCGTTGTCGCTCGCATCGTGCGGCGGCGTCGACAGCGATCCGCCGTCGTCATCGACGAACCCCGCGCCGCCGCTCGCGGCGAAACGCCCGAACATCCTGTACATCATGGCCGACGATCTCGGCTATTCCGACATCCATGCATTCGGCGGCGAGATCAACACGCCGAACCTCGACGCGCTCGTCGCGTCGGGCCGCATCCTGTCGAACCATCACACGGGCACCGTCTGCGCGATCACGCGCGCGATGCTGGTGTCCGGCACCGATCACCATCTGGTCGGCGAAGGCACGATGGGGGTGCCGACCGACGAACGGCGCGGGTTGCCCGGCTACGAGGGCTACCTGAACGATCGTGCGCTGTCGTTCGCACAACTATTGAAGGATGCCGGTTACCACACGTACATCGCGGGCAAGTGGCATATCGGCTCGGGGATCGTCGGCAGCGCGACGGGCAGCGGGCAGACGCCGGACCAATGGGGCTTCGAGCGCAGCTACGTGCTGCTCGGCGGTGCGGCGACCAATCACTTCGCGCACGAGCCGGCCGGCTCGTCGAACTACACGGAAGACGGCCGTTACGTGCAGCCTGGCCAGCCCGGGCAGCCGGGCGGTGCGGGCGGCAGCCCGGCCGTGTTCTATTCGACCGATTTCTATACGCAGAAGCTGATCTCGTACATCGATTCGAACAAGCGCGACGGCAAGCCGTTCTTCGCGTACGCGGCGTATACGTCGCCGCACTGGCCGCTGCAGGTGCCCGAACCATGGCTGCACAAGTACGCGGGCGTGTACGACGCCGGCTACGACGCGATCCGCAATGCGCGGATCGCACGGCAGAAGGCGCTCGGCCTGATCCCCGCCGACTTCAAGCCGTTCGACGGCCTGCCCGAAACGACGGCGGCGTCGCCCGCGACCGCGAACAACGGCACCGCGAATGCGAAATACGTCAGCGCGGTGCATTCGGCCGCCGACGGCTACAGCGACTACGGCCCCGGCAAGGTCGACAAGCTGTGGTCGAGCCTGTCGCCGGCCGAGCGCCGGGCGCAGGCACGCTACATGGAGATCTATGCGGGGATGGTCGAGAACCTCGACTACAACATCGGACTCCTGATCCAGCACCTGAAGGACATCGGCGAATACGACAACACGTTCATCATGTTCCAGTCGGACAACGGCGCGGAAGGCTGGCCGATTGACTCGGGCGCGGACCCGACGGCGACCGACACCGCGAACGGGCAGGAGCCGGTCTACTCGACCCTCGGCACCGACAACGGCAAGCAGAACGCGCAGCGTCTGCAGTACGGTCTGCGCTGGGCCGAGGTGAGCGCGTCGCCGTTCCGGCTCACGAAGGGGTATTCGGCCGAAGGCGGCGTATCGACGCCGACGATCGTGCGCCTGCCGGGCCAGACGCAGCAGTTGCCGACGCTGCGCGCGTTCACGCACGTGACCGACAACACGGCGACGTTCCTCGCGATCGCGGGCGTCACGCCGCCGTCGCAGCCGGCGCCGCCGCTCGTCAACACGCTGACGGGCGTCGACCAGAACAAGGGCAAGGTGATCTACAACAACCGCTACGTGTATCCGGTCACGGGCCAGTCGCTGCTGCCGGTGCTCACGGGCTCGGCGACGGGCGAGGTGCATACGACGCCGTTCGGCGACGAAGCCTACGGCCGCGCCTACCTGCGCAGCGCCGACGGCCGCTGGAAGGCACTGTGGACCGAACCGCCGCTCGGGCCGCTCGACGGACACTGGCAGCTTTACGACCTCGCGTCGGATCGCGGCGAGACGACCGACGTGTCGGCGCAGAACCCGTCGGTGATCGGCACGCTCGTCGACCAGTGGAAGACCTACATGAGCAACGTCGGCGGCGTCGAACCGCTGCGTCCGCGCGGTTACTACTGATGCCGGGGCGACACGATGCGGTTCCGGTTCTGGACGATCGGCGCGGCGCTGGCCGCCACGTTGTTTGCCGCCGCGTTCGCGGCCGGTTATGCGAATCCCGTCGCGCCGGGGGGCGACGCATTCGACGACGCGAATCGCGGCCGCGCGCTCGCGCCGCTCGGCTCGGAGCGGCAATGCGAGCGTTACTCGGGGCTGCCGGCAAAGTGGCGCGACGACCCGAAGGCCGGGATGGTACATCTGCGCGGCGGCGCGTTCGTGTTCGGCAGCACGCGCGGCTACGCGGACGAGCGTCCGGTGGGCGACGGCAGCACGCGCGTCGGCGGCTTCTGGATCGACCAGACCGACGTGACGATCGCGCAGTTCGCCGCGTTCGTGCAAGCTACCGGCTACGTTACCGAGGCCGAGCAGCAGGGCGGGGCGGCCGTGTTCCATGTGCCGACGCGCGACGAGATGAACGCGCGTGACCTCGCGTGGTGGTCGTGGGTGAAGGGCGCGTCGTGGCGCCATCCGCTCGGGCCGGGCAGCGGCGTCGACGGGATCGGCAACCTGCCCGTTACGCTCGTCACGCAGCGCGATGCGCTCGCGTATGCGCGCTGGCTCGGCCGCGACCTGCCGACCGAGGCCGAATGGGAATACGCGGGCAAGGCCGGCCGCGACGACGCGTCGCTCGACGCGGCGCCGCGCGACGCGCAGGGCAAGCCGGCCGCGAACTACTGGCAGGGCGCGTTCCCGGTGCTCGACACGGCCGAGGACGGCCATGCGGGGCTCGCGCCCGTCGGCTGCTACGCGGCGAACGGGTTCCGGCTCTACGACATGATCGGCAATGCGTGGGAGTGGACGAAGGACGCCTATACGGGTCCGCACCAGTCGCATACCAACGGCGACACGGCGGCCGTCGCGCCGCCGACGCGTCGGCACGATACGCCGATGGTCATCAAGGGCGGCTCGTTCCTGTGCTCGCGCGATTACTGCGTGCGCTATCGCGCGTCGTCGCGTGAACAGCAGGAAGCTGATCTCGGCGCGTCGCATATCGGGTTTCGCACGATTCTGAGGGATGCGTCATGAAGCGCGTCGTGCACTACCTGGGCGCGTGGCTGATGGTTGCGTGCGGGGGCGTTCATCCGGTTTTGGCCATCGCCGCCGAATCGACTGCACCGACTGCACCGACTGCAGCGACTGCTGCGACTGCTGCGGCCGTCCGCGTCGGCGTGACGCGCGGCGTGCACGCGCAGATCCTCGACGAAGTGAAGCGGGTCGCCGCGTCACGAGGATTCGGCATCGACGTCGTCGAATTCGATGATGCGTCGCGCATCGACGCGGCGCTGGCCGATGGCCGGATCGACGCGGCCAGCTTCGAGGATGCGCAACAGCTTGCCGCGACGCGCGCGCAGAAACGCTACGCCCTGACCGGGATCGCGCCGACCGTCACGCTGCCGATGGCGCTTTATTCGCGCAAGCTCAAGAACCTGAACGAACTGCAACCCGGTGCGACGGTCGCGATTCCCGCCGATCCGCGCGGGATGGCGCGTGCGCTCGTGCTGCTGCAGAACGACACGCTGGTGACGCTGCGCGAGCAGGCCGGCCTGCATGCGACGCTGCGCGACGTGACCGGCAACCGGCTCGGGCTGAAACTCGTCGCGCTGCGCCGCGAACGCCTTTACGCGGCGCTCGACAAGGCCGCGTTCGTCGCGATCGACAGCGACGATGCCGCGCGTGCCGGGCTGCAACCCGCGCGCGACAGCATCAGCCTCGAGGACGCGCGCTCGCCGTATGCGAACGTGCTGACGGTGCGCGATGCCGATCGCGCGAAGCCGTGGGTCACGCAGCTCGTCGCCGCCTATCACTCGGACGACGTCGCGCGCTTCATTCTCACGCGCTACCAGGATTCGGTGCGACGGCCGTGGTAGACACCTACCTGCTCGCGTGCAACGCATGCGGACGCTGCTGCAACAGCCCGCCGACGCTGTCGTTGCGCGAACTGTTCCGGCATCGGCATCGCTTCGTCGGTGCGCTGACGATCGGTCGCGTGCCGAAGCGGCGGATCGGCGAGCGCTGGCGTGCGGGCGGCCGCGAGCACGCGTTCGATGCCGACGATGTCGCGGCTTTTGATGCGCTGGCCGGGCAGTTGTTTCATCGCACCGGCGGCGCGGGGAGCGAATGGATCGCGCTGACGCTGCAGGGCTATGACTATCCGTCGCTCGGCCGTTGCGCGGCACTGGCCGACGACGGCCGCTGCAGCGTGCATGCGGACAAGCCGTCGATCTGCGGCGCGGTGCCGCTCGATCCGATGCTGCCCGACCGGTTGCAGTCCCGAGTGCTGGCCGCGCGGCGCGACGATGCGGCGTGGCTTGGCGCGGACTGCATTGTCGAAACGACGAGCACGCAATCTCCCGTCGCGGCTTCGTTCCCGATTCCGCTGGTGACGGCCGGACAGGTCGCAGACCGCGCGGCGCTCGATGCGTATCGCGATGCGCTCGTGGTCGAGCGCGCGGTGTGGCGCGATGCGGTGTTCGCATCGTTGACCGGCGGCGGGCAGGAGGGACATCGCGCGCTGTCGCGGCTCGCGCCCGGCGGGTACCTGACCGTGTCGATCGTGCCCGTCCTGTTCGCCGTTGCGTCGGTATCCGCGCATTGCCGCACGCTGTGCATCGACTTCATCGACGCTCAGCGTGCATTGATCGCCGCGAACATCGACGCGGCACTCGCACGCCGCCATGCCGGCGATCGCCCGGCGACGCGCGAGTTGCGCGGCTTCGGGGAGGCGCTCGAACGTGCACGGCACGCGCTGGCCGCGATGCCGGCGCCCGCGGCCGGCCTGCGTGAAGACGCGCCGCGCATCGACGCGTGGCTCGCCGGCCGGGCCGGTGCCGATCCGCTGGCCGCGTGACGATCGCGCCACGCCGCGCGTGCCTTACAATCGCCGCTCTTTCAATCGCTTTCGATGGAGCTGGCATGTACGCGTCGACCTTCATTTTTCGCGCCGGGCAATACGACGACGAATTCCATCGGCTCGACCGGCAGATCGCCGACATGGCGCGCGCGACACCCGGCTATCTCGGCGAGGAGACGTGGGAAAACGCCGAATCGGGGCTGATCCAGAACGTCTATTACTGGGAGTCGGAGGCGGCGCTGCAGCAGTTGATGCAGCATCCGGCGCATCGCGAGGCAAAGGCGAAGCAGGCGCGCTGGCTGGACGGCTATCGCGTCGTGATTTCGAAGGTGCTGCGCGAGTACGGCGACGGCAAGCTGATGCAGCCGCACGCAGGGTTATCCGCGTGAATTTCTGTCTGATTCATTTCTTTCGCATTACGGATGAATAACAAGAGCACCGTATCCGGAAGCCCGCGTTTGCGCGCGGGTTGCCGCGGCATCGCGTGCAATCAATTCTTCATCAAGCATGGCTAAGGTGGCGGGGCTTCACGTCGTCAGTCTGTCCACCCACAACGTCCTCACTCGATGTCGTACGGAGCCTTGTCCATGCCGAATTTCGCCTTGTCAGCGAAGCGCCGCCGCGCGCTGCGCGATCGTACCGTTCCTGTCGTCGCACTGACGCTGATTGCCGCGAGCATCGGCGCGCAGGCCGCCCCGCAAGACAACGACGGCGACAGCCGTTTTGCGCCGGGTTTCGTGCCGGGCTTCCTGGTGCTTAGCCGCAGCGTGTACGACAACGTGTCGGGCAACGTCCAGCCCGGCGCGATCCTGCCGCCGAACTGCGCGAAGACCACCGGCGGTTGCGGCACGGCTGGCGGCGCGCCGAACGACGGCACCTATCCGTACGTGTGGAACAACGACCGCTACGACGGCAGCTTCGGCATCACGTCGCGCATCTTCCTCGACCAGATCACGCCGGCCGGCGGCGTCGTCAGCACGCTCGAAGTGCCGAACAGCCTGCGGAAAGGCTTCGCGCACGACCAGATGGTGACGAGCTTCAGCTCGAAGTCGGAACTCGGGCTGCACCTGTCCCTCGACGGCAGCTATCTGACGTTCATGGGTTACGTCGCACCCGTCAACGCGATCGACGTGTCGAACTCGAACACGCCGCTTGCCGTCGATACGACGAACCCGGACGGTCAGAACTTCTATCGCGCGATCGCGCGCGTCGATCGCCACGGGCACTTCCGCTTCACCGAGACGAATGCGTACAGCGGCAACAACGGCCGCGCGGCGATCCTGAACAATCGCGACGGCCGCGAGGTTTACTACACGTCGGGCAACGCCGGCAACGGCTCGAACCCGCAGCCGGCCAACGTGATCCTCGGCGCGGGCGCGCAGTTCATCGACGGCGCGAAGCATCACGAAGCGCAGCAGGATCCGGGCGTGCCGACGCCGCTCGCGAGCTTCTCGGTCACGGAACTCGGCGCGAAGGCCGACAAGATCGGCAAGGACGACAACTTCCGCGGCATCGCGGTGCACGACAACGTCGTGTACTACACGAAGGGCAGCGGCGGTAACGGCGTGAACACCGTGTACTTCGTCGATACGACCGGCACCGCATGTCCGTCGGGCGTCGGCGTACCGTCGCCGAAGGCCGTGCTGCCGACGGCGCCGCTCGCGTACAACGCGGCCACGCTGCAGACGGCCGGCCTGCCGAACAACATGTGCGTGCTGGCCGGTTTCCCGGCCACGCCGAACAAGACCGCGACGACGCTTGCTTACCCGTTCGGGATCTGGTTTGCCGATGCGAACACGCTCTATGTCGCGGATGAAGGCGACGGCTACACGGGCGGCGCGGACCTGTACGCGCATGCGGCCGCGCAGACGACGGCGGGCCTGCAGAAGTGGGTCTATGACGCGGGCGCGAAGCAGTGGAAGCTCGCCTACACGCTGCGGAACGGGTTGAACCTCGGTCAGCCGTATTCGGTCGCCGGCTACCCGGCGGGCAACAATCCGGCGACGGGCCTGCCGTGGGCACCGGCGACGGCCGGCCTGCGCAACCTGACGGGCCGCGTCGAACGCGACGGTACGGTGACGATCTGGGCGGTGACGTCGACGGTCAGCGGCAACGGCGACGTCGGAGCCGATCCGAACCGGCTGGTTGCCGTGCGTGACGTGCTGAAGAACACGAGCGCGACGACGGCCGCACACGAGCAGTTCGCCGTGCTGCGGACTGCGAAGTTTGCGGAAGTGTTGCGGGGTATCGAGTTCGCGCCGGGTACGGAGACGGGGCGGTCGCACTGAGGCGGGTGACACCCGGCTGATGTCGGATGAAAGGGGCGCGGTCATGTGTTTTCGTGGCCGCGCCCTGCAACTTTGTCGTGGCGCGGGTTCAGTCGATGTGGTGCGCTTCGCCGTCTTTCGGCTTCGCCGGTGCCGCGCGCTCCCGGATCGGGAACGTCGCGTTCCGGGCCGACGTCTGCGCGTCGATGACCTTGCGGTGATCGACGCCAGGCAGGTCGAGCAGCCGGTCGATCGCCGCTTTCGCGCCTTCGGGAACCCGCACGCGAACCGCCTGTTCGTATCGAACAGGATCCACCAGACGTCCGATACGGACGGCCACTGATCGCTGGTTTCGATCACGATCGCGGCGATGTCGAATGCGCGCCGGGTGCCGGGCCCCGCCACCCGCCGGCCCGAGCCGCATCAAAGCGCTTCGACCAGCAGGCGCTTGCTCTTCTCGCAATACTCATGACACGCGACCCGCGCCGCAATCGACGCGCCGTGCACGAACCTCGGCGCATCCGCCCGCCGCGACATCGACACGACGATCGACGGCGGTGACGGCTGCAGCGGCAGTTCGACGACTTCGCCGCTCTCGATCAGCGCATCGACGAACAGCACCGGAATCGCCGCGACGCCGAAGCCGTCGCGCACGAGCTGAACGATCACGGAGATGGAAGGCGACCCGGTGATGCGCGTGTCCGACAGCGGCACGCCGTGCGCATGCGCAAGGGTACGGACGATATCCTCGAGCGCGCGGTGGGGCGCCGTACCGCGCCCATACGTGAGAATCGGCTGGCGCAGCACCTGCCGCGCGAGGCCCGAGCGCGTATTCGGCAGCAGCCCCGCCCGCGCGATCCAGCGCACCGGATAGTTCGCGAGCGCGTCGCACACGACCGACGCTTCGTCGCTGCCTTCCACGCGGATGATCAGGTCGAGCTCGCCGGCCATCAGCCGGCGCTGCAGCACGACGCTGACGTCGACGGTCAGGTCGATTTCCAGCTGCGGATAGTCGGCCGCCAGCCGCCGCATGTAGTGCGGCAGCCAGCTGTGCACGACGGTCTCGATCACGCCGAGCCGCAGCTTCCCGCGCAGCGCACTTTCGCCGGACGCGGCGGCCAGCAGTTCCTGCGTCGCCTCGACCACGGCTTTCGCGTAGCCGAGCAGGTATTCGCCGTTCGGCGTGAGCCGGAACTCGCGGCTGTCGCGGTCGACGAGTACCGTCTGCAATTCGTCCTCGAGCGCCTTCAGGCGCTGCGAGATCGCGGCCGGCGTCGCATGCAGCGCGGCGGCCGTCGTGCGGAAGTTGCGCAGCTTCGCGAGCGTGACGAAGGTTTCGAGAAAACGCGTGTTCATGGCGGTCGGACGGAGCGTGGATGCGCACTTTGCCGGTGAGGAAAAGTGAACGGAGCCGGGGAAAACCCGAAGATCTGTTAAGAAATTCTATACACGAAGCGCAAAAAAACTCGTTGGCGACAAAATTTTTTCTTTTCTATTCTTCGCCGTATCCGATGACACGGCACCGTCATCCCGACGACACACCGATAAGCGACAGAACCTCATGACGCCTTCCGAATTCCGCCAGTCCGTGCGCCGCGGCGCATTCCGCGGCCCGACCGCGGGCCATTGCGGCCCGTACGCGCAAGCGAACCTCGCGATCCTGCCCGATGCGTACGCGCACGATTTCCTGCGCTTCTGCCAGGCGAACCCGAAAGCCTGCCCGCTGCTGGGCGTCGGCGAACCGGGCGCGTTCCGGGTCGACGCGCTCGGCGACGATCTCGACATCCGCACCGACGTGCCGAGCTACAACGTCTACCGCGACGGCCGCCTGACCGAGCGCGTCGAATCGCTGGAAGCGCTGTGGCGCGACGATTTCGTCGTGTTCGCGATCGGCTGCTCGTTCTCGTTCGAGGACATGCTGGCCCGCGAAGGGATCGGCCTGCGCCACGTCGAGGAGGGGCGCAACGTGCCGATGTACCGCACGTCGATCCCGAATCGCCGGGCGGGGATCTTCGGTGGCCAGCTCGTCGTGTCGATGCGGCCGATGCGCGGCGCCGACGCGATCCGCGCGGTGCAGGTCACGAGCCGGTTTCCGGGCGTGCACGGCGCACCGATCCATCTCGGCGATCCGCGCGAACTGGGCATCGCCGACCTGAACGCGCCCGAATTCGGCGACGCGGTGACGATCCGCGACGGCGAGCTGCCGGTGTTCTGGGCGTGCGGCGTGACGCCGCAAACCGCGCTGATGGACGCGAAGCTGCCGATCGCGATCGCGCACACGCCCGGCCACATGCTGATGACCGACATCACGAACGCGTCGCTGGCCGTATTCTGATCCGGGGCGACGACGGCCCGCACCCCATACCGCACGACATACCGCACCACATACCGCACGCACGACCGCCGTTTGACGGCGCATCACGACAGGAGCATCACCATGGAAAGCAAGACCCTCGCGGCGAGCGCCGCGGAGCCCGCGAGCCCGGAGCGCAACGGCCTGTTCTCGTGGTACGGCGACGCGCAGCCGCGCGAGCGCCGCGCGTTCTGGAGCTGCAAGGTCGGCTACATGCTCGACGGGATGGACACGCAGATGCTGTCGTTCGTGATCCCGACCCTCGTCGCGACCTGGGGCATCTCGTTCGCGGATGCGGGCTTCATCGGCACGGTCACGCTGCTCGCGTCGGCGGCCGGCGGCTGGATCGCCGGCATCCTGTCCGACCGGATCGGTCGCGTGCGCACACTGCAGCTCACGGTGCTGTGGTTCGCCGTGTTCACCGCGTTGTGCGGGCTCGCGCAGAACTACCATCAGCTGCTCGCCGCGCGCGCGCTGATGGGCTTCGGCTTCGGCGGCGAATGGACGGCCGGCGCCGTGCTGATCGGCGAAGTGATCCGCGCGCGCGACCGCGGCAAGGCGGTCGGCCTCGTGCAGTCGGGCTGGGCGATCGGCTGGGGGCTGTGCGCGCTGCTGTATGCGCTGCTGTTCTCGGTGCTGCCCGCCGAGCAGGCGTGGCGCGCGTTGTTCCTCGTCGGGCTCGCACCGGCACTGCTGGTCGTCGCGATCCGCCGCTACGTGAAGGAGCCGGACGTCTACGAGAAGGAGAAGGCCGCGCAGGCGAAAGTGGCCGACGCGCCGCGCCTCACCGAGATCTTCGCGCCGAAGCTGATCACGACGACGCTGCGCGCGGCGCTGCTGACGACCGGCGCGCAGGGCGGCTACTACGCGATCACGACGTGGCTGCCGACCTTCCTGAAGACCGAGCGCCACCTCACGGTGATGGGCACCGGCGGTTATCTGGCGATGATCATCTTCGGCTCGTGGGTCGGCTACCTGACGAGCGCGTACCTGACCGACCGCCTCGGCCGCAAGCCGAACTTCATCCTGTTCGCGCTCGGCTCGATGGTGATCGCGTTCGCGTACACGTCGCTGAACCTGACCAACGCGTCGATGCTGTGGCTCGGTTTCCCGCTCGGCTTCTTCGCATCGGGCATCTTCTCGGGGATGGGCGCATTCCTCACCGAACTGTTCCCGACCCGCGTGCGCGGCTCCGGCCAGGGCTTCTGCTACAACGTGGGCCGCGCGATCGGTGCGCTGTTCCCGTTCCTGATCGGCGCGCTGTCCAAGCAATACGGGCTCGGCATGAGCATCGGCATCTTCGCGGTCGCCGCATACGGCGTGGTGATCGTCGCCGCGCTGACGCTGCCCGAGACACGCGGCCGCGAACTCGACGCCGCCTGAACCGGCGGGGCGGTCCGCCCCGCGTTGTCCTCCCCCTTTCATCGCCCCTGTGACATGGCGCGCCGCGCGCGCCGTGCGGCGGCGCTCGTCCCTCGATTTCACGACGCATCGACCCGACATCATGACTGACCGACACAACACCCCAGTTTCTTCCGACGCCGCGCGCTGGCAATTCTGGATCGACCGCGGCGGCACGTTCACCGACATCGTCGCGCGCCGGCCCGACGGCACGCTCGTCACGCACAAGCTGCTGTCGGAGAACCCCGAGCAGTATCGCGACGCGGCCGTGGCCGGGATTCGCCACCTGCTGGGCCTCGCGGCCGGCGAGCCGATCACGCCCGAGCGCGTCGACATGGTGAAGATGGGCACGACGGTCGCGACCAACGCGCTGCTCGAACGCAAGGGCGAACGCACCGCGCTCGCGACGACGCGCGGCTTTCGCGACGTGCTGCGCATCGCGTACCAGAACCGGCCGCGCCTGTTCGATCTCGACATCGTGCTGCCCGACGCGCTGTACGAAACCGTCGTCGAGATCGACGAGCGCGTCGGCGCGCACGGCGACGTCGTCGTGCCGCTCGACGCGGAGCAGGCCGAAGCGTCGCTGCGCCGCGTGTACGACTCGGGCGTGCGCGCGCTCGCGATCGTGCTGATCCACGGCTATCGCTACACCGCGCACGAGCGCGCGCTGGCCGCGCTGGCGCGCCGGATCGGCTTCACGCAGGTATCGGTGTCGCACGAGGTGTCGCCGCTGATGAAGATGGTGTCGCGCGGCGACACGACCGTCGTCGACGCGTACCTGTCGCCGATCCTGCGTCGTTATGTCGAGCAGGTGGCGCACGAGATGCCGGGCGTGAACCTGCAGTTCATGCAGAGCAGCGGCGGCCTCACGCGTGCCGACGCGTTCCAGGGCAAGGACGCGATCCTGTCGGGCCCGGCCGGCGGCATCGTCGGGATGGTGCGCGCCGCGCAGGCGGCCGGCTTTGAGCGCGTGATCGGCTTCGACATGGGCGGCACGTCGACGGACGTGTCGCATTACCACGGCGAGTTCGAGCGCGTGTTCGAGACGCAGGTGGCGGGCGTGCGGATGCGCGCGCCGATGATGAGCATCCATACGGTGGCCGCCGGCGGCGGCTCGGTGCTCGGCTTCGACGGCGCGCGGCTGCGCGTCGGGCCCGAGTCGGCCGGCGCGAACCCGGGGCCGGCCGCGTACCGGCGCGGCGGCCCGCTGACGGTGACCGACTGCAACGTGATGCTCGGCAAGATCCAGCCCGATCATTTCCCGCGCGTGTTCGGCCCGCATGCGGACGAACCGCTCGACCGCGACGGCGTGGTCGCGAAGTTCGCCGCGCTCGCCGACGAGATCCACGCGGCGACCGGGCGGCGCGAGACGCCCGAGGCGCTCGCCGAAGGTTTCCTGGAAATCGCGATCGGCAGCATGGCGAACGCGATCAAGAAGATCTCGGTGCAGCGCGGCCACGACGTGTCACGCTACGTGCTGACGACGTTCGGCGGCGCGGGCGGCCAGCATGCGTGCGGCGTGGCCGACGCACTCGGGATGACGCAGGTGTTCGCGCACCCGCTCGCGGGCGTGCTGTCCGCATACGGGATGGGCCTCGCCGACCAGACCGCGATGCGCGAGCGTGCGGTCGAGGCGGTGTTGTCCGACGCGTCGCTGCCGGCGCTGAACGTGGCGCTCGACCGGCTGGCCGACGAGGCCGTCGGCGCGTTGCTCGAACAGGGCGTGCCGCAGGCGCGGATCGCGATCGAGCGCCGCGTGCACCTGCGCTACCAGGGCACCGATTCGACGCTCGACGTGCCGGCCGGCAGCGTCGCCGCGATGCAGCAGGCATTCGAGGCCGCGTACCGGCAGCGCTACGCGTTCCTGATGCCCGGCACGCCGCTGGTGGCCGAACTCGCGTCGGTCGAGGCGATCGGCCGCTCCGACGCGCCGGTGGAGATCGCCCCGCTCGCGCCGCGCGGCGACGGCGGCGCTGACGCACTGCGCGCGCATTCCGCGGTGCGCTTTTATTCCGGCGGCCGATGGCACGATGCGGCGCTCTACGTGCGCGACACGCTGCTGGACGGCGACGCGATCGACGGCCCGGCGATCGTCGCGGAACAGAACGGCACGACCGTCGTCGAGCCCGGCTGGCGCGCGCAGATGACCGCGCAGGGCAACCTCGTGCTGACACGCACGACGCCGCTGCCGACGCGCCGCTCGCTCGGCACCGACGCCGACCCGGTGCGGCTCGAGATCTTCAACAACCTGTTCATGTCGATCGCCGAGCAGATGGGGCTGCGGCTGCAGAACACCGCGTACTCGGTGAACATCAAGGAGCGGCTCGACTTCTCGTGCGCGATCTTCGACGGCGACGGCAACCTGATCGCGAACGCGCCGCACATGCCGGTGCACCTGGGCTCGATGGGCGAGAGCATCCGCACGGTGATCGAGCGCAACCGCGGCCGCATGCGCGACGGCGACGTGTTCATGCTGAACGATCCGTATCACGGCGGCACGCACCTGCCGGACGTGACCGTCATCACGCCGGTGTTCGCGGACGGTTCGGACGCGCCGCTGTTCTACGTCGGCTCGCGCGGCCACCACGCGGACATCGGCGGCACGACACCGGGCTCGATGCCGCCCGATTCGACGCATATCGACGAGGAAGGCGTGCTGATCGACAACTGGCAGCTCGTGTCGGCCGGCACGCTGCGCGATGCGGAAACCCGCGCGCTGCTCGCGTCGGGCCGCTACCCGGCGCGCAACGTCGAGCAGAACATGGCCGACCTGCGCGCGCAGGTCGCCGCGAACCAGAAGGGCGTCGACGAGCTGCGCCGGATGGTCGCGCAGTTCGGCCGCGACGTCGTGCTCGCGTTCATGGGGCACGTACAGGACAACGCGGAAGAAGCGGTGCGGCGCGTGATCGGCGCGCTGCAGGACGGCGCGTACCGCTACCCGCTCGACAACGGCGCGGAGATTCGCGTCGCGATCCGCGTCGACCGGGCCGCGCGGCGCGCGGAAATCGACTTCACGGGCACGTCCGCGCAGCTCGACAACAACTTCAACGCGCCGAAGGCCGTGTGCATGGCCGCCGTGCTGTACGTGTTCCGGACGCTGGTCGGCGACGACATCCCGCTGAATGCCGGCTGCCTGAAGCCGCTCACGGTGATCGTGCCGGCCCGCTCGATGCTGAATCCCGAGTATCCGGCGGCGGTCGTGTCGGGCAACGTCGAGACGTCGTCGGCCATCACCAACGCGCTGTACGGCGCGCTCGGCTGCGTTGCGTCGAGCCAGGGAACGATGAATAACTTCACATTCGGCAACGATCGCTACCAGTACTACGAGACGATTGCGGGCGGCAGCGGTGCCGGCGACGGCTTCGCGGGCGTCGGCGCGGTGCAGACGCACATGACGAACTCGCGGCTCACCGATCCGGAGGTGCTGGAATGGCGCTACCCGGTGCGGCTCGATTCGCACCGGATCCGCGCCGGGTCGGGCGGCGGCGGCCGCTGGCGCGGCGGCGACGGCGCGGTGCGGCGGATCCGCTTCCTCGAGCCGATGACCGCGTCGATCCTGTCGAACAACCGGATCCACGCGCCGTTCGGCGCGGCGGGCGGCGAGGCCGGCGCGCTCGGCCGCAACACGATCGAGCGCGCGGACGGCACGGTCGAGGCGCTCGAGCATATCGGCCGTGCGCAGATGGCGCCGGGCGACGTGTTCGTCGTCGAAACCCCGGGCGGCGGCGGATACGGCGCGGCGGGTTGAGCCGGGCGACCGGCGTGGGCGACCGGCGCCGGCGCCCCGCGCCGGCGCGCGGAAAACATTGCAACGGACTGTGGAATAAAGCCGTGCATTAATGCCCGAACGGAATCAAAAAATACGGAAAACCGGGTCGCGGGAACGCGATCCGACCCTGTCGCCACGATCCCGCCGCATCGCTGTCCCCGTACTCCGGAATCGGCCGCAAACGCCCGCCTGGCGGGCGTTCAGCCTGTCGTGCCACGCGCGTTCCACACCGCCGCACCCGCGTTCAGGCGGGCTGCCAATCATGAAAAATCCGGCTTGCCAATCGAGTCCCAATTCCTTGACACTCTGCTCTAAATGTGAGTGCCATTCTCGATCGTCATTTGATAAGATGGCTCTCATCATTCGTTAGGCACAACCTGCGCGCATCACGCGCGAACGCCGGGTCGCATTAGCTGGAAACAAGTACGGGACGAGGCCCATCATCACGGCAACCACGGTTGCCTTTCCGGGAGCGCGCTGCGCGGCCCGGAAGGGCGGCCGGCCGACTCGCCTCCGTCTACACTGTGCGTTTTTTCTGGATCGGGGCGTCTCCATGGATGACGAAAACGATAGCGCGGTGCTCGAGGCGCACGTCGGTACGCGCAGCCCCTGCTGGCGTCTCGGCAGCGACAGCAATGCACTCGAACTGGCGGCCGTCCGCGGCCTGACCAACGTCGCCGTCGCGCTGACGGCCGAACAGGCCGCGAGCATCCGCGCGCTGACCGGCGTCACGTCGCACCTCGTGCTCGACATCGCGCTGTTCGGCGAACCGGTCAGGCTCCACCTCGTCGGCCGGAAGGTCGACACGACCAACTGGGCCGGCACGGCCTCCGCCTATTCCGATGCCGAGTCCGTCGCGGTCGATCTCGCGCACGGGCTCGCGTTCGCCGAGCAGGTCGTGTCGGAGGTGAACTCGCTCGTCGTGATCCTCGACCGCAACGGGATGGTGCAGCGCTTCAACCGCCTGTGCGAGGAAGTGACGGGCAAGCGCGAGGTCGACGTGATCGGCCGCAGCGCGTTCGAGCTGTTCATGAGCCCGGAGCAGGGCGCGCAGTCGCGCAGCAACATCACCGGCTTTTTCGCGAGCAACCACTCGTTCGCGGTCGAGCGCTACATCAATACGGTCAACGGGCCGCGCCTGTTCCAGTTCCGCAACAAGTTCGTCCAGAGCGGCAGCGGGGTCGACGAGCAGTTCCTGATCTGCTCGGGCATCGACATCACCGAGGAGCGCAGCGCGCAGCAGCGGCTCACCGAACTCGCGAACACCGACGTGCTCACCGGGCTGCCGAACCGCCATGCGATCAGCGAGCGCATCCACGCGGCGATCGCCGCCGAAACCGCCGCGACGCGCGGGCAGGTCGGCATCCTGTTCCTCGATCTCGACAACTTCAAGCGCGTCAACGATCACTACGGGCACATCACCGGCGACCGGCTGCTGCAGGACGTGTCGGCGATCATCAGCGGCTGCCTGCCGTCCGGCGCGACGCTCGCGCGGCTCGGCGGCGACGAATTCCTCGTGCTGTTCGAGCACGGCACGCGGCCGCTGCTCGAAGCGACCGCGCAGATCATCCTCGAGCGGCTGCGCACGCCGATCCATCTCGGGCTGATGGAGGTCTACACGAGCTGCTCGATCGGCATCGCGATGCATCCGCAGCACGGCGACTCGCTCGAGACGCTGATCCGCAGCGCGGATACCGCGATGTACGTCGCGAAGGAAGAGGGCAAGCATACGTACCGCGTGTTCTCGCTGGAGATGAACCAGAAGGTCGCGAAGTACATGTGGCTCGACACGAACCTGCGCAAGGCGCTCGAAGAAGAGCAGTTCGTGCTGCACTACCAGCCGGTCGTCGATATCGCGACCGGCGACGTGCATGGCGTCGAGGCGCTGATCCGCTGGCAGTCGCCCGATCGCGGGCTCGTCGCGCCGATCGAATTCATCCGCTTCGCCGAGGAGTCGGGCCTGATCGCGCCGCTCGGGCGCTGGGTGATGCGCACCGCGGCCGCGCAGGCCGCCGCGTGGAAGGCGAAGGGGCTCGGTATCCGGATCGCGGTGAACGTGTCCGCGCGGCAGTTGCAGGACATGAACATCGTGCACCAGATGGCGTCGATCCTCGACGCCGCGGGCCTGAAGCCCGGCCTGCTCGACATCGAGCTGACCGAGAGCTGCTTCATCGAGGACGAGGAGGCGGCCAACGGGCTGATGCGCCAGTTCCGCCAGCTCGGCGCGGAGATCCATCTCGACGATTTCGGCACCGGTTATTCGTCGCTGTCGCAGTTGTCGCGCCTGCCGCTCGACGCGATCAAGCTCGACCGCACCTTCATCACGGCCATCGACCGCAATCCGCGCTCGCAGGCGCTGGTGCGCTCGGTCGTGTCGCTCGCGAAGGCGCTGAATTTCGCGGTGATCGCCGAAGGTGTCGAAACGCATGCGGAAGCCGAGTTCCTCAAGCAGCTCGACGTCGATCACGCGCAGGGCTACTACTACGCGCGCCCGATGCCGGCACAGGCGTTCGAGGCGTGGCTCGCGGAGACGAGAAAGCTCAGGCTGATCGCCTGAGCGCCGTTCATGAAAGGGCGCCGCCCGCAGGCGGCGCCCGTCGCACTACACCGTGCGCAGCTTCGACACGCGCCGGTTCTGCAGCATCACGAGGCGTTCCATGTACGCGAGATCCTTCGGCTCGATCGTGAACGCCGCATGCACCCATGCTTCCGTGATGTCCATCAGCTCGGAGCGCGACAGCTGGAACACCCGCTCACGCGCGCGCAGCATCGCGCGCACGCCGTTCAGCTTCGGCTTCGTCACGTCGATGAAGGTACGCGTCGCGAGATACGCGTCACCCGCGTCGAACGTCTGGTCGATCAGGCCGCGATCCTCATACCACTCGGATGCGTGCGCTTCGCCGGTCGCGATCAGTTGCTCCGCGAGGCCCCGATCGGCCTTACGCGCGACGAGCGAATAGCCGCCCATGCCCGGGAACAGGTTGAACGCGATCTCGGGGAACCCGAGCTTCACGCCCTTCTGCGCGAGCACGTAGTGATGCGCGAGCGCGGCCTCGAAGCCGCCGCCGAGCGCGCTGCCCTCGACCATCGCGATCGAGATCGCCCCGGTGCCGAAGCCCGTGTAGATCTCGTACACGCCGTCGATGCACGAGCGCGCGTAGGCCATCAGCAGGTCGCGCTTGCCGCTGCGGATCGCATCGACGAAGAAGCTCAGGTCGCCGCCGACGTTGAACAGCTCGGGGACGAGCGAGCCCGTCACCCAGAAGTCGAACGGCAGGCCCGAGTCGCGTGCGACGCGTGCGAGATGGATGATGTCGGTAACGAGTTGCTGGTTGAAGCACGGCCGCGGCTCCGATCGCAGCATCATCCACATGACATTACGTCCTTCTTCGTAAAAGGCAGTCAGTTGCGTGAGTTCGCCGGCTTCGTAAAACGGGCGGCACGCGGGATGGGATTGGAGTTGCATGGTATGTCCTCGAGAGATGTGGTTTTTGAAGACCGTCGCGCCCGGTGCCGAGCGGGAGACGGGTTCCCGCAGGGCGCCGGGCGCGAGGCATCGCCATTGTTGCGCGCGCACAAAAGTCGAATTGCGGGGAACAACGCACGAACGGGGCGCAGTTGCCGGTCGCGCCGGGGCAGATCCCGTATCACGCGGGCCATACGTACT
>NZ_QMFZ01000025.1:0-141122 GCF_003294055.1 Burkholderia reimsis
GGAGGGCGGAGGGCGGAGGGGCGCGCGAGCGGCGGCCCGCGCGTCAACTGAGGCGATAGGCCTTGCCGGGCGTCACTTCCGCCGGTAGCGGCTCGCGGTTCAGTTCGAGCAGCGTGCGCTCGATCGTCCGCGTCATTGCATCGAGCGCGAGATGGTTCGGCCCGTCGCCGAACGGTTCGGCGATCGCATGCGCGATCGCGTCGAGCGCGATCAGCGTATAGGCGACGAACACGGTGACGAACGGCGTTGCCGCGCCGATCGAATCGACGAGGCCGAACGGCAGCAGCACGCAGTACGCATAGATCGTCCGGTGCAGCAGCACGTCGTACGAGAACGGGATCGGCGTCGACGCGATGCGCTCGCAGCCGCTCACCATCGCGACGAGATCGTCGAGGCGTGCGTCGAGCATCCACAGTCGCGTATCGGCGAGATGCCCGGCGTCGGCGCGCGCGGCGAATGCTTCGCGCAGTTCGTGAACGATCGCGACCGGCGCATACCGGGCGGCGGCGATGCGCGTACAGGTGGCGCCGTCGAGCAGCGTGCGCAGGTCGGCCGACGGATCGGTGCCGCGCAGTTGATGCTTCAGCGCATAGACGAACGCGACGACCTTGCGCACGAACGCCTGCCGTGACGCGTCGTCGTCGTCGATCGCGCCGTAGCAGAGCGCCTGCGACACCAGCGTGCGCGTGGCGGTCAGCACGCCGCCCCACAGCTGACGGCCCTCGCGGTAGCGTTCGTAGCTCGCATTGTTGCGAAACCCCGCGAAGATCGCGAGCGTGAGGCCGATCAGCGTGAACGGCGTCGGGTTCAGCGGCACCTTTTCGCCGAGCACGCGGCCGCCGCCCCACACCGCGACGACGCTGATCGCGAGCGTCAGCACGAGTTGCGGCAGGATGGTCGGCAGCACCGACCCGTTCCAGACGAGCAGCATCCGCAGCCAGTGCTCGCGCGGACGAACGATCATCGGCGTGCTCCGTCAGGCGGCGATCGCTGCCGGCGCGGCCGCGCGATGCAGCAGCACGGGTACCGACTTCGACGTCGGCGTGTTGCACACGTCGCCGACGCTGTCGAGCGGCACCAGCGGGTTGGTTTCCGGGTAGTACGCGCCGATGCAGCCGCGCGGGATGTCGTATTCGACGAGCAGGAAACCGTCCGCGCGCCGCTCGATGCCGTCGTGCCACACGGTTTCCATGTCGACCCATTCGCCGGCCTTCAGGCCGAGCATCGCGAGATCGTCGCGGTTGGCGAACACCACGCGGCGCTGGCCGAACACGCCGCGATAACGGTCGTCGAGCCCGTAGACGGTCGTGTTGTACTGGTCGTGCGAGCGCGTCGTCATCAGCGTCATCAGGCGCTCGCCGTGCAGCGCGCGGGCGCGCTGGATCGGCGTGTCGGCGGGCAGCGGGTGCGCGATGAAGTTCGCCTTGCCCGTCGGCGTGAGCCATTCGCGGTCGCGCGACGCGACGCGCAGGTGGAAGCCGCCCGGCCGCGCGATGCGCGTGTTGTAGTCGTAGAAGCCGTCGAGGGTGGCCTCGATCGCGTCGCGAATCTTCGCGTAATCGTCCTTGTAGGCGAGCCAGTCGACCTTGCCGCTGCCGAACAGCGCATGGCCGATGTGTGCGACGATCGCGGGCTCCGACATCAGGTTCGGCGAGGCCGGCTTGTTCATCCCGTACGACACGTGGACCATGCTCATCGAATCCTCGACCGTCACGCCTTGCGCGACGTTGTCCTGCAGGTCGATCTCGGTGCGGCCGAGCGTCGGCAGGATCAGCGCGTCGCGGCCGTGGATCAGGTGGCTGCGGTTCAGCTTCGTCGTGATGTGCACGGAAAGATCGCAGCGGCGCATGCCTTCCCACGTGCGCGGCGTGTCGGGCGTCGCCATCGCGAAGTTGCCGCCGAGGCCGATCAGCACCTTCACGTGGCCTTCGAGCATGCCTTCGATCGTCTCGACGACGTCGTAGCCGTGGTGGCGCGGCGGTTCGAAATCGAACACGTGGCCGAGCCGGTCGAGGAACGCCTGCGACGGCTTTTCCTCGATCCCGACCGTGCGGTTGCCCTGCACGTTCGAGTGGCCGCGCACCGGGCACAGGCCGGCGCCGGGGCGGCCGATGTTGCCGCGCATCAGCATCAGGTTCGTCAGCATCTGCACGGTCGCGACCGAATGCTTGTGCTGCGTGATGCCCATTCCCCACGTCGCGATCACGCGTTCGCTGCGCGCGTAGAGCTGCGCGAGGCTGTCGATCTGTTCGTACGGCACGCCGCTTTCGGCGGTCAGCGCGGACCAGCTTTCGTTGCGAAGATCGTCGGCAAACGCGTCGAAGCCGGCCGTGTGCTCGCCGATGAACGCGGTGTCGAGCACGCGCGGCGCACCGGCGGCGCGCGCGGCGTCGTCGAGTTCGAGCACGCGCTTCGCCATCCCCTTGATCAGCGCGAAGTCACCGCCGATCGTCGGCTGGATGAACGTCGATGCGATCTTCGTGCCCGACATCGTCAGCATCTCGATCGGGCTTTGCGGATCGGCGAAACGTTCGAGGCCGCGCTCCTTCAGCGGGTTGATCGACACGATCGTCGCACCGCGCTTCGCGCATTCGCGCAGCTCGCCCATCATCCGCGGGTGGTTGGTGGCCGGGTTCTGGCCGAAGATCAGCAGCGTGTCGGCGTGCTCGAAATCGTCGAGCGTGACGGTGCCCTTGCCGACGCCGACCGACGGCGGCAGCCCGCGGCTCGTCGCCTCGTGGCACATGTTCGAGCAGTCGGGAAAGTTGTTCGTGCCGTACAGCCGCACGAGCAACTGGTACAGGAACGCCGCTTCGTTGCTCGCGCGCCCGGACGTGTAGAACGCGGCCTGGTTCGGATCGGGCAGCGCGCGCAGGTGGCGCGCGATCAGTTCGAATGCGTCGTCCCACGCGATCGGCACGTAGCGGTCGGTCTGCGCGTCGTACACCATCGGGTCGGTGAGCCGGCCGTGCTGCTCGAGTTCGAAGTCCGTCTGTTCGAGCAGCTCGGTGACCGTGTGCGCGGCGAAGAAATCGGGCGTCACGCGCTTGCTGGTCGCTTCGGCGGCCACGGCCTTCACGCCGTTTTCGCAGAATTCGAACGTCGATGCGTGCTGGCGGTCGGGCCATGCGCAGCCCGGGCAGTCGAAGCCGTCCGGCTGGTTCTGGCGCAGCAGCGTGCGGTAGTTGCCGCCGGCGACCTTTTCCTTGATCAGGTTGATCGTGACGGCCTTCAGCGCCCCCCAGCCGGCGGCCGGGTGAGTGTACGGTTCGATGCGCGCGGTAGCGGATTTCTTTTTCATGATGCAACGGGTGTCGGGGTCGATGGCCGCAGAGTACGCGCGGGCCCCGTCCGGCTGTGTGTACACCTGTTCGCTTCAAAAAAGAGTACAGTTGCGGCCATTCAGGCAGTGCGGATCGCAACTGTGTTGTTGAAGGGAAGTTGAAAGGGAGGCGCGTGAAGCGTTACGAACAACTGGCCGACGATCTCCAGGCGCAGATCGAGCGTGGCGTATACCGGCCCGGCGAGCGGATTCCGTCGGTGCGACAGGCGAGCCGGCAGCAGCAGCTCAGCGTCACGACCGTGCTGCGCGCGTACCTCGTGTTGGAAAGCCGCGGCCTGATCGAGAGCCGGCCGCAATCGGGCTACTTCGTCCGTGCGCGCGCGTCGGCGCCCGCCGAGGCCGAACTGCACATGTCGGCGCCGGCCGCGGAACCGTCGGCCGTGGACGTGAGCCGGCTCGTGCTGTCGACGCTGCGTTCGATCGCGCGCGACGACGCGGTGCCGCTCGGCTCGCCGTATCCCGATGCGTCGCAGTTTCCGGTGCAGCGTCTCGCGCGTTATGCGCAGACGATCGGCCGCCGCCGCACCCGCTGGGGCGTGATCGACGATCTGCCGCCCGGCAACCAGGAGCTGATCCGCCAGATCGCGCGGCGTTACGCGGAGCGCGGGATCGCGGTCGAACCCGGCGAGATCGTGGTGACGATCGGCGCGACGGAAGCGATCAACCTGTGCCTGCAGGCCGTCGCGCGGCCGGGCGACACGATCGCGGTGGAGTCGCCGACGTTCTACGCGATGCTGCACGCGATCGAGCGGATGGGCATGCGTGCGCTGGAAGTCGCGACGCATCCGGGAGACGGCATCGATCTCGACGCGCTCGAACGCATCCTCGAACGCGAGCGCATCGCCGCGTGCATGGTGATGCCGAATTTCCAGAATCCGCTCGGCTTCCAGATGCCCGACGCGCGCAAGCGCGCGCTCGTCGAGCTGCTGGCGAAGCACGACGTGCCGGCGATCGAGAGCGACGTCTATCACGAGCTGCACTTCGGCGACACGACACCGAGCGCACTGAAGTCGTTCGACCGCGACGGGCTCGTGCTGCATTGCGCGTCGTTCACGAAGAGCCTGTCGCCGCGCTACCGGATCGGCTGGGCGATGCCGGGCCGCTACCGCGACCAGGTCGAGAAGCTGAAATTCCTGAACACGCTCGCGACGCCCGCGATCGAGCAGCTCGCGATCGCCGAGTACCTGAAACACGACGGCTACGACTTTCACCTGCGGCGCATGCGCAAGCTGTATGCGCAGCAGGCGAACCTGATGAGCGCGATGGTGCGGCGCTTCTTTCCGGAGGGTACGCGGCTGTCGCAGCCGCAGGGCGGGTATGTGCTGTGGGTCGAGCTGCCGAAGCAGGTCGACGCGATGAAGCTGTATGCGCTGGCCCTCGCGGAGCGGATCACGGTCGGGCCCGGGCACATGTTCTCGGCCGGCACCGATTACCGGCATTTCATCCGGCTCAACTACAGCTATCCGTGGTCGCGGCAGATCGAGGATGCGCTGAAGGTGCTCGGGCGGCTCGCGTCGGAGTGCGCGGCGCGGTGAGCGCCGCCATGCCCGGCGGCAGGCGGCCGATGACCGGCCGCCGTGTCGCGCGTCATCCCGCGTGCGGCGCCTGCAGCCCGGCTTGCCGGGCTTGCACGACGCCGGCCATCTGCCGCATGTCGAAACCCGACGGGTGCTGGTACACGCGCAGCCCGAATTCCGGCAGCACCGCGATCAGGTGATCGAACAGGTCGGACTGGATGGCTTCATAGTCGACCCAGGTCGTCGTGTCGGTGAAGCAGTACAGTTCGAGCGGAATGCCTTCGGCCGTGAGCGGCAGTTGCCGCGCCATGCAGGTCATGTCGCGGCGGATGCGCGGATGGCCCTTCAGGTAGTTCGCGACATACGCGCGAAACGTGCCGAGATTCGTCAGCTGGCGGCGGTTCGCCGGGCAGTCGCCGGCCGCGCCGAGCGTGCCGTTCCATTGCTCGATCGCGTCGACCTTGTCCTCGAGATAGTCCTTCAGCAGCGTCAGGCGTTCGAGCCGTTCGATCTCGTCGTTCGACAGAAAACGCACGCTCGTCGCGTCGACGAACAGCGCGCGCTTGATGCGGCGCCCGCCTGCCTCGGTCATCCCGCGCCAGTTCTGGTAGCTCTCGGTGATCAGTTTCCACGTGGGCACCGTGATGATCGTGTGATCGAAGTTCGCGACCTTGACGGTATTCAGCGTGATGTCGATGACCGTGCCGTCCGCGCCGGCCGACGGCATCGTGATCCAGTCGCCGATCCGCAGCATGTCGTTCGACGACAGCTGCACGCCCGCGACGAGGCCGAGCAGCGTGTCCTTGAAGATCAGCATCAGCACCGCCGACATCGCACCGATGCCGGACAGCAGCAGGCCGATCTGCTTGCCGGTTGCGTCGCCGATCACGACGAGCGCGGCCGTGATGAACATCACGAGCTTGACGAGCTGCATCGCGCCTTTCAGCGACAGGCGCGGCTGGTCGCGCTGGTACGTGCGATGCGTGTGTTCGAGCGCCGAAAGCGTCGCGCTCACGGTCATCGTCACGAGGAACACGATCAGCGCGAACAGCGCCTTGTCGGCGACCTGCGCGGCCGTATCGGGAATGCCGGGCACCGCGCCGAGCCCGAGCTTGATCACGACGAACGGGACGATGCGGTTCAGCCACTTGAATGCGCCGAACTCGAACAGCGCGTCGTCGACGCGCGTGGCGGAAAGCCGCGCGAGCCGCGCGACCACGCGGAACAGCAGGAAATGGACGACGGCGGTGATCGCGCCGGCGGCGGCGAGCAGGATGAGGATGCCGACGAGCGGCTCAAACCAGGATTCGTTCAGGGTCATAGGGGCAAACAGGGGCCTTCTCGTGCGTTGAATCGGCGCCGCGACGCGACGCGCGCCCGGTGAAGGGCACATGAAAGGGACCGTGATTGTGCCATCGGGTTCCAGGCACGTCGCCGTGAATGCGTGGTGAGCGGCTCCCGGATCGGCTCACCATTGCGCAGGTCTCCTCTGCAATCGGGTGACGGCGGATGACGAAAGCGCGTCACCGCAAGCCGGTGCGCGTGCGGGTTGCCGGATGCGCCGACGGTTCGTCCGGAATCGGCGCGACGCCGCCGCGGCGGGCCTGTGCGCTTCAGTGCGCGTGCACGGCGATCCATGCAATCATGCGGGCGTCGCAAGGTTGTCGACGTGCCGTCCGCCTTGGCGCGCGGGCCCTCCGTCGACGGTGAGCGACACGTGCCGTTTTCGCGCACTTGCCATGCGATGCCTGCCGGGGGCACGATGCGCGAACGACTTCGCGAACCACGTCACCCCGTATTCACGCACTTCACGCATGCAAGATTCCAACGAAAGCCGCCCGTCAGGCGTGCGGCTGCTGAAAGGCATCCTCCCGATCCGCCGTGCCGGGGCCATCCGCGACATTCTCGCGGGCATTTCGCTCGCGTCGATGGACATCCCGCAGGTGCTCGGCTACGCGCGCATCGCCGGCATGCCGGCCGTCACGGGCCTCTACACGGTGTTCCTGCCGCTCGTCGCGTTCGCGATCTTCGGCGCGTCGCGGCATCTGGTGGTGGCCGCCGATTCCGCGACCGCGACGATCTTCGCGAGCCGGCTGTCGTCGATGGCGCCGGCCGGCAGCGCCGAATACGTGGCGCTGGCCGGCATGGTCGCGCTGCTGACCGCCGCGATGCTGCTGCTCGCGCGCATCTTCAAGCTCGGTTTTCTCGCCGATTTCCTGTCGCGCACGGTGCTGGTCGGCTTTCTCGCCGGCGTCGGCGTGCAAGTGTCGATCGCGATGCTCGGCGACATGCTCGGGCTGGCCGTACCGTACCCGGCGTCGCGCAGCCTCGCGCAGCTCGACTACGTCGTCACGCATCTCGTCCACACGAACCGGCCGACGTTCGCGCTCGCGGCGCTCGTCGTCGTCGCGATTCTCGCCGGCAAGCGGTTCCTGCCGCGCGTGCCGATGCCGATGATCGCGGTCGCGGGCAGCATCGCGGCGAGCAGCATGTTCGGATTCGCCGCGCACGGCATCGCGGTGCTCGGGCCGGTCGCGGGCGGGCTGCCGCCGTTGCGCTGGCCGTCCGTCACGTGGCAGCAGTTCCTCGATCTCGTGCCGGTCGCCGCGTCGTGTTTCGTGATGATCATTGCGCAGAGCGCGGCCGCCGCGCGCGTGTTCGCGCAGCGGTATCGCGAGGACGTCGATACCAATGCCGACATCCTCGGCCTCGCGGCCGCGAACGCCGCGGCGGCGGTGGGCGGCGCGTTCGTCGTCAACGGCAGCCCGACGCAGACAGCGATGGCCGACGGCGCGGGCGTGCGCAGCCAGATCGGGCATCTCGCGTTTGCTGCGGTCGTCGCCGTCGTGCTGCTGTTCTTCAGCACCTACCTGCAGTATCTGCCGCATGCGGTGCTGGCCGGCATCGTGTTCACGATCGCGCTCGGGTTGATCAACGTGCGCAGCCTCGCCGCGATCCGCAAGGAAAGCCCCGGCGAGTTCACGCTTGCGCTGGTCACGGCCGTGGCCGTCGTGACGGTCGGCGTCGAGCACGGCATCCTGCTGGCCGTCGCGCTGTCGCTGATGCGGCACGTGCGCCACAGCTACCAGCCGCACACGATGGTGCTCGAACCGGTCGAAGGGAACGGAAGATGGCAGCCGGTGCCCACGCGGCGGGGGGCGATGACGGCGCCGGGGCTGATCGTCTACCGGTTCGGCTCCGACCTGTTTTTCGCGAACGATCACCTGTTCGCCGCCGAAGTGACCGAGCTCGTCGATGCGGCGCCGGTGCCGGCGCGCTGGTTCGTCGTCGATGCGGGGGCCGTCACCGACATCGATTATTCGGCCGCACGCACGCTGACCGATCTCGTCAGGATGCTGCACGCGCGCGGGATCGGCGTGCTGTTCGGGCGTGTCAACCGCTACCTGCGCGCGGACATGGATCGCCACCGGATCACGGAGATCGTCGGCGCGTCGTGCATCTTCCCGACGCTGCACCAGGCGCTCGAGGCCGCCGGCACGACGCCGGCGCCGCAGGAGCCGGGCACCGTGTAGCGTCGGCCCGCGCTAGGCGGCCGCGCGCAAGCGCGCGAAGCCGTTGCGCAGGTGGCGTGCGAGTTCCGTCGCGGCCGGCGTGTGCTGGCCGCGCGGCAGATGAAGGTTGATCGCGAAGTTCGGC
Source organism: Burkholderia reimsis (assembly GCF_003294055.1). Classification (NCBI taxonomy): domain Bacteria; kingdom Pseudomonadati; phylum Pseudomonadota; class Betaproteobacteria; order Burkholderiales; family Burkholderiaceae; genus Burkholderia; species Burkholderia reimsis. The sequence continues at coordinate 8,518 of NZ_QMFZ01000025.1, forward strand.
AGCGCGGGCAGGCCGCTGCCGGCCGGCAGGATGTCGAGGTCGGCCGGCACGGTCGACGCGAGCCACGCGGTCACGGCGAGGTCGGAGCGCACGGTCGCGGTGGTGGCGTCGATGCTGCCGTTCTCGAACACGGTGCGCCACGCGCGATCGCAGCCGCGCAGCGCGTCGAGCACCGTCGGGCGGAACGCGCAGGTCGGCGCGACCATCGATACGGGCAGCGGCGTGTTCCGGTACGCGGTGCCGCCTTTCGCACCGACCCAGACCAGGCGGTCGACGGCGATGCACTCGCCGCGTGACGGCCCGACCGGCGCCTCGATCAGCGCGACGTCGAGTTCGCCCTGCGCGAGCCCCCGGTGCAGCTCCGGCGACGCCTCGCACACGAGCGTGAGCGCGACCTGCGGATGCGCCTGCGCATAACCCTTCAGGATCGGCGCGAGACAGGTGCCGACGAGATCCTGCGGTGCGCCGAGGCGCACGGTGCCGTCGACCGCGCCGGCCGTCATGTCGGCCAGCAGCGCATCGTGCACGGCGAGCAGCCGGCGCGCCTGCCCGAGCAACCGCTCGCCGTCCGCCGTGAGCAGCAGGTTGCGGTGCTCGCGGACGAACAGCGGGCCGGCCAGCGCTTCGAGCCGCGCAACCTGCTGGCTGATCGCGCCTTGCGTCAGGTGCAGCGCGCGGCTGGCCGCCGTCATGCTGCGATGATCGGCGACCGTGACGAAGGCGCGCAGCAGCGCGAGGTCGAGATGACGTGCCATGCGACGCATTATGAGCGCTAATGACAGGCATAAAAAGCTTTCGCTGTCGTAATGGCGGGATCGCGCGTAAAACAGGGCTTCGACGACGCCAACCGGGAGCTGCCGTGCCGTTCCGAGACTACCTGCCGCTGATGCTGTTCGTGACCGTGTCCACCGTGACGCCGGGCGGCGCGACGACGCTCGCCACTGCGTCGGGCGCGCATTTCGGCTACCGGCGTTCGCTGCCGATGATGGCGGGCATCGCGGCCGGCCTGGCGTCGATGGCCGCTGCTGCGGCGGCCGGGCTCGGCGGCGTGCTGCTCGCGCTGCCCGCGTTGCAACTCGTGATGAAGGCGGTCGGTTCGGTGTACCTCGTGTGGCTGGCCGTGCGCATCGGGCGCGGCGGCAAGCCGCGACTCGATGCGGAGGTGCACCGGCCGCAGGGATTCCTCAGCGGCGTCTGGATGCTCTGGCACAACCCGAAAGGCTGGGCGATGACGCTCGGTGCGGCCGCGTCGTTTGCCGCGCTCGCGTCCGGCCCGGCCCGCCTCGGCATATTGCTCGGGCTGGCGTTCGGCGTGGCCGCGATGGCGTCGCTGTCGCTCTGGTGTTTCGCCGGGCTGCTGTTCGCGCGGGTGCTGCGCACGGAGCGGCAGTGGCACTGCCTGAATGCGGCGCTCGGCATGCTGCTCGTGATCTCGATCGTGCCGATGTGGCTGCCGTAGCGGGGCGGCACGAACGTGTCGTGTGGCCGCCCGAAGGTCAGCGCGAACCGGCGCGCGCGGTGCCGGCCGGCTGCCCGCTCGCACCGGCCGACCACAGAGGCAGGCGCAGCGTCGTGACGACGCTTGCCGCGTGCAGCACGCAAAGCAGGCCGAACGCCCACGCATACGCGTTCGCCGGCGTGCCGCCGCCCGCCGCCGATTCGACTTGCAGCCGCCATGCGAGGAACAGCGTGCACACGGTGGTGAACGTCGGGCCGCCGAGACGCTGCACGATATTGAGCGAGGTCGTCGCCATCGGCAGGTTGCGGCGCTCGACCGATGCGTACGCGGCGGCGATCGACGGCGCGCCGATCGCGCTCTGGCCCATGCCGCGCAGGAACAGCGCCGGCACGAGCAGGTAAGGATCGTAGCCGGTCAGCGCGAGGAACACGAACGGCAGCGTCGCGGCGAGTGCGAGCAACGCGCCGGCGGAGGCCAGCCGGCGCACGCCGAACCGGCTCGTCAGCGCGCCCATCGACGGATACGTGACGAGCATGCCGAGGCCCATCGGCGCGAGCAGCCAGCCCATTTCGCCGGGCGTGCGCCCGCACGCCTGGATCAGGAACACCGGAATCAGCATCTGGCCCGCGAACAGCGCGCCGTTCGACAGGAACTGCGTCGACGCGGCCGCGCCGAACACCTTGCCGCGAAACAGCGCAAGGTCGATCAGCGCATCGTCGCCGTTGCGCGTCTCGACCCGCAGAAAGGCGGCGAGCAACAGCGCCGACACGACGATCGCCGCGACGCCGGGCGCTTCGTTGATCCGCTCGATGCCGTACAGGAACAGCACGAGCCCCGGCGACAGCAACGCGAGGCCGACCCAGTCGAGCGTGCGCCGTGGCGCGTCGTTACGGTCGGCGGGCAGGAACCGCGCGGCCAGCGCGAGCGCCAGCACGCCGACGGGCAGGTTCACGAGAAACAGCCAGCGCCACGACGCATGTTGCAGGATCGCGCCGGCCACGACCGGGCCGAGGATCGGCGCGAGCAGCACGGGCACGGCCGCGTAGCCGATCACGCGCGCCATCTGCTGGCCGGCGACACGCGCGATCATCATCTGCGCCATCGGCGCGAGCAGCCCGCCGCTGACCCCTTGCAGCACGCGGAAGGCGATCAGTGACGGCGCGGACCACGCGAGCCCGCACAGGGCCGACGTGAGCGTGAACGCCGAGAAGCACCACAGATACAGCGCCTTCGCGCCGATGCGGTCGACGAGCCAGCCGCTCAGCGGCAACACCAGCGTCAGCGCGAGCAGGTAGCCGCTCGTCACCCACTGGATCGTCGACAGGCTCGCATGCAGGTCGGTCGCGAGGCTCGACAGCGACACGTTGACGATCGTCGCATCGAGCTGAGACAGCAGCGAGCCGAGCGTCGCGACCGTGCTGACTTTCCAGATCGACGGATCGAGCCGGCCGGCCGCGTGGCCCGGCGCCGGCTGGATGCGTGGGTCGCTCACGCGCCGCGCCGGTCGAGCAGCGCGACGATGTCCTGCGTCGTGCCCGTTTCGCCGAGGCGCGGGAACAGCCGCTCGACGCTGTTGACGTGAGCGTCCGCCTTGAGGTCGGTCATCGCGTCGATGGCGAGCGTCACGTTGTAGCCGAGCTCGTGCGCCTGTCGCGCGGTCGATTCGACGCCGATGCTCGTCGCGACGCCCGCCAGCACGATCTGCGTGACGCCGGCTGCCTTCAGGTGCGCGTCGAGACCGGTGCCGGTGAAGGCGCCCCAGGTCCGCTTCGTCACGACGTGGTCGCTCGGCTGGCGGTTCAGTTCGGGCACGAGTTCGGTCCAGTCGGCGGGGAGCTGCGCCACGGGCGGCGATTGCTCGGTGCGGCCCGGTGCGCCGCCCGCGACGTTGACCAGCACGACCGGCAGGCCGCGGCTGCGGAAGGCGTCGAGCAGTTCGCGGGCGTGGGCGATCACCGGCGCGACCGGGTGCGCGGTGGGGAGGGCGACGATGCCTTTCTGCAGGTCGATGACGACGAGTGCCGTGTTCGTGTCGAGACGGGTTGCGCTCATGATGGGGGCTCCGTGGAAGGGACGAGGAAAGCCGTGCGCGCGAATGCCGCGGGGCGCGCGGGCCGGGTTCACTGCTCGCCGATGCGGCGGATCAGCGGGATTGCGGCGGCGAGCGTGTCGATGTCTGCGGGGTCGAGCTGCTCGATCGCGGCACCGAGCCACTTGTGCTTGGCGGCGTTGCGCTTGAGCCGCGCGTCGAGGCCGGCCGCGGTCAGCCGGAACAGGATCTGGCGGCCGTCGGTCGGATGCGGTTCGCGCTCGACGAGACCGTCTTCCTCGAGGCTCGCGAGAATCGCCTTCATCGATTGAGGCTTCATCGCTTCGGCGCGCGCGAGATCGGCGGTCGTCATCGGCCCGTGCCGCTGGAGTCGCGCGAGCGCGCTCGTCTGGGACATGCCGAGCCCGTCGGATTCGATCGCGGAGCGGAGCCGGCGGATCAGCTGGCCGACCGCGAGGGTCAGGTCGGCAGCGACGATATGGGCGGAAACGCCGGATTTGCGTGGAGGGTTCATGCGGCGGATCATAGAACACGACAGTTAAACTTGCAAGTTTAACTGTCGAATTGACCGCCGGGTCGAGGTACGGCCGGGTGTGCGGTTACGCGCCGCGGAGCGGGACCGGTACGACCTCGTTGTATCTCGGGGTCGCGTTTTCGTGCAGCAGGTCGCCGAGGTATTGCGCGAGTTCGTCGGCGGCGAGCGCGGACGGAATGTGCAGGTTGGCCGCGCGTCGCTTGCCTTCGGTGCCGAGATCGAACACGGCCCAGCGGCCGTCCTTGCGCACGACGGCGAGTAGACGGCCGAAGGCGTTGAAGCGGTATTCGTCCTGCATGGCTGCGCTCCCGTAGGTGAATGCGCCGGCCGCCCGCGCGCTCACCGGATCGAGCAGGACAGCCAGCGATGGATCTTGATGGCATCGCTCGAGACGCCCGCACGCGTCGGTGCGCCGAGCAGCACGACCGTTTCGCGGCGGCCCTTCACACGCATGCGCATCACGACGCCGTGCCCGGACTCGTTGATGAAGCCGGTTTTCTGCAGCCGGATCGGCAGGCGGCGGTAGCGGACGAGCGGGTCGGAATTCACGTACACCAGCTCGCCGTCGCCCGGGCGCACGGTGGTCGACGTATCCGTCGAGAAATAGCGGATCAGCGGGTCCTGCGCCGCCGCGCCGACGAGCTTCGCGAGATCCTCGGCCGTCGACACGTTGTGCGGCGACAGGCCGGTCGGCTCGCGGAAGTGCGTATGGCGCATGCCGAGCCGGCGCGCTTCGCGATTCATCGCGTTGACGAACGCGGCGCGCCCGCCCGGATAGTCGCGGCTCAGCGCAGCGGCCGCGCGGTTTTCCGACGACATCAGCGCGATATGGAACATTTCGCGGCGCGACAGTTCCGAGCCCACCTGCAGGCGCGACCCGGTGAACTTGATCGTGTCGCGGTCGCGCGCGGTGACGCGCAGCACGCCGTTCAGCGGACGGTCGGCGTCGCGCGCGACGACGGCCGTCATCAGCTTCGATATCGACGCGATCGGCCGCACCGTGCGTGCGTTGCGCGCCAGCAGCGGCGTGCCGGAGTCGACGTCGAGCACGTAGGCCGCACGTGAATGCAAGGTATTGAGCGCGCGCGGGGAGTAGCCGCAGCTTGCCATCAGGCGCGGTTTCGCGGCGGCCGGGCGCGGGCGGACGGCGTTCGTGCGCTTCGCGCGGCGATGCGGGGCCGGGGCGGCGTGACGCTTGATCGTCTGATGCTTCGCACTCGGGCGACGATGCTTGACCGCCTTGTGCTTGCGGTGGGGTTTCTTCTTGACGGCTTTCTTGTGCGGATGCGCGTGGGCCTGCGCGGTGCGATGCGGCTGCACGCGCTGCGCGGACACGTTCGCGGCGAACGCGAGCAGCAGGAACGAGAGGGCGAGGATCAGCGTGGTCCGGGCGCGAGGCACGCGCGCGATGAGGCCGGTCAAGCGAAAGTCTCCTTTCCACGCGCGAGGTGGCGGCGCGGAATGCATGGGCGGTCAGCGGGTGCGGGAAATTATAAGGTCGTTCGCGAGAGGATGACGATAGCGGCCGGCCGTCGGCGCGCTGTTTTGCCGGCGGCCGCCGCGGTGTGCCGCGTTTTGCGTCGATATGTCGCGCCGGCGTGACAAACGATGGTACGGCCGGCAAGATGGCGAGCTCATCGTCAGGAGAACCCATGTCACGCCAACCGCATGCGTTGCCCGTGCTGCCGCTTGCATCGATCGACAGCCTGTCCGCGACAGGTGAACTCGTTGCCTTCAACGTCGGCGCGGACGATGCGTTGTACGCGGCATTTGCACTGGAACCGCTCGATGACCGGACACGCTCCGACGGCGCTTCGTTCGCGATCACGACACCCTCGGATGCGCAGCGCCATCGCTTGATTGCGTGGCGGGACGGCGACACGCTGCTCGATCTCGTCGTCGACAACGAACCGTTCGATATTCACGAGATCCAGCCGGTGGGAGACGATCTGCTGGTGGTTTGCTGTCGATCCTCTTATCGCGGCCAGTTCCGCCGCGACACGACCGCGAAACTGATCGCGATCGCCCCCGTTACCACGCGCGGCGGCGGGTCGTCGAGCGCATCGCCGAAGCGAAAACGGCGGCTGCGTCCGTCGCTGCGTTCGGCACGACGTTTCGGCGCACGCGTATCGGCCGCGGCGGTGCGTTCGTTCGCGACGGCCGTATCGCACGGCTGGTCGGCCACGCAGTCGGCGGCATGATCGAGGGGCATGACAGTCGGTTCCGGGAAGGGCATGCCCGTATTGAACGTCATTGCATTCAATCGGTAAAATGAATGTTTCAATCGTTACGATTCCTTTTAAGAATGGAATTGAAACTGCTGCGTACGTTCCTGACCGTCACCGAGCTGTGCCATTTCAGCCGCGCGGCCGATGCGCTGCACATGAGCCAGCCGGCACTGAGCAAGCAGATCGGTGCGCTGGAGGCGAGCCTCGGCGGCAAGCTGTTCGAGCGCGGGCGGCACGGCGCGGAGCTGACGCCGTTCGGCGAGCGTTTCCTGCCCGACGCGCAGGCGCTCGTGCGCGATGCCGACGAGATCCTCGCGCGCGCACGGGAGGCGACCAGCGGGCAGCGCGGGCATCTGCGGCTCGGCATTTGCCTGTCGGTGCTGACGATCGTGCCGAAGCGGGTCGCGGAGTTTCGTCGCCGCAATCCGGGCATTGCGGTCACGTTGAGCGACCTGTCGTCGTCCGAGCAGACACGCCGGCTGCGCGCGGGCAAGCTCGATGCCGGGTTTCTGCGCCTGCCGTCCGACGAAGGTTTGTCGTCGTTCAAGGTGATCGACGAGGGGCTCGCGCTGGCGGTGCCGCCGCATCTCGGCTTCAAGCGCGTGCCGGCCGATCTCGACGTGCTCAACGAGATCGGCTTCATCGCGCTGCAGCGTGCGCGGGGCCCGGGGCTCGCCGCGCAGATCGATCGATGGTGCGTCGAGCGCCGCTTCGTGCCGCACGTGACGCAGCAGGCCGAGGACGTGCAGTCGGTGCTGACGTCGGTCGCGGCCGGTGTCGGCGTCGCGTTCATTCCGTCGCGCGCACAGTACCTGCTGCGCGATGCGACAGTGCTGCCGCTCGATGGCCGGGACGCAAAGTGGCGCGTCGGGCTCGCGTGGCGGTCGGATCGCGACGATCCCGTGACCACGCGCTTCGTGTCGTTCATGCGTGCCGCGATCAAGGACGCCTGACGGGCGAAGCGATATAGTCTCCGCAATCGGCGCTGAATGCGCGAATGAATACCTGTCTGCTACGGACCGAACCGATGACCTCAGAATCCGACGAATCCCCGCTCGATCCCGCACTCGTCGCGACGCTCGCAACGCTGAACGACGCCGCGAGCGATCCGGCCGGCAAGACCTGGTCGCTGCCGAAGATCGCGAAACGCACGCAACTGCCGATGAGCACGCTGCGCCGCGTGCTGACGCAGCTCGACGCCGCGGGCCTGAGTGCGACGACGCTGAACGAAGACGGCACCGGCAGCGCCGCGCTGACCGACGAAGGGCGCGCCGTGTGCGCGCAATTGTTCGGCGCGAACGACACGCAATGAAAAACGGGCCGCTGGAAGCGGCCCGTCGTCTGGCGGTTCGGTATGCGGTTCGATGCCGCATACCTGCCTGTCACCAGCGCGCCGTCACGCCGCCCATCACCGAATGACGATAGGTCTGGTCGTTCAGCCCGCGCCGGTAGCCGATGTCGAGATCGAGCCACGGCTTCGGCGAATAGATCGCGCCCGCGATCGCGAATGCGGGATTCGCGCCGGCGCCGCGCTCCGTGTTGCGCGACGTGCCGATGTCGGCCACGATCTGCAGCTTGTCGGTCGCCTTGTAGATCGCCGCGCCCGACACGGCCCAGATCGACGTCAGGTCGCCCTGGCGATTCGGCTGGTAAGTGAGGCCCGCATTCGCAAGCAGCGAGAAGCGAGCGATGTCGGCCTGCGCGAGCAGCGTCGCGCCGGTGCCGACGCGGCCGGTGCCGAGCCCGCGGCCGTCGTTGCCGGTCGGCATCGTCACCTTCGGTTTCAGCGCGAGCGACAGCGGCCCGCGTTCGACGAAGCGCCATTTCATGCCGATCTCGACATCGCCGATTCCCGCGCCGTTCTCGTCGGTCCGTGTTTGCAGATGCGTATAAGGCGCGTTGACGTAGAGGTCGACGTGTTCGCCGAACCCGCGCGTGAGCGTCGCGTTCCATAGCTGGTGGCGGCCGTTGTCGTCCTGTTTCGAGGTTTCCTCGGCGTTGAACTCGAACTGCCAGTTCGCATTGCCCTGCGTGCCCGTATCGTCGCTGACGAGCGGGTGAGCCGGATAGGCGTCGAACGGTGCGAGGAGTGCGCTCGCGGCGGCGAGCGGAAGGATTCTTTTCATCACATTACCGATAGAGCGTCGTGAAAGGCCGGCCCGCGCGCGTTGCGCGGGCCGGTACATCGTCATCCGAACGGAATCAGAACCACTGCTTGTAGCGGCGCACGTAGATCGTCTTGACGATCTGCGCGAGCAGGATATAGCCGACCATCGTCGCGGCGAGCCACAGCCAGAAGGTGCCCGGCAGGTGCATGAAGCCGAGCGACTCCGCGAACGGCGAGAACGGCAGCCAGCAGCCGATCGCGATCGCGGTGAACGTCGACAGCAGCACCGGCAGCGCGGCCGTGCTCTGCAGGAACGGAATCTTCTGCGTGCGCAGCAGGTGCACGACGAGCGTCTGCGACACGAGGCTCTCGATGAACCAGCCGGAGTTCATCACGATCTGGCCGCCCGAACCGCCGTTCAGGTGATACATCGCACCCGCGCCGAATACCGTCCACATCAGGATGTACGTCGTGATGTCGAACACCGACGACGTCGGCCCGACCCACAGCATGAAGCGGCTGATGTTGCCGGCTTCCCACTTGCGCGGCTTCTTCAGGAACTCGGGGTCCATCTTGTCCCACGGCAGCAGCATCTGCGACGTGTCGTAGATCAGGTTCAGCACGAGCAGCTGCGTCGCGAGCATCGGCTCCCACGGCAGGAACGCGCTGGCGACGAGCACCGAGAACACGTTGCCGAAGTTCGAGCTCGCGGTCATGTTCAGATACTTCAGGATGTTGCCGAACGTCTCGCGGCCCTTGATCACGCCTTCCTCGAGCACCATCAGGCTCTTTTCGAGCAGGATGATGTCGGCGGTTTCCTTCGCGATGTCGGCGCCGCTGTCGACCGAGATGCCGACGTCGGCGTCGCGCAGCGCGGGGGCGTCGTTGATGCCGTCGCCGAGGAAGCCGACCGTGTGGCCGTTCGCCTGCAGCGCCTTGACGATGCGAGCCTTCTGCAGCGGCGTCAGTTTCGCGAACACCGTCGTGCGTTCGACGACCTGCGCGAGCGTCGCGTCGTCGAGCGCTTCGATCTCCGTGCCGAGAATCGGCTTGCCGGGTTCGAGGCCGACCTGGCGGCATACCTTCATCGTGACGATCGGGTTGTCGCCCGTCAGCACCTTCACCGCGACACCGTTTTCGCGCAGCGCGGCGAGTGCGGGCGCAGCCGATTCCTTCGGCGGGTCGAGGAAGGTCAGGAAGCCGCGCACGACGAGGTCGTGTTCGTCGGCGGTGCGGTACTGCTCGCGCTCGTCGCCGCGCGGGATCGTGCGCGTCGCGAGCACGAGCACGCGGAAGCCGTCCTCGTTGTATGCGCTGGCCTGTTCGAGCAGCCGCTTGCGCGCGACGAAGTCGAGCGGACGCACGCCGTCCTCATCCTGCACGTGGGTGGAGACGGCCAGCATCTCCTCGACCGCGCCCTTGCAGATCAGCAGGTGCGTGCCGCGCGTATCCTCGACGACGACCGACAGGCGACGCCGGACGAAGTCGAACGGCAGTTCGTCGATCTTCTTGTAGCCCTGCGGCTTCACGCGCTCGCCGATCTCGTCGGCACGTGCGACGACCGCGATGTCGATCAGGTTCTTCTGGCCGCTCTGGTGGAAGCTGTTCAGCCAGCCGAGCCGCAGGATGTCCTCGTTCTTGTGGCCCGACAGGTCGAGGTGATGCTCGAGGATGATCTTGTCCTGCGTGAGCGTGCCGGTCTTGTCGGTGCACAGCACGTCCATCGCGCCGAAGTTCTGCACCGAGTTCAGGCGTTTCACGACGACCTTGCGGCGCGCCATCGCGACCGCGCCGCGCGCGAGGTTCGCGCTGACGATCATCGGCAGCATCTCGGGCGTGAGGCCCACGGCCACCGCGAGCGCGAACGTGAGCGCGCTCAGCCAGTCGCCCTTGGTCAGCCCATTGATCATGAACACGATCGGCACCATCACGAACATGAACTTGATCAGCAGCCAGCTCACGCTTGCGACGCCGCGGTCGAAGCTCGTCTCGATGCGCTTGTGGCTCACGACGTTGCGCGCGAGCGAGCCGAAGTACGTATCTTCGCCGGTCGCGACGACGACGGCCGTCGCCGTGCCGCTGACGACGTTGGTGCCCATGAAGCAGACGTTCTCGAGATCGAGCAGCGATGCCGATGCATCGTTCGCCGCACCGTCCGCGGGCGAGCTCGCGGATTTGCCGGCCACCGCGCCGAGCGTGTCGTATTTCTCGACGGGCAGCGCTTCGCCGGTCAGCACGGCCTGGCTGATGAACAGGTCGCGCGATGCGAGCAGGCGCACGTCCGCCGGGATCATGTCGCCGGCCGACAGGTGCACGATGTCGCCGGTCACGACTTCGCGCATCGGCACTTCGCGGCGCGCCGGCTCGGACGTGTCGGTCACGGAACGCTGCACGGTGGCCGTCGTGCGGACCATCGCCTTCAGCTTCTCGGCCGCGCGCAGCGAGCGGAATTCCTGCACGAAGCGCAGCAGCGCGCTGATCGTGACCATCGTCAGCAGGATCGTCATGCCGACGTAGTCGCGATCGTCGGGTGCGGCGAACCAGACGTCGGTGAAGAAGCTGATGGCGGCCAGCACCAGCAGCACGTAGACGAACGGGTTGTGGAAGGAAAGCAGCAGCTGGCGCGTCCAGTGCGGCGGCTTGTCGTGCGCGATTTCGTTCGGGCCGTAGTGCTGCAGGCGATCGGCGGCCTGGTCGTAGGTGAGGCCGCGCGTGCTGGTATGCAGCGCCTTCAGCGTGTCTTCGAGCGGACGGGCCGCTTCCTGCGCGACGCGCATGATGCGCGGTTCGTTCTGCTGGCCGGCGCCGGTCTTGATGAAGCCGCGCTGTTTCTTCTGCGAGGTGTTGTGTCGTGTCGTCATGAGTCGCTCCTTGCGCACGAGGCGGCGGGCGGGGAGCGACCGTGACGTTATCGACGCACGAGCGCTCCCCGCCGCGTCGCGTCAGGCGCGATCGGCTGTGGATCGGTGATGGATGGAACGCTCGCCGGCGCGTGCGGTGCAGCCGGAGGGGCGATGCGCAGCGTCGCACCGGCGAGCGGTAATCGACTACTGTCGTCTGAGTTCATCTGCACTCCTGTCGGTTGCGGATAGGCGGCACGGGCGATCGGCAGCCGCGCACGCAAGAGGGCGCGCGGCCGGACGGCACGCGAACGGAGGGCGCACGCGGCTGGCGCCGCGCGCAACGCGAACGCACACGCGCGACGGCGCGTCGCGTGCATTCGACAACATCGAAAATTCGGCGGGAGATCCGGCCCGTGGTCAGGCTGGAAAGACGCCGCATCCTGCTTCCCGGGATGCGGCAGAAGACGAGGCTCTGCGCGTTTTCCTCAGGCAGCAGTCAAGTTGGTCAAGCACCAACTACAACTCGCATCGGTGTTCACAGAACACTCCATGTAATTTGACGGGAGCGATGGTAATGGCTCGCTGTGCGAAGCGTCAACCCTTTTGTCAGGTGTTATTTCGAGATGCGTAATCGGGGTGACGTGTGCGCGGCGCGGCCCCGGATTGCCGCGAATGAAACGGCCGCGCGCATGCGTGATCGGCATGCGCGCGGCCGCGTGGAAGCAGGGGCGGGTTACTGGCCCGCTGCCGCGATGGCGGCCCCTGCGTCGACGATGCCCGAGCCAGCCGGCATCGCGGTGCACGACGTGCCGGCCGCGAGCTTGGTCGTGCGCGCGCCGCCTTGCAGCTTCTGCTGGATCTGCGCGGGCGTGAGGTTGCCGTTCACCGACAGCATCAGCGCGGCGACGCCCGACACCTGCGGCGTCGCGAGGCTGGTGCCGTTCGCGAGGCCGTAGGTGTCCGAGCCCGGCGTCGTGGTGCCGGTGTTCGACGTCGACAGGATGTTGACGCCCGGCGCGCTCAGCGAGACATCGGCGCCGAAGTTGCTGAACGACGCCCGGCGGCCCGTCGCGTCGGTGGCGCCGACGCTGATCACGCCGCGGCAGTTCGCGGGCTGGTCGAGCCCGGTCGACAGGCCGTCGTTGCCGGCCGCGACGACGACGGTCACGCCCTTCGCGGTCACGTCGTCGATCGCCTGCTGGAACGTCGTGCTGCATGCGCCGACGCCGCCGAGGCTCAGGTTGATGACCTTCGCGGGGCGCGGGTTCGTCGGCACGCCGTTCACCGGGATGCCGGCTGCCCAGCGCATCCCGTCGGCGATGTCGCTCGTCACGCCGCCGCACTTGCCGAGCACGCGCACCGGCAGGATCTGGCCGAGCCACGACACGCCGGCGATGCCGGTGCCGTTGTTGGCGGTCGCGCCGATCACGCCCATCACGCGCGTGCCGTGCCAGCTGCTGTCGCTCGGCTGGCTCGCGCAGTGATAGTACGGGCCGTTTGCGTTGTCGAGTTCCTGTTGCGTGACCCAGTCGCCCGGATCGGTCGCGTCAGGGTTGCGGGTCAGGCCGTTGTTGCTGGTGTTGACGTTGCTGATGAAGCTGTAACCGGACAGCAGGTTGCCCATGAGGTCGGCATGCGGCCGGTAGCCGGTGTCGAGCACGGCCGTGACGACGGTCGGCGAACCCTTGGTCACGTTCCAGGCGGGCGGCAGGTCGATGCCGGCGGTCGGGTCGGACAGGTACCACTGCTGGTTGTAGAGCGGATCGCTCGGCGTGTCGCGGATCTGCATCGGGTGATCCGGTTCCGCGTAGTCGACGTCCGAATCGGCCGCGAATGCCTGCGCGAGCGCGGCTGCGTCGGTGGCGGCCATGCGCTGGCCGAGCGACAGCACGGCCGCGCCGTTCGAGATCGTCCGTTCGACCTGCACGTTCACCGGGGCTTGCCCGACCGTGCTCGCATAGGCACGTGCACTGCCGGCGACCGGTGCCGTCCAGCGCGTCATCGAGCGCTGGATGACCGCGTCGAGCCGCGTCCCGTTGTCGATGGCCGCCATCGCACGCGTGGCCGTCAGCGTCTTCAGCTTGACGATCAGGTGATCGATCGGCGCTTCTGCCGGTGCGGCCTGCGCCGCCATCTGCACGGCGGCCTGCTGCGTCGCGCATGCATTGCTGCCGGCCGAGGCGGGCGGGGTCGTCGGTGTGCCGGGAGCGGGCGTCGGGGCGGGGGCAGGTGCCGGTGCCGCGTTGGAAGAAGACGGGTTGCTGCCGTCGCCGCCGCCTCCGCCGCCGCAACCGGCGAGGGGCAGGAGGGCGGCGGCAGACAGCATGCCGGCGAGCATGCGCGCATGTGCGGAGCGCGCCAGCGCAAGATTGAAACGCTTGGTTCTCATGTTGAAACTCGATCCTCGTAGATAACCGTCGTGCCGGCGGTGGCGCTGGTCCGGCTGACCCGGACCTTGTCGTTTTTGTCTGGCGGCCGCGGCAAGCTTGCTGCGACGCGCCATGCACTGGGTAACGGCTGGCGCGGCGGCTTCTTGAGTGCGTTTCACGAGAAAAACCGGGGCTGGCGCAAACGATTACGTTGCCGCGTCGCAGCATGAACACGTGTTTGGAACGTGTGGCACAGAAGGCGGGGCGAGCCCGCGTGCGGCCGGTCGGGCGAAATGTGCGGCATGGGCCGGTTTGCGCGGCACGGCAAACGTCTTTCAATGCGCGGCCACGGTGGAAGGTTGCTTACGCTTTCCCTGATGCGACGCGAATTTTGTCGGGCGTAGGATCGCGATTCGATCAACGTTTCGTCAGGAGAAAAGCATGGATCGCCGCTTAGGCTGGCTGGCCGTCGCGCTGTCCTGTGCGCTCGCGGGTACCGCGCACGCGCAGGCCCTCACCGGCACGCTGAAGAAGATCAAGGACACGGGCGTCGTGTCGCTCGGCATTCGCGAATCGTCGGTGCCGTTCTCGTATTCGGACAACCAGCAGAAGAACATCGGCTATTCACGCGACATTGCATCGCGCATCGTCGACCAGCTGAAGGCGGAATTGAACCTGCCGAATCTCTCGGTGAAGGAGATCCCGATCACGTCGCAGAACCGGATTCCGCTGCTGCAGAACGGGACGATCGATTTCGAATGCGGATCGACGACGAACACGCTCGAACGGCAGAAGCAGGCTGCGTTCTCGAACAGCATCTTTCTTTATGGGATTCGCTTCAGCACGCGCAAGGATTCAGGCGTGAAGGATTTCGCGGACCTGGCCGGCAAGACGGTCGCGACGACGGCCGGCACGTCGGACGAGCGCCTGCTGCGCAAGCTCAACGAAGAGAAGGCGATGAACATGACGATCATCAGCGCCAAGGATCACGCCGAGGCGTTCATGAACGTCACGACCGGGCGCGCGGTGGCGTTCGTGATGGACGAGCCGTTGCTGTACGGCGAGATCGCGAAGGACCGCAACCCGGGCGCGTACACGGTGACGGGCACGCCGCTGGTTCACGAGAATTACGCGTGCATGATGCGCAGGGACGATCCGGCGTTCAAGCGCGTGGTCGACGGCGTGATCGCGAAGATGCAGACGTCGGGCGCGGCCGAGAAGCTCTACGACCAATGGTTCATGCAGCCGATCCCGCCGAAAGGCGTGAGCCTCAACTATCCGCTGTCGGCGGAGATGAAGCAGCTGTTCAGGAATCCGACGGATCAGGCGCAGTATTGATCGCCGCGTCATGGTGGTATCGCACCACAAATGAAAAACCGCCGGCACATGCCGGCGGTTTCGCTTTGCAGCCCGGTCGCTCGTGCGCCGGAAGTGCGCGTCAGGCCTTGATTTCAGGCCCGCGCGCGGCCGGCCGTGCCGGCGCCGCCGGGGCAGGTGCGATCGAACGCGCCGAAGGTTGCGCCGGCACGATCACGACGACCGGTTCCGGCATCGCCCACGCCGGTATCGCGAACCCGACGGGCTGCGGCATCGGCATCGGCATCGCGAACGCGTTGGCGAGCGCGATGTGCTGTAGCGCCATCATCTGTTGCTGCATCGCGACCATCTGCGCCTGCGCCGCCTGCATCCGGTACTGCGCGGCCTGTATTTGCCGCACCGCCGCCGCGAGCGGCATGCCGCCCGACGACGACGTCTGCATCTCGAAGCTCGCGCCGCCTTGCGGGCTATGCCAGCTCCACGTGCTGACCTTCATCGGGCCGACCGCGGTCTGGACGACGCGCGTTTCGGCTTTCACGGGCACGGCCTGCCCGTCGACATTGACGAACATCGGTTGGGCGGCGGCCGCCGCGCCGTCCTGCCCGGCCAGGGCGAACAGAGGCACCAGCGCCAGCGCGCCCGCCGCCATATACGAACGGAATCGCATCTTCGTATCTCCATCAAACGAGACTGATCGAGTCAACAATGACGTGCGGCTCACGGAGTGAGCCATCCGAGACAATGCGGCCCTCGGCTTAAATCAATATTAAAACCGCGTCCGGCTGGGCCGGCTAACGCATTTCAGGACGAGCCGCAATCGGCATTCAACCTCGTCCACGCCAGGGGAATCCGGCGGCACGACGCGACAACGGGCACAATACGGCATTCGCCACGACCGCACGCATGTTCGACGTTCGAACATTGACGGTGCGGCACTGCCGCCCCGATCTCTTTCCCAGTCGTCATGAACGCCACGCCCATTCCCGCGCGCGAGTCGAACTCGCCGCGTTTCCTGTTGTTCCTGATCTGCCTGTTCGCGTCCGCCGGCCAGCTCGCGATCGACATCTACGTGCCCGCGCTGCCCGACATGGCACGTTCGTTCGCGACCACGCCGCAGGCGATCCAGTCGAGCGTGTCCGGCTACATGGCCGCCTATGCGCTCGGCCAGCTCATCTTCGGGCCGGTCGCCGACGCATACGGGCGCAAGCGCGTGCTGGCGTTCGGGCTCGTGATCTACACGATCGGCTGCCTGCTGTCGCTCGGCGCGCAGAACCTGGAGACGTTCGTGCTGGCGCGCTGCCTGCAGGGTTTCGGGATCGCGACCACCAACCTGCTCGCGAAGGCGATCATCACCGATTCGTTCTCCGGCCAGGCGCTGATGCACGCGTTCACGTACATGTCGATCGCGTGGGGGCTCGCGCCGATCATCGCGCCGGTGATCGGCGCGCACCTGCAGGAATGGTTCGGCTGGCGCGCGTGCCTCGTGTTCCTGCTGGTGTACTCGCTGGTGATGTGGGCGCTGCTGTGGCGATACCGCGAAACCTTGCCGAAGCCGGTGCATCTCGAGCCGCGCACGCTGATGACGAACGCGGGCAAGGTGCTGGCGAGCCCGGTGTTCCAGAGCTGCTTCCTCGCCCAGGGGCTGTGCTACAGCATCCTGCTGGTGTTCAACATCGTCGGGCCGTTCATGGTGCAGACCACGCTGCACAAGCCGCCGACCTTCTTCGGTTATCTCGCGCTCGGCATCGGGCTCATGTATTTCCTCGGCGGGCTGTCGAACCGCATTCACGGGCGCGGGCTGCCGAGTGCCGAGCAACGGCTGCGTATCGGCGCGCGCGTGATGGCGGGGGCGTCGGTCGCGATGCTGGTGCTGGCGCTGACCGTCGGGCTGCGCGTGTGGACGCTCGCGACGCCGGTGCTCGTGATGGGTTTCTGCGCGGGCGCGATGTACCCGACGCTGATGGCCAAGGGCAATTCGCTGTTTCCGCATATCGCCGGCCTGACGAGCGCGATCCTCGGATGCGCGCTGCTGCTCGTGTCGTCCGCGATGATGGGGCTGGCCGGTTTCGTGTCGATCCATGTCCTGACGCCGCTCGCGGTCTTCTTCGTCGCGCTGTCCTGCATCGTCGTGTGGATGGTCACCAAGCTGCTGCGGTACCTGTCGCAGCAGCAGGCCCAGGCCGCGCCTGTCGCGTGCGGGCGTGGGGAGGCCGCGTAAATGCCGCCTGTCGACTGCCCCATGAACCCGATCCTGCTGAACCGCGTCGCCCGAACCGACGCCGCCGACCTGATCGCCGCCAATCGCGCGAGCCGGAACCATCATCTGCCGTGGGTCGACTCGTTCACCGACCAGGCGGGATTCGACCAGTGGTTCGGGCGCTGCCTGACGGGGCCGAACGTCGGCTTCGTCGCGCGCGAGCGCACGTCCGGGGTGGTGGTCGGCGTGGTGAACCTCAACGAGATCGTCGGCGGCGTGTTCCAGAGCGCGTATCTCGGGTACTACGGGATGGTGGCGTTCAGCCGCAAGGGGCTGATGACCGACGCCATGCGCGCGGCGATCGGTGTCGCGTTCGGCGAACTCGGGCTGCATCGGCTCGAAGCGAACATCCAGCCGGGCAACCATGCGTCGATTGCGCTGGTTCGGCGGCTCGGCTTCACGAAAGAGGGTTTTTCTCCGCGTTATCTGCGCATCGACGGCGCATGGCGCGACCACGAACGGTGGGCGCTGCTGGCCGACGACGCGCCCGAAGCGCGCGCCTGACGCGCGATACCAGGCAGTAACGGGCGACCTTCTTCCCGCCGCCGGCCGCTTGTCAAAGCGGATGCGCCGCGCCGGCCTGCGTGAGCAGCGTAACCGCAGCCGGATCCGGCATCCCGTTCGCGTCGATCGCGCCGGCTTTCGCGAGCGCGACGAGATCGCTGTCGACACCCGGTTGCCCGACCGTGAACGACGTGGTCAGGAACGCCGGCGCCGTGAGCGTGACCGAATAGCGCTGCTGCAGGCTCGTCACCACGGCCGATTGCGCGGCCTGTACGGTGTTCGGGCTGTTCATCGCCTGCTGGTAGCGCGGATTGCCCTGGAAATTGCCGATCAATGCGGCGGTGTTCGTGCCGAGCTGGGCGGCGAGGTAGACCAGCATCAGCTCGGTCTCGGGCGTCGTATTGAACGTACCGCCCGCGTACGCGAGCGAATGCAGGCTCGTGCCGCCCGACGTCACGGTGACGACGCACGGCAGCGCGGCATTGACCGTCACGCGGTAGTTGCCGCCGCCGTCCGTCAGCGTCGTCGCCGAGCCCGTCACGCAACTGACCGTCACCTGCGCGCTCGCGAGCGCGTCGCCCGTCGCGGCCGTGCCCGACAGCGCGACGGTTTGCGTGTTGTTGTTGTTGAAGCAGACATCGACACCGAAGCAGGCATCGCCGTTGCATGCCTGAAGCGCTGCGAGGGTGGCGACGCAGAGCGTGCCCAGCGCGGGGCGGATGAAACGCCTGGGGTGCAGGTTCATGGTCGCTGGCCTTGAGGAGAGTGGGGCAACCGGTAGGCGCCGACAGTGCGGCGCCGTTCACATTCTATGTCCCGAAGTGGGGCGCTGCTTGCCCGTTTCGTTCGCCTGGCCGGCCTGCGGCCGGACGCGGCCTGGCGACGAGCGCGTCGTGCAGCGGCACGCTGGAATGACGAGATCCGGAAGTCGGCCGGAAACCTTTCAGTTCCTTTCACAATTGGTTATGCTGCGGGACGATTAAAAACGACGAGAGAACGTGCCGTTCCCGATGGAGCCGGCGCGCCGTTTCCGACATGAATTCGAAACGACAGACGGGCCGGCCGTGCGCGCCGGGCGGCGAGGGTGATCCGGCATCGCGGGCAGGCACGGCCCGAACCGGCATTCGGCACACACGCGGCACCAAGGGCGTGACCGGCAGGTCCGGCTTCCGGAAGGCCACTGCCTTGCTCGCGGGCGCGATCCTGCTGTTCGGCGGCACGGCCATCGCGGCGCCGGCCGAAGAGGGCAGCGTCGCCGTCGCGGTGTCCATGGCCACCACGTTTCCCACCACGGCCCGGTCGGCCTGCACACACGTGGCCGCCGCGGCAGCCTATCCGGTCGCCCCGAAGCCGGAAGCCGCGCCGCCGTTGCAAGGCCGCGTGACGGACACGACGGGCGTGCTGAGCGCGGCCTGCGCCTCCGAGCTGACCGACCGCCTCGCCGCCCTCGAACAACGGCTCGGCGTACAGGTCGCGATCCTGCTGGTCGGGTCGACCGGGCAATCGACGATCGAACAGTTTGCGACCACCGTGTTCGACCAATGGAAACTCGGCAAGGCCGAGGTCAACAACGGCCTGCTGCTCGTCGCCGCGCTCAACGACCATACCGTGCGGATCGAAGTCGGCTACGGGCTCGAAGGCACGATTCCGGACATCGTCGCGGGCCGGATCATTCGCGAGCGGATCGTGCCGGCATTCCGCGAGAACCGCATTGAAGCCGGCATCAGCGATGCGCTGGACGCGCTGACGCACGAAATGATGCCGGCCGACGTCGCCGCGCCGGAGCCGCCCACACCCGCCACGGCGCTCGACGGGCGCGACGAAGCATACGAAACGGCCGCGGCGACCGCGACGGATGCCGCGAACCCGCCGCCCCGCGACGCGCGAGCCGGCGGCGAAAAATACCAGTCGAACGGCCTGCCCGAGCGGAAACGCCCGAACACGGGCGGCGTGCGGTTCTGGTTCCTGCTCGGGGTTGCCAATGTCGTGCTCGGCGTGGTCGCGCAATGGCGCAAGCTGCGCCGCAGGGTGGCGCTCCTGGCCGCCTGGCTCGTGGCGGCCGTCGTGCCGGTCGTGATGCTGCCGGTCGGCGCGATCTTCAACGGCAATCTCGAAGCCATGCTGGGCGCCGCGGCGTTCGTTCCGGCGGCCGCCGGTGTCGGGCCGTGCCTGCTCGGCATCAACCTGTTCCGGTCGGCGCGCGTGCGCAAAATCACCGCGATCGTGGGCGGGACGCTGTTCATGATCGTCGCGATCGGGCGCGAGATGGACTATTCGGTCGGGGAAGTGCTGTCCGGCATCTTCGGCGTGCTGTGCGTACTCGCCGTGATCTGGGCGAAGCTGACGGGCAGCGGCTCGTCTTCGTCGTCATCCTCGTCCGGCTCCCGGTCGCCATCGAGTTCCGATTCGTTCCGCGGCGGCGGCGGGTCGAGCGGCGGTGGCGGCGCATCGGGCCGCTGGTAGCGTCCGCGCGCAGCCTGCCTGCGCACCTGATTCCTTTCACCTGCCGCTCCGCCCGGAGCATTCAACCGGAAACAACCCACGATGAAATGGTTTCGAATCCTGCTCGTGTGCTGCGTGCTGGCCCCGCTCGCGGGGTGCGGCTACAACGCGATCCAGTCGTCCGACGAGGACATCAATGCCGCATGGTCCGAAGTGCTGAACCAGTATCAGCGCCGCGCGGACCTTGTGCCGAATCTCGCCGCGTCGGTGAAGGGCTACGCGTCGCACGAGGCGCGCGTGCTGACCGAGGTGGCATCGGCCCGTGCGCGCGTGGGCAGCGTGCAGATGACGCCGGAGATGGCGAAGGACCCGGCCGCGCTTGCGGCGTTCGACCAGCGGCAGGGCGAGCTGTCCGGGGCGCTGAGCCGGCTGATGGTGGTGTCCGAGCGTTATCCGGAGCTGAAGGCGAACGAAGCGTTCCGCGACCTGCAGACCCAGCTCGAAGGCACGGAAAACCGCATCGCGGTCGCGCGCGGCCGTTACATCAAGACGGTGCAGCACTACAACGTGCAGATCCGCCAGTTCCCGGGCGTCGTGATCGCGAAGATCTTCGGCTACCAGCCGCGCCCGAATTTCAGCGTCGCGAATGAAGCGGCGGTTTCGACCGCGCCGACACTCGATTTCTCCGCGCAGTCGCAGCCGGCGAAGGCAAACGCGGCCGGCGAGTAAGGTCTGAGCGTCAGGTCGGAGCGTCAGATCTGAACGTCAGGTCGAAAAGCCCGACCGAAGCGCGCATTCACGGCTTGCGCGCGGCCGCCTTCGCGAACGCGCCGCGCACCTCGAAGCCGATCGCGTCGGCAACATTGCCGCGCGCATCGACGAGTTCGAGCCGGTGCCGGCCCGGCCACGGCATCCACGCGATGCGGTCGGCATGCCCGATCACCTTGTCGTCGAGCCGCCACGCGAACTTCGCGGCGCGCCCGGCCGAGCGCTCGAACCAGATCCGCTGATTCTTCGGCGGAATGTCCGGGTCGATCGCGAAGATCGTGCCGTCGGTCGGCGTGCCGATCGTCAGCGGCGCGCGCGCGCCGTCCTTGCCCGGCGTGACGGGGGCGGCGAGCCGGATCGTGTCGACCGCCGTGCCCGCGACGAACCACTCGTTGCGTGACGGTTCGATGTCGCGCTCGAAGGTGATGCGGCGCGTCTCGACGCCGGCCGGCGCGCGCGGCGCGCGGCTCGGCACGTCGCGGTGCAGGTAGCCGACGACGGCCGACCACACCGGCGACGCGCCCGTGACACCCGACACGTCCCACATCGGCGAGCCGTCCGCGTTGCCGACCCACACGCCGACCGTATAGCGCGACGTGAATCCGACGGTCCAGTTGTCGCGCATGTCCTTGCTCGTGCCGGTCTTGACTGCCGAGAAGAAGCGCGTCGCGAGCGGATTGTCGAAGCCGAACGTGCGCACGCGCGCGTTGTTGTCGGACAGGATGTCGGTCACGACGAAGCTGGCTGCCTCGCTGAACACGCGCGTGCCGTCGGCCGCGCGGGCGGGCGAGGCGGCCGATGCGCCGGATGCCGGTGCCGGCGTTGGCGCTGGCCGGTCGACGACCTGGCGGGCGATGCCGCCGTTCGCGAGCGCGCGGTACGCGTTGGTCAGCGACAGCAGCGTGACGTCCGCACTGCCGAGCGCGAGGCTGAAGCCGTAGTAGTCGCCTTCCTGCGCGAGCGGCAGGCCGAGCGCGGTCAGCGTGCGCGCGAAGCGGTGCGGCGTGACGAGCACGAGCGTGCGCACGGCCGGCACGTTCAACGAGCCGCCGAGCGCGCTGCGCACGCTCACCCAGCCCTTGAAATCCTTGTCGTAGTTCTGCGGGATGTACAGGCCGCCGCCGGCGGCGAGGTTGATCGGCGCGTCGTCGAGCAGCGACGCGGCCGTCAGCCGTTTCTCGTCGATCGCCTGCGCGTACAGGAACGGCTTGAGTGTCGAGCCGGCCTGGCGCGGCGCGAGCACGGCGTCGACGTCGCGCGCGCTCGACAGCGCGCCGGACGAGCCGACCCACGCACGAATCTCGCCGGTCGCGTTGTCGATCACGACGACCGCACCGTCCTGCACGTTGCGCCGGTGCGCGGGCGCGTTGAGTTCGGTCAGCGCGCGCATCAGCGTGTCGCGCGCGAAGCGCTGCAGCGGCGCATCGAGCGTCGTGCGCACCTGCGCGCCGGCCGCCGGCCGGACCTCGGCCGCGATGCGTCGCGCGAAGTGCGGGGCGAGGGCGGCGCCGTCGTCGCGCGCGGCGCTGGCCGGCCGCGCGGTGACCAGCTGCACGTAGCCGTCGAGCGAAGCACAGGCCTGCTCCGCATGCATGTCGCGCAGGATCCGGCACGCACGCTCGGCGACTTTCGCGGGCGTGGCGTTGGGCGCACGCACGAGTGCGGCCGCGATCGCGGCCTCGCGCGCGTCGAGGCCCGACGGCGCCTTGCCGAACAGCACCTGCGACAGCGCGGCGAGGCCGATCGTCTCGCCGCGGAACGGCACCAGGTTCAGGTATGCCTCGAGCACCTGGTCCTTGCGCCAGCCGCGTTCGAGCAGCAGCGCGTTGACGGCCTGCGAGGCCTTCTGCGGCAGCGAGCGCTGGCCCGACCGGCGCGGCGAATCGCTGAGCAGCCCGGCGAGCTGCATCGTGACGGTCGACGCGCCGCGCGTGCGTTCGTTCCACAGGTTGCCCCACGCGGCGCCGGCGATGCCGCGCCAGTCGACCCCGCTGTGTTCGTAAAAGCGCTTGTCTTCCGACACGACGATCGCCTCGCGAAACGCGGGCGACACGTCCGCGAGCGACACCCAGTCGCCGCGCCGTTCGGTGAGGTCGACGCGCGTGCGCTGCAGCGGCGTGCCGTCGCGCGCGAGCAGCACCCAGTCGGAGCTGCGCCAGTTGCGGCGCACTTCGTCGTAGCCCGGCAGCGCATGCGCGACGAGCGGTGCGGCCAGCACGACGGCGACGAATACGCGGCCGGCGAAACGCGCCGGCCGCGGCAATACCTGATCGATCATCGCGTACTCGTTACTTGCCCGCTTCGGCCGGCTTCACGGTCATCGGCGGGTTCGGCCACAGGCCGTACACGGACGGTGCGTACAGTGCCTCGACACGCGTCGGCGGCAGCCCGAACGTGCCGACGTTGTTCAGCCGCACCGTGTACTCGACCGAGAATTTGCCCTTCGGCAGATAGTCGTAGTACGCACGGTAGCCGTCGAAGTCGCGCTCGATGAACGCCGGCCAGGCGCCGTCCGGCGTCTTCTCGCCCTGCGTCGCGGCTTCGGAGTCGCGGCCGAGGCCCGAACCGAGGATCGTCGAACCGGCCGGAACCGGATCGTTGACGACGACCCACGTCATGTCGCTCTGCGCATCGATGTCGAGATGCACGCGCACGACGTCGCCGCGCGTCAGCACGCCCTTGACGGCGGGCGACACGGGCGTGACGGTCTTCGTGATCCGGTAGCCGGCCGCGAACGGCGAACGCAGCGGCACGGCCGCGAGGCTTTCGATCGTGGCCCACGGGCGGCCGGTGCCGTCTTGCGTGACGGACAGCGTGGCCGGTGCCCGCGACGCGCGCGGCCACGGCAGCATCACGCTGCGGGCCGCGGCGGCGCGGGTGGCCGGGGTGGCGGGGGCGGCCGAGGCAGCCGGGTCGGCGGGCGCGGGTGCCGGCGCCTGCGACCACGAGATCGTGCGTTCGTCGCCGCCGAGCGCGACCTTCGTCGCGCCGGCAACCGGCGTGCTCTCGTAGGTGCGCGAGAAGCGCTCGACCGCGAGCAGGCCGAGCGCGTTCGACGTGGTCGTCTGCCATGCGCCCTGGCGCTGCAGGGCGAGCAGGCCGGCCGTCACGCGCGGCATCTCGTCCTTCCACGCCGGATCGCCGGCGAATTCCAGCGCGAGGCGGGCCGCGTTGGTCTCGTTGCTGGTCATCAGCCACCACAGGTCGTCGTCGCGCGCGGTCGAGAACACGAGCTGCGTGCCCTGGTACGTGAGGCGTGCCCGCAGGATCTGCTCGACCTGCGCGCGTTTCTCGTCGCGTTGCGGGATGTCCTTCACGCGCGTGAGGATCGCGTGATAGTCGATCACCGCCGACGTCGGCCACTGGTTCGGCGCGATCTCGATCGAGCCGAGCATGCGGCCCTGCGCGGCACCGTAGCGCGACAGCGCCTCGATCGCGGCGAGCTTGCGGAGGTCGCGATCCTGGCGCGGCGCCCACGTGTTGCGCTCGAGGCGGCCGTCGACGAAGCGCGTGAGCCCGGCTTCGAGCTGCGTGCGGAGGTCTTCCGGCAGCGCGAAGCGCGGGTCGAGACGGCTCGCCTCGTCGGACACCACGAGCAGGTACGACGACAGCGTCGCGCTGCCGGCGTGCGAATCGTCGGACGACGGCGGGAAGTAGCTCGCGAGCCCGTCGCTGTCGAGATAGACGGGCATGCGGGCGATCAGCGCCTGCCATTGCGCGGGATCGCGCAGGCCGATCGCGCGCGACGTCTGCTGTTCGAGGCAGCGGTACGGATAGCGCTCGAACCAGCGCTTCACGCCGGGCAGCCCGTCGGCGAGCTTCGACTGCAGCGACACGGCGATGCCGCCGCGCGGCAAGCCTTGCGCGTTGTTCGCGGCGCCGGCCGGGGAGGCCACCGGCACCGTCAGCGTGCCGTCGACCTGCGCGAGCGTCGCCTGCTGAACCGTGACCGGCAGTGCGGGCACGACCTTCTGCGCGACCGCCAGCGCGTCGGACGCGCGCTTGCCGCCTTGCTCGGCCGCTTCGATGCGCCAGTTCAGCGCACCGGCCGCGTCGAGCGCCTGCTCGGGCACGGTGATCGTCCAGGCGACTTCGGTTGCCGTATTGGCCGCGAGCGATACGGTTTGCGGTGCGACATCGAGGCCCGTCACGCGCGGCGTCACGACGACCTGCATCGCGCGGTCGGTCGTGTTGCGCAGCGTGACTTGCGCGCGGAACGCGTCGCCTTCGCGCACGAGCGGCGGCAGGCCGGAGATCAGCTGCAGATCCTGCGTACTGCGGATCGACGTGCTGCCGGTGCCGAAGCGGTCGGGGCCGACCGCCGCGATCGCGACGATCCGGAAGCGCGTGAGCGCGTCGTTCAGCGGCACCTCGACGGTCGCGCTGCCGTTGGCGTCCAGCGTCACGCGCGGATTCCACAGCAGCAGCGTGTCGAACAGTTCGCGCGTCGGCGCGCTGCCGCCGCCGCCGCCGGCCGGCACGGCCTTGCGGCCGAAGTGGCGGCGACCGACGATTTCCATCTGCGCGGTGGCCGTCTCGACGCCGTACGCGCGCCGCCGCAGCATCGCGTCGAGCAGGTCCCAGCTGTTGTTCGGCATCAGTTCGAGCAGCGCCTCGTCGACGGCCGCGACCGCGATCTGCGTGCCGGCCGGCGCGGGCTGGCCGTTCGGCAGCGTGACCTTCACGTGCGCCTGAGCCTTGCTGCGCACGGTGTAGCGCGTCGCGTCGGTCGTCACGGTCACGCCGAGACGATGCACGCCGGTGCCGACCTTGATCTCGCCGAGGCCGTAGCGGAACGCGGGTTTCGACAGGTCGACGAACGCGGTCGGCGCTTCATAGTGACGGCCCTCGCGCCAGAATGCGCGTGCCCATTCGACCGGTGCCTTCCAGCCCCACGTGAAGAACGAGTACCACGGCACCTCGCGAATCCGGCCGCGCAGCGCGAGCACCGACACATAGACGTTCGGCCCCCACGTGTCGCCGACCTTCAGGTCGACCGTCGGGTTCTTGCCGTTCAGTTCGACGATGTGCGTTTCCATCACGCCGCCGCGCTCGACCGCCACCAGCGCGGTCGCGTAGCGGAACGGCATGCGCACCTGGAAGCGGGCGGTTTCGCCCGGCTCGTACGAGGTTTTCTCGGGGATCACGTCGATCCGGTCGGTGTTGTCGCCGCCGAACCAGAGTTCGTCTTCGCGCGTGACCCATACCGAGGTCGACGCGTTCGACGTCCGGCCGTCGCCGTCCTTCGCCACCGCGATCAGCTGCACGTTGCCGGCCTGTTCGAGCGTCGCGTCGCAGGCCATGCGGCCCTTGTCGTCGGTCTTGCCCGAGCACAGCACGCCGAGGTCGCGGGTGTCGCTCTTGTTGTCGTACGCATAGAAGCCGCCGACCATCCGCTTGCGCGACGACGTCGTGATGCGCGCGACGCCCTTGATCTCGATCGGCACCGACGCGCGCGGCTTGCCTTGCAGGTCGACCGCCAGCGCCTGCACGGGCACGCGCTGGCCGACCGAGACCCAGCGGCCCGCCTTGATGCCGGCCACCACCGCGGCCGGCCACAGGATCGTGTCGCCGCGAATCGTCTGCACTTCGCCGTTCGGGTCCGCGAACGTCGCTTCGAGCGCGATGCGCTTCGGTGCGTCGACGTCGGGCAGGCCCTTCAGCGTGACCGAGCCCGCACCGTTGCGGTCGAGCGTCAGCGGCAGCTTGTCGGCGATCAGCTTCGTCGCGTCGGGAT
This sequence comes from Burkholderia reimsis, assembly GCF_003294055.1. NCBI lineage: Bacteria > Pseudomonadati > Pseudomonadota > Betaproteobacteria > Burkholderiales > Burkholderiaceae > Burkholderia > Burkholderia reimsis. The sequence continues at coordinate 35,134 of NZ_QMFZ01000025.1, forward strand.
CGTTGTTCGACGACGATGCGTTGTCGCCGTCCTGCGCATCGTCGTCGGCATTGCCGTCGCTCGTGTCGGGGCGATACGGCGTGAAGCTGAAATCCTCGAAGCGATCGGCGAACGGCGGCGATGCCCACTTCATCAGCGCCGACACCTGCACGGGCAGGTTCGATGCGCCACCGCCCGACACGTAGTCGATCTGCACCGCGAGCGGCGCTTCCTTAACGGCGACGAGCGGGCTCTTCTGCGCGTCGCGCGCACCGATCGATCCTTTCAGCACCGGCAGGCGGAACGCCTCGACGCGGAAGCTGCCGCTGTAGTAGGTGGACGTGGGCGAGTCTTCCGGGCCGCCTTCGAGCTCGACGCTGTATTCACCGAGCTTCGCGGCGGCCGGCAGCGTGAACTGCGAGTCCGCGCTGTGGTCGGCCGCCCACGTGAGCGGCAGCTTGTAGGTCTGGCCCGTGCCGAGATGGCGGATCGTCACGCGCGTCGGGTATTGCGACGGGAACGCGAGGCTCTGCAGCGTCTCGGACCGGATGAAGTGCTTCATCGACACGGTTTCGCCCGCGCGCAGCAGCGTGCGGTCGAACACCGTATGCGCGCGTACGGTCCGTGCGCTGTCGGTATCGGTCGGCACGTTGAAGCGCCACGATTCGATCCCGCGGTTCCAGCCCGAGCTGACGAACGCCATGTCGGGGCCCGTCTTCGGATCGTTCACGCGGGCCGACACGAAGTAGTCGTCGAAGCGTTGCTCCGAGTCGGACGAACTGCATGCTCGCTTCGATTCGAACGCGCCGTCGATCTTCAGCAGCCCCTGCGCGTCGGTCGTGCCCGATGCGATTTCGTCGCCGTTGCAGTCCGACACGCGGATCTGCGCGTTCGGCACGGGCTTGCCCTTGTCGAGCGTCGTGACCCACACGAGGTTGTTTTCGCGGCCCTGCTTCAGGTGCACGCCGAGGTTGGTGACGAGCACCGTGGTGCGCACGTACATGCTCGACGGCTTCGCGAGCAGCGAGCGGCCGAGCGCGGGCGACGCGAGTTCGAGCACGTAGAAGCCGGGCTTGTCGATCGGCACGCCGACGACTTCGAACGGGCGCAGTGCCTTCGGGTCCGCCTTCGGCAGCGTCAGCGCCTGCACGCCGGGCTGGCCCTTGAGCAGGGTCAGCGAGCGCACGTCGATGCGGCGATCCTTCGGTGCGGGCGCCTTCTCGCCGGCCTCGCGCGGCACGTAGACGGGGTGCTGGCCCTTGCGTTCGAGCAGCCCGGGAATCTGGCTGTCGATCGAGCCGGCCGTCATCGACCAGTTGTCGAAGCGGTCGACGGTGCGCATCCACTGACGAATCGCGGTGTCGTCGTCGACCTTCAGGTTCGAGAACTGCGCGCCCTGGGTGTTGAGGCCGTCGATATGCAGGTCGGCCTCGACGTTGCGCAGCGTGACGGGCACGAGCGCGGGCGTATCGGGTTCGGCGAAGCGCTCGACGATCCCGAAGGTGCCCGACGAGAACTTCGCGAGCGGCGGCATCGGCGCGGTGCGCGTCGCGAGCGGGAACAGGTCGGCGTTCGACAGCGGTCGGTCGGTCACGTCGCGCAGGCCCGACGGCAATTCGATCGTCAGGCCGGCCTGCTCGGGCAGCGGCGGGTTGAACGTGACGGTGGTGACTTCCTCGCTCTTGTCGTCGGCCGCGAAGGTCGGCGACAGCGAACCGTCAGGGCCGCGCAGCTTGATCGCCTCGGCGCTCTTGCGCGAGATCGGCGCGTTGAACGACAGCGTGAGCGGGCGCAGCGGCGTGCAGGGCGCTTTCGCGTTCTCGCGCTCGCACGAGAAGCTCGCGGCGAACGGTGCGCGCACGGTGAAATCGAAGCGCCGTTCCGTTTCGTTCGGAATCCCGCTCGGGCTCGTGACGCCCTTGCCGTACACGAGCTGCATCTTCGCGCTCGCGGGCAGCGCCTGCGCGCACGACAGCGTCAGCACGCGCGCGGCATCCTTCTTCAGCCCGAAGTGATCGAGCAGCGCGTTGCGCGCATCGTCGTCGGCGGCCGTGACGGGAATGCGGTTGCCGATGCCGGCCGCTTCGCACCAGATGTTCGCGAGCGCCGAGCGCGGTTCGGCCGGGCCGTTCAGCTTGAGCACGAATACCTGGTGTTCCTCGATCTCGCGCGAGCCGGGGCGGACGTTCACCGGGAACGGGCCGCCCGTCTGGAACGTGAAGCGGCGCGGGCCGCTGGCCGCATTGCCGGCGACCGAACGCAACGTGTCGTTGAGCGCGACCGAGCAGCGCACGCCGGGCGGCAGGTCGTTTTCGAAATCGTAAACCCAGGTCTTGTCGTCGAGCCAGTGACCCTGGCCGCGCGCGGCCGCGGAATCGTTGCAGGTGACGCGCGCGGGATTCGGCGCGGACGCCGAGCCGAACGCGACCATCGGTTCGTCGAACTTGACGACGCTCTGCCGGACTTCGGTGACGGTGCCTTGCGGCGAGACGCTCACCGTGCGGGCCGCGCCGGCATGCAGCGACAGTGCCGTGGCGCCCCCGAGCGCCGCGACGGCGCCAAGGCGCCAGAGCAGCCGCGTGGTGTGGTGGATGCGTTCCGTTTTGTTCTGTTTGTCGTGCTGCTTCATCGCTCGATTGCCCTCGGAGGGAAGCTTTCTGTTTGATTGCACGCGATTCTAACCGACCGACATGCGCATGCATTGTCGCGTGCAGTCAGTGTGTCGCCGGTGTACGACATGGGTGCGTCGGCCGCAACTTTGTCGCGCCGACGATACAAAAAAGCATCGAAATGTCGATTGTCTCGGATTGCGGAACATTTAATGGACTATAAAAAGATTGTTCGATCCGATTTGTGCGCGTACATTTCAGGTCCGCGCCAATGTTTGAGAAATATCAAGCGTGGTTTTCCCGAATCCGGTGTTCGAGAGAAAAGGAAACATGCACAACGACAACACTCCCCACTCGCGTCGCACTGGCGACGCAGCCGTAACAGGCATCACTCGGCGTCAATGGCTGCAGGGCGCACTGGCGCTGACGGCGGCGGGCCTCACGGGCTCGCTGGCGTTGCGGGCCCTGGCCGACGATCCCGGCACCGCGCCGCTCGATACGTTCATGACGCTCTCCGAAGCATTGACAGGCAAGAAGGGGCTGAGCCGCGTGCTCGGCCAGCGCTTCCTGCAGGCCTTGCAGAAGGGTTCGTTCAAGACGGCCGACGGCCTGCCGCAACTCGCCGGCGCACTCGCGTCCGGTTCGCTGAATCCCGATCAGGAAACACTCGCGCTGAAGATTCTTGAAGCGTGGTATCTCGGCATCGTCGACAACGTCGTGATTACCTACGAAGAAGCATTAATGTTCAGCGTCGTGTCCGATACGCTCGTGATCCCGTCGTATTGCCCCAACAAACCCGGCTTCTGGGCCGACAAACCGATCGAGAGGCAAGCCTGATGGCCGATACCGATACGCAAAAGGCCGACGTCGTCGTCGTCGGCTCGGGTGTCGCAGGCGCGATCGTCGCACACCAGCTCGCGATGGCGGGCAAGTCCGTGATCCTGCTGGAAGCCGGCCCGCGCATGCCGCGCTGGGAAATCGTCGAGCGCTTCCGCAACCAGGTCGACAAGACCGATTTCATGGCGCCGTATCCGTCGAGCGCATGGGCGCCGCACCCGGAATACGGCCCGCCGAACGACTACCTGATCCTGAAGGGCGAGCACAAGTTCAACTCGCAGTACATCCGCGCGGTGGGCGGCACGACGTGGCACTGGGCCGCGTCGGCGTGGCGCTTCATCCCGAACGACTTCAAGATGAAGACCGTGTACGGTGTCGGCCGCGACTGGCCGATCCAGTACGACGACATCGAGCATTACTACCAGCGCGCCGAGGAAGAGCTCGGCGTATGGGGCCCGGGCCCCGAGGAAGACCTGTACTCGCCGCGCAAGGAGCCGTACCCGATGCCGCCGCTGCCGTTGTCGTTCAACGAGCAGACGATCAAGAGCGCGCTCAACGGCTACGACCCGAAGTTCCACGTGGTGACCGAGCCGGTCGCGCGCAACAGCCGCCCGTACGACGGCCGGCCCACTTGTTGCGGGAACAACAACTGCATGCCGATCTGCCCGATCGGCGCGATGTACAACGGCATCGTGCACGTCGAGAAGGCCGAGCAGGCCGGCGCGAAGCTGATCGACAGCGCGGTCGTCTACAAGCTCGAGACCGGGCCGGACAAGCGCATCACCGCCGCGGTCTACAAGGACAAGACGGGTGCCGACCATCGCGTCGAAGGCAAGTATTTCGTGATTGCCGCGAACGGTATCGAGACGCCGAAGATCCTGCTGATGTCCGCGAACCGCGATTTCCCGAACGGTGTCGCGAACAGCTCGGACATGGTCGGCCGCAACCTGATGGACCACCCGGGCACCGGCGTGTCGTTCTATGCGAACGAGAAGCTGTGGCCGGGCCGCGGCCCGCAGGAGATGACGTCGCTGATCGGCTTCCGCGACGGCCCGTTCCGCGCGACCGAAGCCGCGAAGAAGATCCACCTGTCGAACATGTCGCGCATCAACCAGGAGACGCAGAAGATCTTCAAGGCCGGCAAGCTGATGAAGCCCGAGGAGCTCGACGCGCAGATCCGCGATCGTTCCGCGCGCTACGTGCAGTTCGACTGTTTCCACGAAATCCTGCCGCAGCCCGAGAACCGCATCGTGCCGAGCAAGACGGCCACCGACGCGATCGGCATCCCGCGCCCGGAGATCACCTATGCGATCGACGACTACGTGAAGCGCGGCGCCGTGCACACGCGCGAGGTCTACGCGACGGCGGCGAAGGTGCTGGGCGGTACCGAAGTCGTCTTCAACGACGAGTTCGCGCCGAACAACCACATCACGGGCGCGACGATCATGGGCGCGGATGCACGCGACTCGGTCGTCGACAAGGACTGCCGCACGTTCGACCATCCGAACCTGTTCATCTCGAGCAGCTCGACGATGCCGACCGTCGGTACGGTGAACGTGACGCTGACGATCGCGGCGCTCGCGCTGCGGATGTCGGACACGCTGAAGAAGGAAGTCTGACCGTGCGGAAATCTACTCTCACCTTCCTCCTCGCCGGCTGCCTCGCGCTGCCGGGCCTCGCACGCGCGGCCGATGCGGCCGATCCGGCGCTGGTCAAGCGCGGCGAATACCTCGCGGTCGCGGGCGACTGCATGGCCTGCCACACCGCGAAGGGCGGCAAGCCGTTCGCGGGCGGTCTCGGCATGCCGATCCCGATGCTCGGCAAGATCTATACGAGCAACATCACGCCCGATCCCGAGACGGGCATCGGCAACTGGTCGGCCGAGGACTTCGAGCGCGCGGTGCGCCACGGGGTGTCGAAGAACGGCGACAACCTGTATCCGGCGATGCCGTATGTGTCGTACGCGAAGATCAACGACGACGACGTGCAGGCGCTGTACGCGTACTTCATGCACGGCGTCGAACCGGTCAAGCAGGCGCCGCCGAAGAACGAGATCCCCGCGCTGCTGAGCATGCGCTGGCCGCTGAAGATCTGGAACTGGCTGTTCCTGAAGGACGGCGTCTACCAGCCGAAGCCGGCGCAGAGCGCCGAGTGGAACCGCGGCGCGTATCTCGTGCAGGGCCTCGCGCACTGCAGCACGTGCCACACGCCGCGCGGCATCGCGATGCAGGAGAAGTCGCTCGACGAGACGGGCGGCAGCTTCCTGTCGGGTTCGGTGCTCGCGGGCTGGGACGGCTACAACATCACGTCCGACGCCAACGCGGGGATCGGCGGCTGGACGCAGCAGCAGCTCGTCCAGTACCTGCGCACCGGCACCGTGCCGGGTCTCGCGCAGGCGGCCGGGCCGATGGCCGAGGCGATCGAGCACAGCTTCTCGAAGATGACCGAAGCCGACATCGGCGCGATCTCGACGTACATTCGCACGGTGCCGGCAGTTGCCAGCGGCGACGCGAAGCAGTCGCGCTCGTCGTGGGGCAAGCCGGCCGAGGACGGCCTGACGCTGCGCGGTGCCGCGCTCGCGTCGTCGGGCATCGATCCGGCACGGCTGTATCTCGGCAACTGCGCGACCTGCCACCAGATGCAGGGCAAGGGCACGCCGGACGGTTATTACCCGCCGCTGTTCCACAACTCGACGGTGGGCGCACCGAATCCGACCAACCTCGTGCAGGTGATCCTGAACGGCGTGCAGCGCAAGGCCGGCAGCGAGGACGTCGGGATGCCGGCGTTCCGCCACGAGCTGTCGGATGCGCAGATCGCCGCGCTGACGAACTACCTGACCGGGCAGTTCGGCAATCCGGCCGCGAAGGTGACCGAGCAGGACGTCGCGAAGCTGCGTTGATGCGGCGCGCGACGAAGCCGGGCGATAACTGACAAGAGGAGGAGCACAGCACATCGGGTTGTTGCCCGATGCCGGTTGTTGCAGAGCGGGACGGGCGGCGCAGGCGGCCGCCCGTCCTGGTTCATTCGCAATCCGGTGCGCCGCGCGTATTTGCGCCATGCGCATCGCTTTCGTTGATCGACACCATGACACCGAATCAACCGTTTCTCGCGTCCCAGCGCGATGTGCTGCTGCTGCTTTCCCGGATCCTGCTCGTGATCCTGTTCGTGATGTTCGGCTGGAAGAAGATCGTCGACTTCCCCGGTACCATCGCGTTCATGGGTTCGGAAGGCGCGCCCGCGCCGATCATTTCCGCCGCGATCTCGGTCGTGATGGAACTGTTCGTCGGGGTCGCGATCCTGGTCGGCTTCCAGACGCGCGCGCTCGCGCTGCTGCTGGCGCTCTATACGATCGGCACCGGCATCATCGGCCACCATTACTGGACGATGACGGGCGGCGAGCAGATCAACAACATGATTCATTTCTACAAGAACATCGCGATCTCCGGCGGCCTGCTCGCGCTTTGCGCGGCGGGCCCCGGGCGTTTCTCGATCGATCGCGGATAAGCAGACCCGGGGCGCGCGCATGGGGCGCGCGCGGGAAGGTCGAGACTCCGAGGGGGCATCATTTTGCGACTCAAACATTTCGCATGGCTGATCGCGGCCGCCACACCGGCGGCTGCCTTTGCACAGACGAGCGTGACGCTGTACGGCCGGATCGACGGCGGCATCGAATACCTGAACCACATCGCGCAGCCGAACGGCGGCAGTGCGACCCGCTGGAGTGCCGAAGGCGGCGACTGGGGCACCAGCATGTTCGGCTTGAAGGGCTTCGAGGATCTCGGCGGCGGGCTGTCGACGGTCTTCAACCTGGAGACCGCGTTCCAGGTGATGAACGGCACGACGGGCGGCGGGCGCATGTGGTCGCGGCGCGCATATGTCGGGCTCAAGAGCGACACGTGGGGCCAGCTGCAGGCCGGCCGAAACCTGTTCATCGACAGCGACGGGGTGTGGGAATTCGACCCGTTCGTCCAGCAGGCGTTTTCGTCGGCATCGCTCGTGCGCGGCCGCAACTGGCAGCAGACCAGCAACAACATCGAATATCACAGCCCCGTGATCGGCGGCTTCGACGTGCAGGCGCAATATGCGTTCGGCAACCAGTCGCGCGGCTTCAACTACGGCGCGGCCGACGATTTCGGCCGCTCGGACGGGATCATGATCTCGTACCACTCACCGTTGCTCGACGTACGCGGCATCTATGATGAGCTGCGCGACAACAACGGCAAGTTCAGCAACATCTTTACCGCATCGCGCGAGTATTTCGTCGGTGCGAACGTCAAGGTGTCGAAGTTCAAGATCCAGGGCGCGTATACGCACTACCAGGCGCCGGACAGCCCGGCCGGGGTGGCCGATCGCGCCGATCACTATTGGCTCGGTGCGACCTACACCGCGACGCCGCAATGGGCCGTGACGGGCGGCGGTTACTACGTGAAGGTGGGTGACGGCGGTGGAGACGCGTCGCACGATCCGTCGGGGCACGCGATGATGTACGTGCTCGGCACCACGTACAACCTGTCGAAGCGCACGTTCCTGTACGGCACGGTCGCGTATGTGCGCAACGGCGGGAATTCGAACTTCTCGCTGCTCGCGACGCCGCGTGATGCGACGTCGGGGACGAGCCCCATGACGGGCGAGTCGCAGACGGGGGCGTATGTGGGGATGATGCATACGTTTTGAGCGGCGAAGGTATACGCCTTGCACGCAACAACGCACGAACGGTTGCCGCCCGTGCGTTGTTGCTTCGACGGCGCGTGCCCGTTGCCGGTCAGAACACGCATGCGTCGGTCGTGGTAAGCGTCGCGAACGGCCCCCCAAGCGTCGCATTGTGATGCGCGACGATCCGCTCGGCCGGCAGTTCGGGCGTATCCATGCAGGTATGCGCGTCGGTCACGAGCACCGCACGAAAACCATGATCGGCGGCCGCACGGCACGCCGTGTCGACGCAGTACTGCGTCTTCACCCCCGCGATCACGATCTCGCCGATGCCGGCCGCCTGCAGCCATGCGGCGAGCGGCGTGCCGGTGAAGCAGCTTGACTGCGTTTTGGCGAACACGGTATCGCGTGCGGCATCGATTGCGAGTTCGGGCAACAGTGCGGTCAGCGGCGAGTCGGGTGCGATCGGCGAACCGGCGGGGCCGGTGTGCCGCACCGCAAATACCGGTGCGCCGGCTTCATGCGCGCGGCCGATCAACCGGTTGATGTTCGCGAGCACGCGTTCGCCGTCGTAGGGCCGCTCGGGGCCGTGATACAGGCCGACCTGCATGTCGACGACGAGCAGTGCGCGTTTCGGGGAAGAGGTTTAGGGCATGGCGTTTCTCCTGAGTGACCGATACGGACGGAGAAACGACAAGACCCCGTCCGGAACCGGCGGGGCCTGTGAGGAATCGTGGCGCTACGACCTCGCGCGCACTCGCCGCACGAGCCCGCCGAAGGCGGTCGTGCGCGTCGTGGTCGAGGAGGCGGTCGTGGTGTGGCGCATGGAGCGATCATGCCGGATGCGCACGTACTGCGTCAATCGCGCATCCGGCATCGCCCACCGGTCAGTCGAGTGCCTTCCCGGCTTTTTCGTCCATGCAGCGGATGGCGAGCAGCGTGAACGCGCCGCACCCAATCGCATACCACGCCGGCGCATTCGGGTTGCCGGTTGCCGCGATCAGCCACGTGACGAAGAACTGCGCGAAGCCGCCGAAGATCGCAACGCCCACGCTGTACACGAGTGCGCCGCCCGTCGCGCGCACCGCACGCGGGAACAGCTCGCCGAGCATCGCACCCGTCGCACCGACGTTGATCGCGTGCACGATCGACAGCGCGGCGATGATCGACAGCAGCGACACCGCGCCCGGCCAGCGGTTCAGCGCGATGAATGCCGGATAGATCGCGACCATCAGCACGATGCGCGTCCACCAGACGATCCGGTTGCGCCCGTACACGTCCGACAGGTGGCCGCCGATCGGCGTCACGAGCATCAGGATTGCGCCCGCGACGCAGCCGGCCGTCATCGACAGCCAGGTCGGCAGATGCAACACCTGCACGCCGTAGATCGCCATGTAGAACACGATGATGTAGTGGATCGACGTGCCGCCGATCGTCACGCCGAGGCCCGCGAACACGGCCTTGCCGTGATGGCGCAGCACGTCGGCGAGCGGCAGCGATGCGACCGGCTCGTCGTGCGTGGCGGCGGGCGCGGCGGCCGGCACTTCCTCGACGGTGCGGCGCAGCCAGTAGCCGAGCGGCACGAACAGCGTGCCGATGATGAACGGGACGCGCCAGCCCCAGCTTTCGAGCTGCGCGGCATTGAGCGTCGACGTCAGCGCGACGCCGGTCAGCGCACCGGCGAGCGCGGCGAGTCCCTGGCTCGAGAACTGGAACGATGCGTAGAAGCCGCGACGATGCTGCGGCGCCTGTTCGAGCAGCAGCGTGGTCGACGCGCCGACTTCGCCGCCCGACGCGAACCCTTGCAGCAGGCGCGCGAGCACGAGCAGGAGCGGGGCGGCGAGGCCGATCTGCGCGTAGGTCGGCGCGACGGCGATCGTCGCGGTGCCGAGCGCCATCAGCAACAGCGTGAGGATCATCGCCTTCTTGCGGCCGGCACGGTCGGCATACATGCCGATCACGAGCCCGCCGAGCGGGCGCGTGACGAAGCCGACACCGAAGCTCGCGACCGCGAGCATCAATTGCCCGAACGACGAATGCACGGGAAAGAACAGCTTGCCGATCAGGATCGCGAAGAAGCTGTAGACCGTGAAGTCGTAGAACTCGAGCGCGTTGCCGACGGCGGCGGCCGCGATCAGCCGGCGTTTCTTCGCGGCGGCGCGAGCATCGACCGGCGTGCCGGCGAGCGAAAGGGCGGACGTTTCCATGTGGGGTTCCCCCGGTTGGCGCGAAACGATGGGATGAAGGGCCGTCAGGCCGCGAGCCAGGCTTCGGCGATGCGAACCCAGTAGCTCGCGCCGATCGCGAGGATGTCGTCGTTGAAGTCGTAGCCGGGGTTGTGCACCATGCAGCCGCCCTTGCTGCCGATCCCGTTGCCGATGAATGCGTAGCAGCCGGGGCGCGCTTCGAGCATGAACGCGAAATCCTCGCTGCCCATCAGCGGCGCTGTGTCGGTTTCGACACGCTCGGCGCCGAGCATCCGGCGCGCGATGTCGGCCGCGAATGCAGTCGGCTCGGCGTGATTGACGAGCACCGGGTAGCCGTAGTCGTAGTCGACTTCCGCCGTGACGCCGAAGCTTTCCGCCTGGCCTTTCGCGAGCGCTTCGATGCGGCGCGCGAGCAGCGCGCGCACGTCGGCGTTCAGCGCGCGCACCGACAGCTTCATCACGACGGTTTCGGGAATGATGTTGAAGGTCTCGCCGGCCTGCACGCTGCCGACCGTGATCACGGCCGCATGCTGCGCATCGACCTCGCGCGCGACGATCGTCTGCAGCGCGACCATGATGCTGCCCGCGGCCGACATCGGATCGCGCGCGAAATGCGGCATCGCGCCGTGGCCGCCGACACCGCGCAGCGTGATCGTCACACGGTCGGCCGATGCCATCGCGGCGCCGGCGCGGAAGGCCATGTCGCCGGCCGCGCGGCCCGGCATGTTGTGGATCGCGAAGATCGCGTCGCACGGGAAACGGTCGAACAGGCCGTCGTCCATCATCGCCTTCGCGCCGCCGAAGTTTTCCTCGGCCGGCTGGAAGATCAGGTTCAGCGTGCCGGAGAACCGGCGCGTCGCCGCGAGGTGGCGCGCCGCGCACAGCAGCATCGCGGTGTGGCCGTCGTGGCCGCACGCATGCATCTTGTTCGCATGGCGGCTCGCGTACGGCAGGCCGGTGGCCTCCGCGAGCGGCAGTGCATCCATGTCGGCACGCAGCCCGACCGTGCGTGTGCCTTGCCCTTCGCGCAGCACGCCGACCACGCCCGTCTTGCCGATGCCGCGATGCACGTCGTAACCCCAGCCGGCGAGCAGCTCGGCGACGAGGTCGCTCGTGAGCGTTTCCTCGAATGCGAGTTCGGGGTGAGCGTGGATGCGGCGGCGCACCTCGACCAGCTCGGGCGCGATCGCGGCGATACCGGGGATGACGGGGTTCACGGCTTGCAGCATGGTCTCTCCTGTGGGGCGGCTGGGGCGTTTGACGCACATATGACGAGCAAGCATATAAATTTCTTTTGCGTACCAGAAGCTGATAAATTGCTTTGGTGCTCACCACCGGTTGCCGCTCGGGAATACCCTGAGCCGGTGTGTGCCGTGCAGCACAGGGTTTCCACGGATCACGCGTCGCCGCCATGAAATACCATCAGCTGAAAGCGTTCGTCACCGTCGCGGAAGAGGGGAGCATTCGCGCGGCCGCGCGGCGCCTGAACGTGTCGCCGGCGGCATTGACGAAGGCGGTCAAGGAACTGGAGATCGCGCTCGGCGTGTCGCTCGTCGTGCGCACCGCGCGCGGCGTCCAGCTCACCGCGTTCGGCCAGCAGTTGCAGGTGCGCGCGCGGCTGATCGTCGCCGAAATGCAGCGCGCCCGCGACGACATCGAGCAGGCGCAGGGGGCGATGACGGGCTCCGTCGCGGCGGCGGTCACGCCGGCCGCCGCGGTGACGATCCTGCCCGATGCGTTTCGCGCGTTCCGGCGGCGTTTTCCGGTGGCGCGCGTCAGTATCGTCGAAGGGTTTCCGGGCGTCGCGCTGCCGCGGCTGCACGACGGCTCGCTGGATTTCGCGGTGGCCGTCGTCGTGCCCGAACTGCTGGCCGCCGAGTTCGATCACGCCGAACTGTATTCGAGCCGTTCGCTGATCGTTGCGCGCAAGGGGCATCCGCTCGCATCGGCCACGTCGCTCGCCGATCTCGTCGAAGCCGACTGGCTGATGAATCCGTCGCCCGAAAGCTCGACGCAGGTGCTGTTCAATTCGTTCGTCGCCTACGGGTTGCCGGTGCCGGCGCGCGTCGTCGAATGCCCGAGCTTCGGGCTCGCGCGCAGCCTGATGATGGGTTGCGACCTGATTGCCTCGATGCCCGAGCAGCTGCTGCAGGGCGAGTGGGCGCGCGACCAGTTCGCGGTCCTGCCGATCCGCGAGCGGTTGCCGGCCGTATCGGTGCAGGTCATCACACGTCGCGACAGCCCGCTGACGCCGGCAGCGGCCATGCTGCTCGATTGCCTGCGCGATTCCGCGAGGCGCAAGGGGCTGCTGTGAACCTGCACCGGCGGCCAGCGACCATCATGTGTCGTTATCCTGACGATCTGGCGTGCGGCGTTGCGGTTGCCCGGCAGGCACGTGGCTTGCGCGGCGCACACGTCATCGCGGCGCCCGCCGCGCGAGCCGGTATCATAGCGGCCGGCCCGCCGCTCCGGCCGGCCTCCAACAACATCGCCATCCGGCATCCAGCAAGCAGAGGCATTTCATGACCAGTGCAACCCAATTCGACAACGTATCGATCGTCAAGCGCGCGAACGTCTATTTCGACGGCAAGTGCGTGTCGCATACCGTGCTCTTCCCGGACGGCACGCGCAAGACGCTCGGCGTGATCCTGCCGTGCGCGCTCAACTTCGGCACCGATGCGCCCGAATTGATGGAAGTGCAGGCCGGCAAGTGCCGCGTGAAGCTCGACGGCAGCAGCGAATGGCAGACCTACGGCGCCGGCGAATCGTTCTCGGTGCCGGGCAAGAGTCGCTTCGACATCGAAGTGCTCGAGACGCTCGATTACGTCTGCAGCTACCTGTAAGACGCGCGCAGCAAAAGAAAAGCCCCGCCGAAGCGGGGCTCGTCACAAGCGGATGGCGCAAGGCCATCCGGAGCGCCTGTTCTCTTACAGGCAGGCGTTGATGTCGCCGGCCGACGATGCGTCGCCGCCGCGGAAACCGACCCACGTCTTTGCATTCGCGGCGTTGGCCGGGCGCACGACGGCCGCGGCGCCGTTCGGCGGCTGCTGGCCCGGCGCATACACGGCCATGGCGAGGCCGTTCGCGAGTTCATACTGCGACGTCACTTGTTGCTGCGACTTGTCGGCCCAGGTCTTGGCGATGCATTGCGCGACCTGGTCGGCGGGCTTCTGGCTTTGTCCCACGTTTTGGAGGGCAGAATCGGCTGCATGAGCAGAAAATGCCACGGTCAATGCGATGAGCGGTAAGTATTTCGCGTTCACGTTATCTCCCTCGAGTCGTGATTGATTGAGTGGGATGCGCAGCAGGACTGCGTGCAAGTGAGATCGCATCGAACAAGCACGGTTCCGGCTATTCCGAAACAAGTTGTTAACGCGCTTGCCAAATGGCGACTCCGATGCTGTGCACTTTGCTGCGGCACGGCATGCATCGTGTGCGGCTCGACGTCATGCGCGGCGTGGTCGGCGCGCTGCCCGGTCGTGTGGTGAAGGGATGGTCGCGGCGAGCGGCATGCGTGTGCATGCCGTGCCGCAACTCTTTATTTGATTGTGCGCAGTGGAATGGCTGATGGTTGGCCCCGTCGCATGAGCACCATGATGACAAACTTTCGGCCGTCGAATTGTTAACCAACTTTAAACAGGGGAAGCGACGGAATGCGACGCGGCACGCGACGGGCGTGCCGCGTCGTGCGCAGAGGTGACGCGAGCGGCGCGTGCGCGGCGAGGGTGCCGCGCAGTGCAGTGGGTCAGCCGGCCTTGCGCGTGCCGATGTCGCGCAGGTTGGCCGGGACGATCGGGCGGAAGCGCTCGCGCTTCTGTTCGTCGTCGACGTGCTGCAACGCGGGCTTGATGAGGTCGCTGCGCGATACGATGCCCGTGATGCGCATCGAGTGCTCGTCGGCGACGACGGGCAGGCGCTCGAGCCCGAGCATCGCGAGTCGCGACGCGACGACGCGGCACGTTTCGTGCGCTTGGGCAATCGCAGGCGCACGATCGGCGAACGCGCGCGAGATCGGCGTGTCGGCTGCAGCCTGCGCGCGCTGCGCATCGAGCGTCGCGCGATCGACGAGACCGAGCAGGCGCCCGTTCTGCACGACCGGGTACGCACGGTGCGTCTGCTTCGCGCCGAAGTACCGCGACTCGACGGCATCGAGCGTCGCCGCGCCGTCGATCGTGACGAGCAGGTCGGCGGACGTCATCACTTCGCCGATGTCGTGCCGTTCGAGCGGATCGACGCCGTATTCGCGATAGATGTGATAGCCGCGGCGTGCGATCTTTTCCGTCATGATCGAGCGTTTCATCACGATGGTTGCGAAGCCGTGCGCGACGAGCGTCGCCGCGAGCAGCGGCAGCAGCGCGTTCGCGTCATGCGTGAGGCCGAACGCGAACACGATCGCGGTGAGCGGGGCGCCGAGCGTCGCGCCGAGGGTCGCGGCCATGCACACGAGCGGCCACAGTATCGGGTCGCCGCCGGGCAGCATCGGCGACAGCACGGTGCCGAGGCCGGCGCCGAGCATCAGCAGCGGAGCGAGCACGCCGCCCGACGTGCCCGAGCCGAGCGCGATCACCCACATCACGGCTTTCACGATCAGCAGCGCGAGCGCGATCTTCAAGGCGATGTGCTGGTGCAGCAGGTCGCCGATCACGTCGTAGCCGACGCCGAGCGCGCGCGGCTCGAGCCAGCCGCCGATGCCGATCACGATCGCGCCGAGCGCGGGCCACCACATCCAGTGCACCGGCAGCTTCGCGAAGGTGTCCTCGACGCGGTACAGCGCGGCCGACAGCCCGCATGCGAGCAGGCCCGACAGCAGGCCCGCGACGATGCACGACAGCAGCGCGACGGGTGTCGGCGCGGCCGTCGTCAGCGGAAACAGCGGATCGACGCCGAAGAACACGGCGCGGGCGAAACCCGCCACCGCGCATGCCAGGGCGACCGGCAGGAAACTGCGCGGACGCCATTCGAACAGCAGCAGTTCGACCGCGAGCAGCACGGCGGCGACCGGCGTGCCGAACACGGCCGTCATGCCGGCGGCCGCGCCGGCGACGAGCAGCGTCTTGCGCTCGGCGGCGGTCACGTGCACGCACTGCGCGATCAGCGAGCCGAGTGCGCCGCCCGTCATGATGATCGGGCCTTCGGCGCCGAACGGGCCGCCGCTGCCGATCACGACGCCGGACGACAGCGGCTTGAGGATCGCGACCTTCGGCGACATGCGGCTCTTGCCGAACAGGATCGCCTCGATCGCTTCCGGAATGCCGTGGCCGCGGATCTTTTCCGAACCGAAGCGCGCCATCAACCCCACGATCAGCCCGCCGATCACCGGCACCACGATCACCCACGCGCCCAGCGTGTTGTTAGCGGGCGAGCGTTCGACGAACGAGAACTGCTGGAAGAAGAACAGGTTCGTGAACAGATGGATCAGGCTCAACAGCACGAACGCGGCAAGCGTGCTGAGCAGGCCGATCCCGGCGGCAAGCAACGCGATCCTGGGCAGGCGTTCGTTGGTCGAGAAATCGCGTTTGTGTGGGGCGTTCATCGGCGCGGAAAAGGAAAGGGTCAGAAATCGATCTGCGGAACCTGGAACGCGCCCTTGAGCGACTTCAGCTCGGCGCGGTGCATGGCCGCGAGGCGGGCGAGCAGCGTCTCGCCGGCCGGCTCGAGGTGAACCTCGACCTGCCGGCGATCCGCTTCGCTGGTCTTGCGCTTCACGAGGCCGAGCGCTTCGCAGCGCGTGACCAGCGCGACGACTCCGTGATGCTGCGCCTGCAGGCGTTCCGCGAGTTCGCCGATGGTCGCCCATTCGCGATGCGGGTAGCCCTTGATGTGCAGCAACAGCAGGTATTGCAGCGGCGTCACGCCCTCGCTTTGCGCGGCGCGCTCGGAGAAGCGCTCGAAGCGGCGCATCTGGTAGCGGAACTCGGATAGTTGCTGGAAATCGCTTTTCGTCAGCGCGCGTCGGGTATCGTTCATCGAGGTCGGTCGGGCAGTCGGTTACGGTGACGTTGAATATATCACAACATGATATAAATAGCCGAATTCGTGCAGACAGGACGCGTTCCGCGTTGCACCGGCCGCTACATGGCGTTACGTGCGCGGCACACGTCAGGCGGCATCGAGCATTTGCGTCTGCCGATAGAGGCCCGTGACGAGATCCGTCTGGGTAATGATCCCGACGAGCCGGTGCGATTCATCGACGACCGGAATGTGGTGGTGGCCCGAATGCGTCAACAGCGGGACGAGCGCGGTGATCGGCATCGTTTCCGGCACGCACGCGACGTCGCGGGTCATCACGGAGGCGACGCTCGCCGGCTGGCCGCCGAACGATTGCGGCAGCCGCGCGGACAGGCGTTGCCACAGCGGGGTCGGGCGGCGCGGCTGGCGCGTCAGGTCGGCGCGCGTGACGATGCCGGTCAGGCGGCCTTCGCCGTCGACGACGGGCAGCGCCTTCACGCGATGACGGTCGAGCAGCGTGAGCGCGGCCATTACCGATGTCGACGGCGCGACTTCGATCGCGTTCTTCGTCATCAGGTCGGCGCACGAGAGTTGGCCGAACGTGCGTGAGTAGGCCTGCATCTCGGTTTCGCGCAGCAGTGCTTCCAGGTCGTCCGGATCGACGTCGAGCCATTCGCCGCGGCGCTCGAGCACCGCGTCGAGGTCGCCGCGTGTGAAGCGGCCGCGCGCCGGAGTGGCGCCGCCCGCCTGCGGTTTCGCTTCGGGGCGCATGCCGCCGTGCGGGTAGCGGTGCCCGGTCAGCGTGTGATAGGCGAGTGCGGCGGACAGCAGGATGGCCGATTGCAGCGCGATCGGCTCCAGCACGAAGCGGAACCCGAGCGAATGGATCGCAGGGCCGCCGACCACGGCCGTGAGCGCGACGGCGCCCGACGGCGGGTGCACGCAGCGCAGCGCGAACATGCCGCCGATCGCGCACGCGATCGCGACCGCGGCGGCCGTGATCGGATCGGCGATCCATTGCGCGCAGGCGACACCGACCGTCGCCGCGACGAGATTGCCGCCGATGATCGACCACGGCTGCGCGAGCGGACTCGCCGGCACCGCGAACAGCAGCACGGCCGACGCGCCCATCGGCGCGACGAGCAGCGGCACGAGGCCCGGTACGCCAGGCAGCACGCGCATGGTCACGCCGACTGTCGCGATGCCGACGAGCGCGCCCATGCACGAACGCAGGCGCTCGCGCCAGCCCAGCGACATCGGATGGGGAATGAAGCTGTGCAGCCATTGCCGCAACGTGCGGCGCGACGGAGGTGAGCCTGACGACATGGACGGTAAGCGGTAAAGATGACAGCGCGGGCGCGCGCAGCGACGAGCCGCGAATTATATCTCGTTGTGATATAAATTGTCGCGCCGCATCAAGACGTTGCATGTGCGTGGCATGCGTGTCTTGCAAAAACCTTTCATCCGATGAAAGGTTGCGGTCCTGGCAATAGCGCAAATTTGTCTGTAGCGGCGTACAATTCGGGCCACTGAATCCCCCCTTCATGCCAGAACCACGTACGCGATGCCCGCTCTCCCGCCTTTCTCCCGGCACGGTGATCGATTCGACGTGGTTCGCGGCCGCGTTCCGTTCCTCACCTGACGCGAGCGCTGCCGACGCCTCCCCACTGACTCTCCCCAAGCCAATTCAATGGACATGCTCGAAAACATGCGCCTGTTCGTGCGCGTTGTCGAAGCCGGCAGTTTTACTGCGGTCGCGAAGGAAATCGACGCGACCACCGCGCAGGTGTCGCGCGCGGTTTCGAACCTCGAAGCGCACGTACAGACGCGCCTGCTGCATCGCACGACGCGCCACCTCGGCCTCACCGAAAGCGGCGAACGCTATTTCGAGCGCGCGAAATCGATCCTCGCGGAAATCGACTACGCGAACGCGGAGGCGCGCAACGCACTGCTGCGGCCGAGCGGCAAGATGCGCATCCACGCGATGACGGGGCTCGGGCAGAGTCATGTCGTGTCGTCGATCGTTCGCTACCAGGAGGACAACCCCGACGTGTCGGTCGAGCTGACGCTTGCGCAGCGGATGCCGAATCTCGTCGAGGAGGGTTATGACGTCTCGATCGTGACGGCGTCGCAACTGCCCGATTCGGGCTACGTCGCGCAGACCTGCGGCACGAGCTGCAGCGTGCTCGTCGCGTCGCGCGAATACCTGGCGCGCCACGGCACGCCGCAGTCGCCCGACGAATTGCCGAACCACGTGTGCCTGCGCCTCGACACGCCCGCATCGCCGGCCGGCGAATGGCGGCTCGAGCGCAACGATGGCGAGGAGGCCGTCTACGAGCTGCAGCCCGCGCCGTTCCAGGTCAACGTGCCGGACGCGCTGTGTGTCGCGGTGCGCGCCGGGCGCGGGATCGCGTGCGTCGCACTGTATACGGTGCTCGACGACATCCGCGAAGGGCGGCTGATCCGCGTGTTGCCCGATTATCGGCTGCAGACGGTGAGCGTGTATGCCGTCTACGCGACGCGCCGTTATCTCGACGCGAAGATCCGCACGTTCCTCGACCACCTGCGCACGACGCTCACGCCCGCGCTGGAGGACGACCTGCGCGAACTCGACCGGCTGACCACCGAACAGTCGCCGGGCGGCCGCAAGCGCGCCTGACGTCCTGCGCGGCCCCGGCCGTGCATCGGGTGCAATCGAGTATGGAAATCGTATCGATATCGGTCTAACGTCCAGAGACGATCGATCGATTCAAGAATTGCATGATTGAACTGCACCAGCTTCGCTGCTTCGTCGCGGTCGCCGAGGAACTGCATTTCGGTCGCGCGGCCCGGCGGCTCTTCATGACCCAGCCGCCGCTCAGCCGGCAGATCCAGCTGCTCGAGCATGCGCTCGGCATCGCGCTGCTCGAACGCAGCAGCCGGCAGGTCAGCCTGACCGCGGCCGGCGAGCGGTTCCTGCGCGACGCGCGGCACATTCTCGAATTCTCCGCACGGGCCGAGCAGGCCGCGCAGCGCGTCGCGCATGGCGGCGCCGGCCGCATCACGCTCGGCTTCACGGCGGTCAGCGCGTACCGGATGATCCCGATGCTGCTGGCGCATGCCGCGCATGCGCTGCCGGACGTCGACGTCGAATTGCGCGAGATGGTGTCGACCGTGCAGATCGATGCGCTGGCGTCGCGGATGCTCGACGCGGGCTTCGTGCGCCAGCGGGCCGCCCGCCAGCCGCTCGAATACCGGCTCGTGCAGCGCGAACCGATGCTGGTCGCGGTCGCGGAGGGGGCGCCGCTCGCCGCGTGCGAGCGCATCGGCCCCGACGATCTCGACCGGCAGCCGTTCATCGCGTATTCGCCGAACGAGGGGAAATACTTCCACGACCTGATCTCGGGCCTGTTCGCGAACGCGGGGCGGCTGCCGAACTACCTGCATTACGTCGGGCAGACGCATACGATCCTGGGCCTCGTACGCGCGGGCCTGGGCGCCGCCCTCGTACCGGCGTCGGCGTGCGAACTGCATGTCGACGGCGTGGTGTTCCGGCCGCTGGCGGGCACCGACGTGGCGGCCGAGCTGTATCTCGCATGGCGCACGGACAACGACAATCCTGCGTTGCCGGTGTTCAATGCGATGGTCGAGCGGTTTCTCGCGCAGGAGCGGGGCGGCGCGGCGACGTGATGCGCCGGGGCATCCGCCCGGCGATGTGACAAGCTTTCAGTCCGGAAGGGGGGCGCATGCGATGACAAGCAATCCTGACCGAGCACGACGGGTCGCAGTCCTGCGAATCCTTACCGTACTGAAAGCCGTTTCGCTGCCGGTGTTCCAGCGGAGGAACGCAGCGCTTCGCTGCACTGCGACAACTGCTTGACGCTGCATGCCGGTCGGCGCAGGATACGCTCGTGCATTTGGAGCGGGACGCGCCGGCCGCGCGGTTCCTGCACCCGCGATACGCAGAAGAACAACGATGAGCCTTTACGCACTCGTACCGGAATACCGGCCCCGCGTCTGTCGGCCCGCCGGAACCACGCTTCTCCCGACGCCCGTCGCGTCACGTATCCGTCATCCCGTTTCGTACCGTGCCTCGGTACGCTTTCCCGTTCGCGCGCGAGCCGCGACGACGAACGGCGCCCGTCCGGCGCGCCGCATCGCGGCACCGTCCGCCATCCTTCATGACCGCATCCTGAACGGCGCCTACACCGGCGTCTCGTGACGCCCGTCGCGCCCGTCCTTGTATTGCGCCGCCGGTTTTGCCTGGCTGCCCGGCGGCACCGAAGTCCGAAGCATTTCGATTGAGCTTGAAAGAGCACACGCAAGCAGTTCGGTTCGAGGTTCAAGGAGAAAAACTCATGTCGCAGCTTTCGAATGAAGAAGCAAACGGCAGTTCGGGGAGTAGCAAGGTCAAGCTGGTCAAGTGGGCGATCATCATCGCCGGCGTCGCGATCGCGGCCCCGGCCGCGCTGTTCATCCTGAAGGGGGTGATCGCGCTGGTCACGGCGGGCGTGATCGGTCTCGGCGCGATCTACTTGGCGCCGGTCATCGCGATGAAGTTCGCGAACCAGAAGGTGAAGATGATCGTCGAGGAGGCGCAGGCGAATCCGATCGAGACGCTGATCAACCAGCTCGCGGAAAAGCGCCAGGCGGCACAGAAATTCGCGGACAGCATCACCGCGTTCCGTACCGAGGTGAAGAACTTCGAGAACAAGACGGAACTGTTCGAGAAGCAGTATCCGGACGACGCGCCGCGCTTCAGGCAGCAGCTCGACACGATGAAGCAACTGCTCTCGTTCCGCGAGGGGCGCTACAAGCAGGTGCAGGCCGAGCTGAAGAACTTTGCGTCGGCGATCGACCGCGCGAAGGCGATGTGGGACATGTCGCAGGCCGCGCAGCAGATGAACAAGCTCGCGGGCCGGCAGGCGTCCGACACGTTCGAGCAGATCAAGACCGACGTGGCCGTCGATTCGGTGATGCGCTCGGTCAACAAGGCGTTCTCCGAAATGGAGACGTCGCTGATGGATAACCCCGAGGTCAAGCAGGCGCAGCAGCAGGCGGTGGCGAACGCACCGCACGCGCCCGGGCTCGATGCGGCGAACCCCGCGCAGCTGCCGTCGAAACAACAATAACTTCCTGCAGGCACGCAACCATGAAAAAACTGCTTGGCGCCATCGCGTTTCTGGTAGTGCTCGTCGGCGTATGGATCGTTCATCAGGGCGGCCTGTCGACGCTGATTCCCGCGCATGACGCGGCCCCGGCCTCGACATCCGCGCAAAACGGCGACAGCGGCCAGTCGGCGCAGACGCCGCCGTCGGCCAGCGTGCTGCCGGCCGGCTTCACGCCGCAGGCCAGCACGCTGAAATCGATCGCCGAAAACGGCATCGTGCGGATCTCGGTGCAGAACCCGAGCGAACCGTTCTTCGGCGAGGACAAGGGCTCGCCGCACGGCTTCAACGTCGAGTTCGCGCGGCTGCTGTTCGCGGACCCGTCGTTCTCGCACGGCGGCAAGCCGGTCGTCGTCGATACGCGTCACGAGGTCGACACGTACCCCGGCGTGCCGAAGCAACTGCTCGATACCGACGCGAAGGGGAACCACGTGGTCGACGTGGCGATGGACGGGCTGACGTTCCCGGACAACACGCCGGCGGGCGTCGTCTATTCGGTGCCGTACGTCGACGATTTCGGCTATTCGCTGATCGTGCGGCAAGGCGCCGCGATCCGCTCGACCGACGATCTCACGGGCAAGACGGTCGGCATCCTGAAGGGCGACCCGGACGTGCGTGCGTTCGTCACGCGCCAGTACCCGAACGTGAAGTTCGTCGAAGTCGACGATTCCGATCCGGCGTTCATCGCGAAGAGCATCGACGGCCATGCGGTCGATGCGTTCATCTACGACTATCCGTTCGCGGTCAGCTCGATCAAGGGCACCGACCTGAAATTCGCGGTGACCAAGCTCGACGGCTCGAACATCGCGTACAAGATCGGCGTGCGCGCGGATGACCAGGATCTGCTGATTTACCTGAACGCCGCGATCGCGAAGCTCAAGCAGTCGCCGCAGTATCTCGAGCTGCTGCGCAAGTACTTCGTCAGCGACCAGGCGGTGACGACCGCGGCCGCGTCGGGCGAACACACGTACGTGGTGAAGGCGGGCGACACGCTGAACATGATCGCGGCGAGCAAGCTCGGCAGCGGCCAGCGTTATCGCGAGATTCAACGCCGCAACAACCTCGCCAACCCGAACCTGATCCTGGCGGGCCAGCATCTGGTGATTCCGGTGCGCTGACGGCGGCGTGAAGTGAGCGAAATGGAAGGGACGTGAAGGACTGCGTGCGGCCCGGCGGAGGTGATTCGCCGGGCCGCGCGCAGGTGGGCGTCAGTGGGTGATCGACAGGAACAGGTACGCGGCGAACAGCGACAGGTGCACGACGCCGTGCAGCACCGTCGTGCGGCCCTGGCTGAGCGTCAGCGTGCTGACGAGCAGCGTCAGTGCCAGCAGCACGGTTTCCATCGGGCCGATGCCGAGCGTGAGCGGCTGGCCGACCCAGATGAACACGGCCGCGACGGTCGGGATCGTGAGCCCGATACTCGCGAGCGCCGACCCGAGCGCAAGGTTCATGCTGGTCTGCAGGCGATTCGCGCGTGCGGCGGTGACGGCCGCGAGCCCTTCCGGCAGCAGCACGAGCGCGGCGATCACGATACCGACCGCGGCTTCGGGCGCACCGAGCCGCAATACGGCATGCTCGACGGCCGGCGACAGCAGCTTCGCGAGCAGCACGACCGCGACGAGGCTCGCGAACAGCAGCAGCAGGCTGATCAGCGCGGTGCGGCTGCTCGGCGGCGCCGCGTGCACCGATTCGTTCGCGCTGTCGTGCGCGGTGAGAAAGTAGTCGCGGTGACGCACGGTCTGCACGAACACGAATGCGCCGTACAGCACGAGCGACGACACACCGGCGAACGCGAGCTGCGATTTCGAAAAGAACGGGCCCGGTGCGGCGTTCAGGTAGTTCGGCATCACGAGCGACAGCACGGACAGGGAAGCCAGCACCGCGAGCGCCTTGCTCGCGCCGCGCCCCTGGAAGTCCTGCTCGCCGTGCTTCCACGCGCCGACCAGCAGGCAGATGCCGACGATACCGTTGCAGATGATCATCACGGCGGCGAACACGGTGTCGCGTGCGAGGCCCGATTTCTCGGGGCCGGCGCCGAGCATTACCGACACGATCAGCGCGACTTCGATGACGGTCACGGCGACTGCGAGCACGAGCGTGCCGAACGGTTCGCCGACCCGATGGGCGACGACTTCGGCGTGGTGGACGGCGGCGAACACGGCGCCGGCGAGTGCGGCGGCGAACACCGCGATGACGAGGCCTTCGGCCGGCACGACGCGCGACAGCGCGAGGACCAGCCATGCGGCAAGCGGGGCCACGAGGGTCCAGCGCGGGAGCTGGTTGGACGAGAGCGGCATGGAGGGTTTCCTTATGCGAGTGGCGACGCGCGACGCGCCGTCACGGGTTGACGAAGCCCGGCCGTACTATCCGCCGAACGAGGGTGATGAAACCGAAGGGCGGCAGCACGCAACGGTGCTGCCCTGGGTTCGCTGCCGCGCGGCAGCGAGGGGCGCGGGCGGGCCGGAGCCCGTCGCGGGATGAAACGATTCGATGCGGCCGCCGCAAACGGCGAGGCGGGCGCGTGAGACGACGCGCGTGCCGGAGGCTCGATTCCGACCCCGGAAGGGCGGCCGGCAATGGACGGCGGTGGCGGCGTGACACGCGGTTTCCCCCTGAAATCCGGCGGTTTGCCGAATTTTATCAGGCGTTCGGGGGTCACTATCTCATATTCGAGTGCTTTCATTGACCTTTCGGTTTGCAAAAAGTGCCCCGATCGTTCGAATTTTTTGTCTTTGCAGTTTCCGTAACGGTCTCTTGCACGACAAATTCGGGCACGCCCTGACATAAATCTACCGACCGGTCGGTTTATAATCGCTCGCACTTCCACTTCATGACGGATCGCAAGCGATGGCTGTTTCTTCTGCACATTCGGTGAACTCGGGCGCGCTGGCGCCGTCGGCCGTCGTCGGCGTGATCGGTGCCGGCGCGATGGGCGCGGGCATTGCGCAGGTCGCGGCGGCGGCCGGCCATACGGTGCTGCTGTACGACCTGAACGAAGCCGCTTGCGACAAGGCACTGGCCGGCATCCGCGCGCAGTTCACGCGGCTCGCGGAGAAGGGGCGGCTCGAACCGGCCCAGGCCGATGCGGCAGGCAGCCGGCTCCGCGCGGTGCGTGCGCTGGCCGATTTCGCGGGTGCCGCGCTGATCGTCGAGGCGGCCGCCGAGCGGCTCGACGTGAAGCGCGAGATCTTCGCGACGCTCGAGCGCCATGTCGACGACGCGTGCCTGCTGGCGACCAACACGTCGTCGATCTCGATCACGTCGATCGCGGCCGGGCTGCGCGCGCCGCAGCGCGTCGCCGGCCTGCATTTCTTCAACCCGGCCCCGCTGATGGCGCTCGTCGAGGTGGTCAGCGGGCTCGCGACCGCGCCCGAAGTCGCACAGGTGCTGGTTGCGACCGCCGCCGCGTGGGGCAAGCAGCCCGTGATGGCCAAATCGACGCCGGGCTTCATCGTGAACCGCGTCGCACGGCCGTATTACGCGGAGGCGCTGCGCGTGCTGAACGAACAGGGTGGTGCGCCGGCGTCGATCGACGCGGTGATGCGCGAGGCCGGCGGCTTCCGGATGGGGCCGTTCGAGCTGATGGACCTGATCGGCCACGACGTGAACTTCGCGGTGACCGAATCGGTGTTCCGCGCGTACTTCAACGATCCGCGCTACACGCCGTCGCTGATCCAGCAGGAACTCGTGAACGCGGGTTTCCTCGGGCGCAAGTCGGGGCGCGGTTTCTACTCGTATGCGGACGGCGCGACGCCGCCCGCGCCCGATCTCGAAGCCCCGCGCGACGCGCCGGCCGACGTCGCGCTGTTTGCGCAGGACGGCCCGGCCGCCGCGCTGCATACGCGCTTCACCGCACGCATCGCGGGCGCCCGGCAGGCCGGCACGCATGCGGACGACCTGCTCGCGACGGCCGGCCGTGCATCGATCGCGCTGACCGACGGCCGCACCGCGACCGCGCGCGCCGCGCAGACGGGCGTGGCCGATCTCGTGCTGGTCGACCTGGCGCGCGATTACACGCAGGCCGGGCTCGTCGCGCTGACGCGTGCGCTCCAGTGCAGCGACGCGGCCTATGCGGACGCGGTCGGCCTGTTCCAGCAGGCGGGTTTTCGCGTCGTCGGCGTCGCGGACGTGCCGGGCATGGTCGCGATGCGCACCGTCGCGATGCTCGCGAACGAGGCGGCCGACACGGTGAACCAGGGCGTGTGCTCGCCCGCCGATCTCGATCTCGCGATGGAGAAGGGCGTGAACTACCCGTGCGGCCCGCTCGCGTGGGCCGATGCGATCGGCGTCGGCCGCGTGTTTCGCGTGCTGTCGAACCTCGCGGCGAGCTACGGCGAGGACCGCTATCGCGTGTCGCCGCGCATCGCCGCACTGCATGCGGCCGGCCGCACGTTCCGGTCGTAACGCCGGCTTCGTCACCTCGAACACGATAACGACATCACTCCATTGGAGGAGCACCCCGATGACCCACCCGACGCATCCCGCCGCCGCCCTCGAGCCGATCGAGACCGCCAGCCGCGACGAACTGCAGGCACTGCAGCTCGAGCGCATGAAGTGGTCGCTGCGCCACGCGTACGACAACGTCCCGCACTATCGCCGCACGTTCGACGCGGCGGGCGTGCATCCGGACGACCTGAAGTCGCTCGCCGATCTCGCGAAGTTCCCGTTCTCGACCAAGAGCGATTTGCGCGACAACTATCCGTTCGGGCTGTTCGCGGTGCCGCGCGAGCAGGTCGTGCGCGTGCACGCGTCGAGCGGTACGACGGGCAAGCCGACGGTGGTCGGCTACACCGCGCGCGACATCGATACCTGGGCGAACGTGACCGCGCGCTCGATCCGCGCGGCCGGCGGCCGCCCGGGCGACACGCTGCACAACGCGTTCGGCTACGGCCTCTTCACGGGCGGCCTCGGGATTCACTACGGCGCGGAGCGGCTCGGCTGCATGGTTGTGCCGATGTCGGGCGGGCAGACCGAGAAGCAGGTGCAACTGATCCGCGATTTCGAGCCGAAGATCATCCTCGTCACGCCGTCGTACATGCTGAACCTGATCGACGAGATGGTGCGACAGGGGATGGACCCGGCCGAGTCGTCGCTGAAGATCGGCGTCTTCGGTGCCGAGCCGTGGACGCAGGCGCTGCGCGAGGAAGTGGAGACGCGCGTGGGCATCGACGCGCTGGACATCTACGGGCTGTCGGAAGTGATGGGGCCGGGCGTCGCGTGCGAATGCGTCGAGACGAAGGACGGCCCGGTGATCTGGGAAGACCATTTCTATCCGGAGATCATCGATCCCGTCACGGGCGAAGTGCTGCCCGACGGCAGCCAGGGCGAGCTCGTGTTCACGTCGCTGACGAAGGAAGCGATGCCGGTGATCCGCTACCGCACGCGCGACCTCACCGCGCTGCTGCCGCCCACCGCGCGCGCGATGCGCCGGCTCGCGAAGATCACCGGCCGCTCCGACGACATGCTGATCGTGCGCGGCGTGAACGTGTTCCCGAGCCAGATCGAGGAGATCGTCGTCGCGCTGCCGCAGCTGTCGGGCCAGTTCCAGATCACGCTGTCGCGCGACGGTCACATGGACCGGCTCGACCTCGCGGTCGAACTGCGCTCCGAAGCGGCCGCGTCCGTCACCGAAAGCGATCGCGCGGCGCTCGCGCGCGAGCTGCAGCACCGGATCAAGACGATGGTCGGCGTGTCGTCCGGCGTGACGGTGCTGGCGGCCGGCGGCATTCCCGCGACCGCGACCGGCAAGGCCCGGCGCGTGATCGACCGCCGCCAGGCCGCGTAATTCCGATGTTTGCCGTTCTACCCGAGGAAACCTGTTCGATGGATGGATTGAAGACCCTGGCCGTCACGGTCGATGCGCGCGGCATCGCAACCGTCGCATTGCAGCGCGGCGACGTGCTCAACGCGTTCGACGAAACGATGATCGCCGAACTGACCGCCGCGTTCACCACGCTCGGCTCGCGCGACGACGTGCGCGCGATCGTGCTGCGTTCGGACGGCCGCGCGTTCTGCGCGGGCGCCGACCTGCAGTGGATGCAGCGCGCGAGCGCGAACGACGCGGCCGCGAACCTGCGCGATGCGGAGCGGTTCGCCGCGATGATGCGCGCGATCCGGCAATGCCCGAAGCCGACGGTGGCGCGCGTGCAAGGTCACGCGTTCGGCGGCGGCGTCGGCCTGTGCGCGGCGTGCGACATCGTGATTGCGAGCGATCACGCGCGTTTCTCGGTCAGCGAGGCACGCTTCGGGATCCTGCCGGCCGTGATCGGGCCGTATCTGGTCGAGGCGGTCGGCCAGCGCCAGGCGCGGCGGCTCGCGCTCACCGCGACGCAGCTCGCCGCCGGCGAGGCGGTCGCGATCGGCCTGATCCACCAGGCCGTGCCGCTCGATTCGCTCGACGAAGCACTCGACCGGACGCTCGCCGAATTCGGCCGGAACGGCCCGAACGCGCTGATGGAGATCAAGCGCTTCTTCGACACGATCGGCGAGTATCCGTCGTCCGACGAGCGCGCGGCGTTCACCGCGCAGACGATCTCCCGCGTGCGGGCGACGCCGGAAGCGAAGGAAGGCTTCGCCGCGTTTTTCGCGAAGCGGCCGCCGGCATGGGAGGCGGGCGCCGAATAAGCGCAAGCGGAGACGCTCGGCGGCGCAACGGGCGAGCCCGCATTTTGCGCCGCGGGCGCTTGCTCTACAATGCGTGACCCCCGGCGCCCCGCCGGCCCAGCCCCGACCGATTCTTCATCCGATGATCGTCAACCGCCTTATCTCCGAGATCCTGTTCGGCTTCACCGGCCTGATCGGCATCATCAACCCGATCGGCATCGCGTTCCTGTTTCTCGAGCGGACCGAGGCGCTCACCGAACACGAGCGGGACCTGCTCGCCCGGAAGGTCGCGTTCAACTCGTTCATCGTGCTGCTGGTCGCGTTTTTCGCCGGCACGCCGGTGCTGCATTTCTTCGGGATCTCGATGGAAGCGCTGCGGATCGGCGGCGGCTTCGCGGTTGCCGTGGCCGGCTGGCAGATGCTGAACGAACCCGACGGGCCGGGCGGCGGCGACACGCCGGTCAAGCCGATCGACGCGAACGCGATCATGACGCGCGCGTTCTTCCCGCTGACCGTGCCGCTGACGGTCGGCCCCGGCTCGATCGCGACCGCGATCGCGCTGAACGCGAACCGCACGCACAAGCTGTCGGAGTTCATGCTGTCGAGCATCGTGTCGATCGCCGTGTCCGTGCTGGTCGCGGTCGTGATCTGGCAGGTCTACAGCCGCTCCGCGCTGCTGTCGCGCTACCTCGGCAGCGAAGGCACCAAGGTCGCGAAGCGCGTGTCGGCGTTCCTGCTGCTGTGCATCGGCGTGCAGATCATGCTGACCGGCTTTTCCGCGTTCCTGCAGCCGATCGCCGACCAGGCCAAGTAAGCGGCCCGAGCCGCAGCGCACGTCCCGCGCAGACGGCGCCTCGCTCGGTCTCGCACGCCCTCGCGCCGGCGAACGCCCCTTCGTCCGACGCGGCGACGCCGCACGTCTTTTTGCCGCCCGGGATACCATGCGACGGTCCGGCGGATGCGCGGCGCGCAACCGGCCGTCAGCTCAACTTCAATCGCGAGGCGTGCAATGGAATACGTGAAATTCGGATCGACAGGGCTGGAAGTGTCCAGACTGGTGCTGGGTTGCATGACGTTCGGCGAACCGTCACGCGGCTCGCACCCGTGGACGCTGCCGGAAGCGGAGAGCCGCCCGATCATCCAGCGGGCGATCGAAGCCGGCATCAACTTCTTCGATACCGCGAACATCTATTCGGACGGCACGTCGGAGGAGATCGTCGGCCGCGCGCTGCGCGATTTCGCGAAACGCGACGAGATCGTGATCGCGACCAAGGTGTTCTACCGGATGCGGCCGGGGCCGAACGGCGCGGGGCTGTCGCGCAAGGCGATCATGACCGACATCGACCAGAGCCTGAAGCGGCTCGGCACCGATTACGTCGATCTCTACCAGATTCACCGCTGGGATTACGGCACGCCGATCGAGGAGACGCTCGAGGCGCTGCACGACGTCGTGAAGGCCGGCAAGGCGCGTTATATCGGCGCGTCGTCGATGTTCGCGTGGCAGTTCGCGAAGGCGCTGCATACGTCGAAGCAGCACGGCTGGACCCGCTTCGTCAGCATGCAGAACCACCTGAACCTGCTGTATCGGGAAGAAGAGCGCGAAATGCTGCCGCTGTGCGCAGACGAGGGGATCGCGGTGATTCCATGGAGCCCGCTCGCGCGTGGCCGCCTGACGCGCAACTGGGACGAGTCGACCGAGCGGCAGCAGAGCGACGAGGTCGGCCAGCGGCTTTACGATGCGACGGCGCAGTCGGACAGGGCGGTCGTCGACGCCGTTGCGACGATCGCGGCCGCACGGAACGTGCCGCGTGCGCAGGTGGCACTCGCGTGGGTCGCGCAGAAGGCCGGGGTCACCGCGCCGATCGTCGGTATTTCGAAGCCGCGGCAACTGGACGACGCACTGGCCGCGCTCGAACTGAAACTGACCGACGACGAGATCGCCACGCTCGAACGCCCGTACGTGCCGCACGCGATCGCCGGGTTCAACTGAGCGGCGGTGCCGCGCGGCCGTCAGCGCGCGGCGGCGAGCATCGGGTAGGTGAACAGTCCGAAGTGGATGACGTTGAGCCCCGCATGCGCGAGCGCGGACGCGAGCAGTCCGCCGCGCCGCCATGCGAGGCCGTAGCCGACGCCGGCCACCGTGCCGAGCACGATCCATGACCAGCCGCCGGCCGCATGCGCGGCGCCGAACAGCACCGCGCCGATCGCCAGCGCGGCCCAGGGCCCCCACGCGAACGCACCGAACGCGCGCGTCAGCCCGCCCTGCACGTAACCGCGGAACAGCGCTTCCTCGGCGAGCGTCACGAGCAGCAGGTTATTGACGAGCCACAGCCAGCCCGACGCCGGCCACTTGGGCGCCCAGCCGACCATGCCGAACGCGAGCGCGCCGGCCAGGCACGCGGCCGCCGTGGCGACGGCCGCCACCGCGCCGGTGCGCAGCGCGCGCGACAGCGGGACGTCGGGGGCGACCCACGGCAGCACCCACACCAGCCACAGGCCGACGAGCGGCTTGTCGAGGTTCAGGTACATCGTGAACGGGACGGCATCCGGCGTGAAGCGCGTCGGGGCGATCACGAGGGGATTGTGGAAGCCGGGAAGCAGGTGCAGGCTGAGCGCGATCGCGAGTGCGGCGAAGACGGCGTGCGCGGCGATGCGCACCGCGCGCGGGCGCCCGGGCATCACGCCCCAGGCGGCCCCGGCCAGCAACGCGAGCGGCGCCAGCGCGAGCGGCGCGAGCTTGCCGAACGCCAGCGCGCACGCATAACCGAGCGCGGCAAGGCCGACGCTCAGCCCGTGCTGCGGGCGATACCACGCAAACGCGGCGGCCGCGAACAGGGCGAGCCAGATCGTGGCGGATGGAAGGAGCGAGAGGGACATGACAGGAGCGGCATTCGTCGGACGAGACGCCGCGCATCATACAGCAGCCTTCCGGTCATGCCGGCCGGGAGCCGTCAGCGGCCGGCGGTTTCGGTGACGCCGTCGCGGCCCGGGATGTGGACGCTGTTGCGCACGCGCATCCGCCGCCGGTACCAGAACGTCCACGTTAGCAGACAGCCGAACACGGTATAGCCGATGATCGGCGACACGACCAGCACGCGTTCGACCGGCCAGGTCACGACCATCCAGCAGCGCAGCAGCATTTCCAGCGTCATGAACCCGCCCCAGACGAAGGTCATGCGCCGGAGCATCTGTCGCAGCCCCGGCTGCGCGTTCCAGACCGCTTCGAAATGCGCGGCACCGCCATCCATTTCGCGGGCGATGGTGGCGCGGGCGAGATAGAAGATCAGCGGGCGTTCGCGGAACAGCGACAGCAGGAACACGACGCCGATCGTGCCCGACGCGAGCGATTCGCGCATCAGCAGCGTGCGCGCGCTGCCGCCGAACGCCATCCCGATGATAGACAGCGCGATGCCGAGCAGCACGATGGCCGCCACCGCATCGACGCGGCGCGAGCGGATGAATTCGACGATCGACCAGATGACCGGTGGGACCGCCGACGCGTACAGCGCGCCGGTTTCGCCGAAATACGGCTGCGCGGCCCGGTAGGCAACCCAGGGCAGCACCAGGTTGACGAAGAGTTCGAGAATCAGTCCGGCTCGCGGTTTCACGGTGAGCAATTCCACGCAGGTTGGGGCGAACGCGCAATGGGTGTGGTGGCCACCGGTTGCCCCGAAAAGGGTTCGGTCCAGTATATCGAAGAATCGCGCGGGGCTGCGGCACGGCTTCGGCCGCTTTCCGCCGGCACCGGCGGCACCGTCGTCATGGTGCCGCCGCGGCCGGCAGCGTGATCGTGATGGTGGTGCCCTGCAGCACGACGCTGTGCACGTGGATGTGGCCTCCGTGCCGTTCGACGACGGCCTTGACGAACGCCATGCCGAGCCCGACGCCGCTGGTTTCCGGCTGGCCGGCGGTGCGGAAGCGCCGGTAGCGCTCGAACAGCCGCGTCTGGTCCCCGCTGCTGATTCCGCACCCGCTGTCGCGGATCGTGCAGCGCACGGTCTTGCCGTCGGCGCCCGGCTCGACCTTGCATTCGACGCTCGTCAGCGGCGCGCTGTACTTGATGGCGTTGTCCAGCAGGTTGATCAGCGCGCGCGACAGCAGCGCCGGGTCGCCCCGCACGATCGTGTCGTCGCGCCGCGGCACGTCGTCGATCGACATGGATTTCCGGTGCGCGAGCGGCCACACCGCATCGCGTGCCTCGTTCATCAGGTCGGCGAGGTTGACCGGCACGCGTTCGTATTCGCTCGCCTCCGCACGCGACAGCTGCGCGAAGCCGTCGGCCATCGCCAGCGTGTGCCGCGCCAGCCTGGCGATTCTCGCGAACTGCTGCTTCATCTGCGCGTCGCCCGCCCGCTGCGCCTGCGTGTCGATCAGGATGATCAGCGATGTCAGCGGGGCGCGCATGTCGTGCGAAAACAGCGTCAGCATGTCGTTGCGCTGGCGCTCGAGCATGTCGCGGCGGACGGTCGCGTTGCGCAACGTTTCCAGCGACGCGTGGATCCGCGCGATCTCGGGCCCGACGCCGCGCGGCAGCGCGACGTGCGACGTATCGCCTTCGCTGAGCGCGACGATCCGGCGGCCGAGCACATCGAGCGGCTTCGACAGCAGCCGCTGCATGCCGCGCGCGAGCGAGGCCAGGATCGCGATGCACAGCGTCGTGGCGAACGCCGACCCCCCGACCCTGACCCGCGCGGCGTTCCGGTCGCCGATCGCGCGATGCCGGGCAAGGTCGATCACGCGGTCGCGCAGCAGCTCGCTCGGCCGGAAATGCGGCACGATCGCGCGGGAGAAATCGGCGGCGCTCATGGCATACGCGCCGTCCCGGCCGCCGGCGACGGTCGCGTCGACGAGCGGCAGGATGCGCGCGTCGAAGGCCGCGTTGAGCTGTGCATATTCGCGTGCGACGTCGGGGTCGTCGAGCTGCGTGCCGATCGCGCCGTCGATCAGCGCACGCAACTGCTCGATGCGGCCGCGCATCCTCATGATGTCCGCGAACTGCGCGCGATCGAGCGCCTGCCGCGCGAACATCGGCGCGATCAGCAGCGAACCCGTGCGCCCCGCGTATTCCCGGAGATCGCCGAGGAGCCGCGCGAGCAGGATCGCACCGGACGTGCGCGGGTCGCGCATCGCCGTGTCGCTCATCGCGCCGTCGATCAGCAGCGACAGCGTGTCGACGATCCGGAACAGGCGCGCCTGCGCGTGCTGGATATCGTGAACGGTGCGTGACGCGAGCGGCCGCGCGTCGAGCGCATCGACTTCGGCACGCGCATCGGCAAGCATCATCCGGACGGAGTCGAGTGCATGCAGCAGGTTGCCGCGTTCGCGGTCGTCGAGCACGGCCGCCTGCGCGATGCCGGCGCGAAAACGTTCGAGCGCGTTGTCGGAACGCGCGCGCGCGGCGAGCAGGTTGCGGATCTCGGCGGCGCCGTCGTCCTGCAGGCGTACCAGCAGGTCGTTCGTCGGGCCGCGCTCGGCCGAGATCACGTTGGCGGCGCTCATCGCGCCGCGGACGAATTCGAAGCTCTGCAGGTCGGCGTTTTCCTGCCGGTATTGCCGGAAACTCCCCCAGATGATCGTGCCGCAGAGCAAGGCCAGCAGCGTGGTGACGAGCGCGAAGCCGATATGCGTCTTCTGCAGGATCGTCAGCGATCGAATGTTATATGCGTGTTCCCGGCTAAACGAGAATGAACGATTCATGACACACCATGTTTGCAAGCTATCCCGGGTGGGCCCGTATTCTCGGCCTGTCGGCGCCGTGACGCCGTAAGGTTTTGTGGGGGGCGCGGCCGCCTTCACGGGGCCGCCACGATCCCGGCCGGGAGGCCGGATCTCGCGTTGCACAGGATCGCCTTGCGTCAATGCGCTGTCGACATCGGGCGAATCGCGCTTGATCCGGAGAAACCCTGATCGCGTATCGAACCCTTGGCGCGCTACGGCAGATGGTTTGGATAACGAATATTTTTGATTCGCGCGTCTGTCGTGAGGTGCGGCATCAGGTCCGCTTAGGACGACGGCGGCAAGGAGGGAGCTGGACGGGAACGGAAGGCAGGTGCGCCGCCCATGTACGGGCGACGCTTCAGGACGATGCTGCGGCAGGCGTGCCGCGGCGCGAATCGGTGCCGCGGCCGCGCGAGCGGTCAGGCGACGGCGGGCCGAACGATGATCTTCACGTTACGGTCCTTGTGATTGACCAGTTCCTCGAAGCCGTGCGAGACGATGTCGCCGAGCGCGATGCGCCCGGTGATGAGCGGCTGCACGTCGATGCGGCCGTCCGCGATGAAGCGGATCACGTCCGCGAACTCGCCGTTGTATGCGAGCGAGCCGATCACTTCCTTTTCGGTCGACACGATGTCGAAGAAGTTGAACGGTGCCGGCTCCTCGAAGATGCCGACCATCACCGACTTGCCGGCCTTGCGGATCACGTCGATCGCGAGTTTCGCCGTGGCCGTGTGCCCGATGCACTCGAACGACACGTCGGCGCCGTAGCCGTCGGTCAGCGCCTTGACTTCGGCGATCGCGTCGGACGTCTTCGGGTCGATGACGACGCTCGCGCCGACCTCGAGCGCCTTCTGCTTGCGCGCGGCCGACATCTCCAGCGCGATCACGCGCCCGGCGCCCGCGGCCTTCGCGCACATGATCGTGCACAGGCCGATCGTGCCCGCGCCGACCACGACGACGGTCTGCCCGACGATGTTGCCGGCCTTCTTGACCGCATGCAGCCCGACTGCGAGCGGCTCGATCAGCGCGCCGGCCTCGGTCGGGAAACCGTCGGGCAGCTTGTACAGCAACTCGGCCGGCACGTTCACGTATTCGGCGAACGCGCCGTTGTTCATCAGCCCGGTGAACGCGAGGTTCTCGCAGATGTTGTACAGCCCGTGCCGGCAATACCAGCAGGTGCCGCAATGCTGGCATGCGTCGGCCGTCACGCGGTCGCCGACCGCGAAGCCCGTCACGCCCGCGCCGAGCTCGGCGATCTCGCCGCTGAACTCGTGGCCGAGGATGCACTGGCCCTTCAGGCCCGTCAGCGGATGAGGCGCGTCGACCGGGATGAAGACGGGGCCGGCGACGTATTCGTGCAGGTCGGAACCGCAGATCCCGCACCAGTGCACGCGAATCGTGACCCAGCCGGCCGGCGGGCGCGCCGGAACGGGAACCTGTTCGACGCGGATGTCGTGGCGGCCATGCCAGACGGCGGCTTTCATGCTGGGGGCGGTGGTCGATGCCGGTGTACTCACGTTGCTGTCTCCGTCAGGTTGTCGTCGGGCACGCGGCATGGCTGCCGATGCGCCCGTTGCGCGATTGCGCGATCGACCGGTATGCAGGAACGGGGCCAGCTCGAGCGGGTACGCCGGGTGGCGATTCGACGGAACGTGCGTGATGCGATGCACCATTCGCCTGTTCGTTGACAGGAGACGATTCGACGCGGGAGAGACGTGAAGCTTGCTGCAACCGCTGAACGGCACGCCGGTGAGACGCTGGGACGTTCGTCTCAGTGCAATGAGACGAATCGCGAGACGCGCGGCGATGGACAGCGCCGTTCGACGCGCGGTCAGGCGACGATTTCGTCGACCGCGACCGGTGCGAGCCGCGTGAATCCGGCGGCGCGGTACAGCGGCAGGCCGGCCTCGGTCGACACGAGCCACACGCGCTGCGCGCCGCGTTGCCGTGCGTGCGCGACGATCGCGGCGAGCAACTGCATCGCGAGACCCCGGCGGCGGTACGCATCTGCCGTCGCGACGCGGTCGACGACGATATCGTGCGCCGACGCAAAACCGTAGCGCGCGGTGGCGGCGATCTGCCCGTCCAGGCGGTGCGCGAACAGGAACGCGGCCGGATTCGGCTGGAATGGCGGGAACGGGGCGTCCGCATTGAACGTTTCGACGTCGCGCGGCGTGTGGCAACCGAGCGCCTGCGCGAGTGCATCGTCGCCGGACAGCGTGTCGATATCGGCGGCCATGAAATGCTCGTCCGACAACCGGCGTGTCCTGCCTTCCAGCGCGGGCGGCAGCGGCGCGGCGCCGAAGCGCGTGATCCATGCGCCGACGGTGAACGGGCCGTCGCCATACGCGGGCGCGCCCTCGATCACGAAGTGCTCGAAAGGCCGCCCCATGCCGGCGTCGAACCGCACGACCTGGCCGTCCGGGCTGTCGTGCAGCGGCGCATCGCGCCGGTCGCGTGCGGCGCAGTAGCCGGCGACGAAGATGCGCACGGCGGCCTTGCGGCGGGGGAAGGTCGACCAGGCTGCGTCGAGCGGAAGCGGGGCGGCGGGAGCGGGAGAGGCGGTCGGCATGCGGGCGCAACGTGGTCGGGGCGAAGCCGACAGCTTAAATCAGGCGGCCGCTCGCCGCCGCGCGGGCCCATTGCCGCGATCGGCGAAACGGATCGTTGCGCGCGATACCCCTTTACTTGAAGTTAACTTCAATTTGTATCATGTGCGCCAGTCCGATCGCGGACGCGTGACGCACCCCATTGCACGCGGCCGCTCCAACGGAGGTGGAGATGACCGAATCGCCTGTCGCGGCCGATGCCGCGACGCTGCCGTCGCGCAGCTACCGGGCCGCCGTCGCGAACGTCGTGCTGGCGAGCATCGTGTCCGCGTTGCACGTCGGCAAGGCGACGATCGCGTTGCCGTCGCTGCAGCACGAGTTCGGCGGCTCGCTCGCTTCGCTGAGCGGGATCATGTCGGTGTTTCCGTTCGTCGGCGTGTTCGGCGGCATCGCGGCCGGGCTGCTGGTACGGCGCTGGGGCGACCGGCGGATGCTGATCGCGGGCCTGGTGATCCTCGGCCTGTCGAGTGTCGCCGGCGCGTCGGCCGGCAGCTTCGCGCTGCTGCTCGCCACGCGCTTCGCGGAGGGGCTCGGTTTCGTGATCGTGGTGGTCGCCGCGCCGGCGGTGCTGAATCGCGTGACGCCGCCCGAGCGGCGCAATCTCGCGTTCGGGCTGTGGAGCACGTTCATGCCGGCCGGCATGGCGCTGTCGATGCTGGTCGGGCCGCTGCTCGGCGGCTGGCGCAACGGCTGGCTCGCGGCCTCGGCGCTGACGCTCGCCGCGGCGGCCGCGGTGCCCGTCACGACGTCCGCCGAAACGCCGGCCCGGCAGGCCGCGGCGCCGCGCATCGGGCCCGCGCTGCGCGACGTGCTCGCGTCGCGGTCGACCACGCTGCTCGCGCTGGGTTTCGCCACCTACAACGTGCAGTTCTTCGCGGCGATGACTTTCCTGCCGGTTTTCCTGATGCAGCGCCTCGGCGTCGCGGTCGGCGCGGCGGGGCTGATCAGCGCGGCGATCGTCGCCGCGTGCGTGATCGGCAACCTGACGGCCGGCTGGTTGCTGTCGCGCGGCGCACGGCCGGGGATCGTCATGGCTGCGACGTCAGTCGCGATCGGCGCGGCGGGCGCGGGACTCTTCAGCGCGGCCACACCGGCACCGCTCGCGGTCGCGCTGGGTTTCGCGTTCTCGGCGATCGCGGGGATGCTGCCGGCGACGATCCTCGCGTGCGCACCGGGCTCCGCGCCGACGCCGTCGCTGGCGCCGCTGAGCATCGGCTGGGTCGTGCAGGGCAACTATCTCGGACAGGTGATCGGGCCGCTGGCAATCGGCGCGATCGTCGGTGCATTCGGCTGGTCGGGCGGCATCGGACTGATGCTCGCGGCCGCCGTCACCGGCGCGGCGATCGGCCTGTCGCTGCTGCGCGAACCGATGGGCCGGCGCTGAGCGCGGCGCCGTTCAACCTGCACGGAAATCCGTCAAGCATGCTCAACACCATGGAAAGCCTGATTTGCGAAGAAGACGTGCCGTGCGATGCGCCGGCACGGATCGAACACGATGCGATGCCGCCGCGCGGCGGCGCCGCGCATCCGCTCGTGACGCCCGGCGGAGCGCCTGCTCCCGAGCATGCCGCGGCGGCCGTCTCGCCGTTGCGCCCGCAACTGTTCGTCACGGTGCTGGAGGCCGGCGACGACGCGTTGCTGGTTCGCTGGGTCGAGAGCGGCCGTTGCCATTACGGCGAACAGCGCTGGCGCTTGCGCGTCGCGTTGCAGCCGGGCCGCTGCGCGATCTCGGGGCAGCCGATCGAGCCGGGCGAGCCGGTGTTCCGGCCGGTGCGACGGCCCGTGCCGGCCAATGGCGACGAGATGATCTGCCCGGCGTCGGTGCCCGGTGCAACCGACGCGGCGTGTGGCGTCACGGCGGAGGGTGATGACGACGCATACGCGCCGGCCGACGTTCGCGGCTGAACGCCGGCCGGCCGGGGCATCCCGTCATTTCTTCACGTCGTGCCGGTACTGGATGAACCCGGCGTTGTTCGCGAGCTTGTCGTACAGCGCGCGCGCGGTCGTGTTGGTTTCGTGCGTGAGCCAGTACACGCGGCTCGCGCCGGCTTCGCGGGCATGGTCGTACACGGCTTCGATCAGCGCACCGCCTGCGCCTTGCCCGCGTGCGTCGGGCGCGGTGTACAGGTCCTGCAGGTAGCAGTACGGCCCTTCGGTCCAGCATGAGCGGTGGTAGATCGAATGCACGATCCCGACCAGCGCCCCCGATGCGTCGAATGCGCCGAGCACGAACATCGGCTCGGCAGGATCCATCAGGCGGGCCCACGTCGTCGCGAACACAGCGTCGCTCAGCGCGGTGTCGTAAAACTTCTGATAACCCTGCCACAGCGGGCGCCACGCGGCTTCGTCGGCGGCGACGAGCGGGCGCACCGTGACGCGCGTCGCGTCGTGCGCGCGGCCGGCCGCATCGCGCGCGCGCGCCTGCGCGTGGCGGATCGCGGTGAGCGACTGGCGCTGCTTGCCCTGCGCGTCGAAGTTTTCCGGTGCGAGCCACGCGTCGAACGCGGCGCGGACATCCGGCCATTCGCCGTCGATGATCGAGAACCACGCGGTGTCGCGATTGCGGCCGCGGTAGATGATCGCCTGCCGGAACGTGCCTTCGTAGCGGAAGCCGAGCCGTGCGGCGGCCTTGCGCGACGGCACGTTCAGGTCGTCGCATTTCCATTCGTAGCGCCGGTAGCCGAGCGTGTCGAACGCGTACTTCATCAGCAGGAACTGCGCTTCGGTCGAGACGGGCGTGCGCTTGAGCAGCGGCGAGAACGTGACGGAGCCGACCTCGATCACGCCGTTGGCCGGATCGATGCGCATCAGCGCGAGCGTGCCGACCGCGCGCCCCGTGGCACGGTCGATCACCGTGTAGTGCAGCGGATCCGCGCTCGCCTGCGCGCCGCGCGCGTAGTCGCGGTAGCTCGACTCGTCGGTGTACGGGCCGTGTGCGAGATAGGTCCAGTCGCTGCCGTCCGGCGCCTGGGCGTAGGCGGCGTACAGGTCGGCCGCGTGGCGCTCGGCGTCGAGCGGTTCGAGCCGGCAGTAGCGGCCTTCGAGCACGATGCGCTCCGGGCGCGGGCGCGCGGACCAGTCGGGGACGGGGTGGCCGATGGATTGCTGGAAAGCGTTGGTGAGCGTGGACAAGGTCGATCTCGCTTCGGTTGGCGGCCGGCGACATGCCGGCATGCAGACGATCGTAGTCGTGGCGAGGTACCATGAGAAGCGCCAGAGATTGGCGAATTTATGGTGCCACGAGCCACGAGCCACGAGCCACGAGCCACGAGCCACGAGCCACGAGCCAAGAGCCAAGAGCCAAGAGCCATGCGCCGTGCGCCGTGTGCCGCTGGCCGTCAGCAACCGGCCGTCCGCAACTAGCCGTCCGCCACGTTCCGACATTTTCACGCTGAGATGTTCCGATGACGACAATCCTGCCTTCCGGCGACGCGCCGTTATTGCCGCTCGACGCGCCGCTGGCGCGCACGCCGGGCGCGCCTTCGCTGCAGCGCCAGTTGCTGCGCCGCGTGCGCGATGCGATTCTCGGCGGCGCGATGCCGGCCGGCACCCGGCTGCCCGGCACGCGTGCGCTCGCCGAGACGCTCGGCGTGTCGCGCAACACGACGGCCGCCGTCTACGAGCAGCTCGTCGCCGAAGGCTTCCTGCAGTCCGACCGGCGCGGCACGCGTGTCGTCGGGTTGTCGCGGCCGGCGCCGCCGCGCCGGCGTGCCGCGCCGCCGGCCGTTGCGCAGCGGCTCGGCCGCATTCGCCCGAGCCGCATCGGCACCGGCGAAACGGAGGGTTTCCGGCCGGGCGTGCCCGCGCTGACGCATTTCCCGGTGGACGCGTGGCGCCACGCGATCGACCGTGCGCTGCGCCGCAGCGGCCGCGACCTGCTCGGTTATGGCGATCCGCTCGGCGAGCGCGCGCTGCGCGAATCGATCGCGCGCCATCTGGCCGTGACACGCGGCGTGCGCTGCGATCCCGAGCAGATCGTGATCACGGAGGGCGCACAGGGTGCGATCTCGTTGTGTGCGCAGCTGCTGACGAACCCGGGCGATACGGTGTGGGTCGAGGAGCCCGGCTATCGCGGCGCGCGCACCGCGATGCAGGCGGCCGATCTCGACGTCGTGCCGATGCCGGTCGACGCGGAAGGGCTGCGCGTCGAAGCGGACGACTGGCGCGAGCGGACGCCGCGCCTCGTCTATACGACGCCGTCGAACCAGTTCCCGACCGGCGCCGTGCTGTCGATCTCGCGCCGGCTCGCGCTGATCGATGCCGCGCGCCGGCATCGTGCGTGGATCATCGAGGACGACTACGACAGCGAATTCCGTCACACCGGCGAGCCGATCGGCGCGATGCACGGGCTCGCGGACGATTCGCCCGTCGTCTATCTCGGCTCGTTCAGCAAGACGATGTTTCCGGCGCTGCGCATCGGTTTTCTCGTGCTGCCCGACGCGCTGCTGGCCGCGGTGCGGCCGGTGCTGCCGGAGATGCTGCGCGGCGGCACGCGCCACGTGCAGCTCGCGCTGGCGGATTTCATCGAGACGGGCGAGTACGGCCGCCATCTCGGCCGCATGCGCCGGCTGTACCGCGACCGGCGGCGGTTGCTGCTCGCCGCGCTCGACGGCAGCCTGAGCGTGCCGCACCAGATCGAGGGCGGGCCGTGCGGGCTGCATCTTGCGCTGCGGCTGCCTGCGCGCTACCGCGATCGCGCGATCGTCGACGCGGCGCGCGCCCACGGCATCGGGCCGTTCCCGCTGTCGGGCTTTTCGATCGATGCGGCATCGGCAGGCAACGGGCTGGTGCTCGGTTTCGGCAATACGTCGGCCGACGCGTTCGAGCCGATGTTGCGGATGCTGTCGGCGATCGCGGAGCGGGTGGGCGGGGCGTGACGTGCGTACGCGTTGCCTGAGCCGGCGGCGCGGCGATCCGGTGAAGGAAGCCGCCAACCTTTGACTCGATACCGCTTCTCGGCGGTCGGCAGCAGCAAGTTCACCGCTGTCAGCGGGCTGTTCTTCGTACATCGACCGGATATGCAGCCGCCGGGTTCGGCTCCGCATACCAGCACACACCGCTCACCGCCGCGCACGACAATCGGACTTGTGCGGATTGACGAACCGCACACTTTGTTCGAAACGAACGCCGTCGCGGCTCCGCGCCTGCCGTGCTGCCCGGCATACGGGTTTCGATTCGTATGTTCGAACAGGCCGCGTGGACTATAAATGGATGCGTGTACCGGTGCTTGTCAGGCGCCTGCGCGTCTCGCGCATGTCGGTGCCGCGACGCCCGGGGGAGGTGCACCGTGGTTCGCCAGACGCTTGCTCGCGCCGTGCTTCGCACCGCGTTGATCGGGGGCGTGTTTGCCGGCTGTTTGCTGCCTTCGCCGGCCGCCGTTTCCGGAACCCTGTCGCCATCTGCCACGCCACCCGCGACGAAGCAAAGGCCGGGTGCGACGCCTTACGCGATGCCGGTCGATTTTCCGGCGATCGTCGACCGCTACGGCCCGGCGGTCGTGACCATCATGACCGCCGCACCCGACCAGCAGGCCGGTGCCCAGTCGTTCACGATCCTCGATCCCGACGATCCGCTCGCCGCATTCTTCCGGCGCGGCGCGCCGCCTCCCGCGCAGGGCCCGCAGACGCCGGCGCCCGACACGGCGCCGCGTGCGGTATCGGGCACCGGCTCGGGTTTCATCGTCAGCGCCGACGGCCTGATCCTCACCTCCGCGCACGTGGTCGACGATGCGACCGACGTGACCGTGCGGCTCACGGACCGCCGCGAATTCAAGGCGACCGTGCTGGCCGTCGATCCGCAAAGCGATGTCGCCGTGCTGCGCGTTACCGCGACGAAACTGCCGTTCGTGCGCATCGGCGATTCGGCGAAGGTACGCGCGGGCGAACCGGTGATGACGATCGGCGCGCCGGACGGATCGGGCAACACGGTCACGGCCGGCATCGTCAGCGCGACGTCGCACCGGCTGCCGGACGGCAGCGCGTTTCCGTTCTTCGAAACCGACATCGCCCCGAACCCCGACAACTCGGGCGGTCCCGTATTCAATCGCGCGGGCGACGTGATCGGCATCGCGGTGCAGGTGTATACGGGCACCGACCGCTACGCGAGCATGACGTTCGCGATTCCGATCGCGTTTGCCGCAAAGGTGCGTGCGCAACTGCAGAAGCAGATGCAGGCGCAGGCGCAGCAGTCCCAGGAGCCGGGCGAGCCGTCGTCCGGCAACGCGCTTGGCGTCGACGTGCAGGATGTCGGCATCGGGCTGGCCGCGGCGTTCGGGCTGCCGCGTCCGGCGGGCGCGCTCGTCAACGGCGTGGCGCCCGGCTCGCCGGCGGCCGCGGCCGGCGTGAGGCCCGGCGACGTGATCGTCAAGCTGGGCGACAAGTCGATCGGCCGTTCGGCCGAGCTGAACGACCTGGCCGCCGCGCTGCCGCCCGGCCAGAAGACGCCGCTGCGCGTGATCCGCAATCGCGCGCCGGTGAGGCTGACGATCACGGGCGCCGACGAGGCCGCCGGCAACGCGGGCACGACCGTCGGCATGGCCGCGCCGAAGGCGGCCGCACGACCGGGGCCGGGGGCGGGAGCGAGTGCGGGCGCGGGCGACGGCGGCGACCGCCTCGGGCTGACGATGCACGCGCTGAGCGACGACGAGCGCCGCTCGACCGGGCTCGCGGTCGGGATGATGGTGGACGCGGTGCACGGCCCGGCAGCCCACGCGGGCATCCAGCCGGGCGACGTCGTGCTGGAGCTCAACGACACGCTGCTCGAGACGCCGGACGACGTGCAGTCGCTCGAAGCGAACGGCGGCAGCGTGATCGCGGTGCTGATCCAGCGCAACAACGCGCGGAAGTTCGTGTCGGTGCGGGCGCGTTAGGGCGTTGACGCGGCCGGTATCGTCCGCCTACCATCGTCCGGTATCGTCCGACACC
Source organism: Burkholderia reimsis (assembly GCF_003294055.1). NCBI lineage: Bacteria > Pseudomonadati > Pseudomonadota > Betaproteobacteria > Burkholderiales > Burkholderiaceae > Burkholderia > Burkholderia reimsis. The sequence goes on from NZ_QMFZ01000025.1 coordinate 78,365, forward strand.
GCACCAGGCCAGCCCGGCAATCAGGAGCCATCCGGCATGAAAGCAGCAACCTTCATCGTAGTCGTACACAGGCGCAGGGTCCGGTAGCGGCACCGCGCCGGCATCCCTGCGCCCCCGACTCGTTCGGGGGCTTTTTTTTTTGCATTGCGCACGGCCGTGCGGCACGTGCGCGGAGGACATCCGCTTGCAACCGAACCTGCCGATCGCTTCCGAACGGGCGTCGCCGCGACACGCGACGCTGATCCTGCTGTGCGCGTGCTCGGTGCTGCCGCTGAGCCTGTTCCTGCCGTCGCTGCCGGCAATCGCGCGCGACCTGCGCGCGGACTACGCGCTCGTCGCGCTGTCGCTCGGCGGTTACGCGGCGGTGGCCGCGTCGCTGGAGTTCGTGATGGGGCCGCTGTCGGACCGGTTCGGGCGGCGGCCGGTCGTGCTGGCGAGCGTCGGCATCTTCGCGCTCGGCTCGCTCGGCTGTGCGATGGCGACCGATATCCGGGTGTTTCTGGCATGCCGGCTGATGCAGGCGGCGATCACGTCGGTCTATCCGGTGTCGATGGCGACGATCCGGGATACCGGCGGCGGTGCGCGCGCGGCGAGCCGGATCGGCTACGCGGCGATGGCGGCCGCGTTCGCGCCGATGCTCGGCCCGACGCTCGGCGGCGCGCTCGACCAGACGGCGGGCTGGCGCGCGAGCTTCTGGCTGCTCGGCGCGGCGGGCGTCGCGCTGTTCGTCTGGTGCGGGTTCGATTTCGTCGAAACCCATGCGAACCGGTCGTCGAGCCTCGGGCAGCAGCTGCGCGCGTATCCGGCGCTGCTGCGCGCGCGCCGTTTCTGGGCCTACGCGCTGTGCATGGCGTTTTCGACCGGCTCGTTCTACGCGTTCCTGGCCGGCGCGCCGCTGGCCGCGCAAACGGTGTTCGGCATCCCGCCCGCGGAAATCGGCTTCTACATGGGGACTATCACGGCCGGCTTCGTGTGCGGCAGCTTCCTGGCCGCGCGTTACGCGCGCCGCTTCGCGCTGGCCACGACGATCCTGTGCGGGCGGATCGTTGCATGCGCGGGACCGTTGATCGGCCTCGCGTCGATGTTCGGCGGCGCGACGCATGCGATCGCGTGGTTCGGGCCGTGCGTGCTGGTCGGCATCGGCAACGGGCTGACGAATCCCGGTGCCCATGCCGGCGCGGTGTCGGTGCGCCCGGCGCTGGCCGGGAGCGCGTCGGGGCTGGCCGGTGCGATGACGATCGCCGGCGGCGCCGCGCTTTCGTCGTTGACGGGGGCGGTACTGACGCCCGGCAACGCGGGCTATGCGCCGCTGGCGATGATGCTGCTGTCGGCCGCGATCGCGCTGGCGGCGGCCGTCTGCGTGCGGGTGTTCGACGCACGGGACGCCGGGCGGTGAACGCGAGTACGCGGTATCGCCGCGCAGAATCGGGCACCGGTGCGGGCATGGGCGCGGACATGGGTGCGGGTACCGCTACCGTCCCGCGGGCGATGGGCGGACAATCGATCGCATATCGGGAGACGACGAACCCGCCGCGCGCCGAGCATGCTCCGGCGCGCGAAGGTCGATTGGACGAGGGAACGATGAGCGACTTTTCTGATTTCCAGCGAGACATCGCCGACGCCGCGAGAGCGACATTCAGGGCGCTGCGGGCGCTGCACCCGGACGAGCATTTCTACGCGTTCGCGCTGTATACCGACAGCGGCGCGATGACGGTGGTGCCCGCAGCCAATTCGGTCGAGGGGCTGCGCCGGGTCCGCGAGCAGCAGGCTGTCGCGGACGACGACCCGTGGTATGCGTGGGGCTTTTCGGAATGGGCGTATGCGGCGGCGGAAGCGTCGCCGTTCAATGCGATCTGCGGCAAGCTCGCCGACGACGTGCTGAGCCCGCAGTTTGTCCGGTCGAGATTCCCGGAATTTTCGCGGCAACTGCACGCCGACATGATCGGTGCGTTGCGCCTGCTCGACCGCGAGGGCCTGTTCGGCACCGGCGACGAACGGGCGGCGATCACGCTGTTCGTGTCGATCAGCGACGACGACGCGGCCGAAGCGCTGGAAAACGAATCGGCGAAAGCGCTGAATCCGCCGGCCGTCGCCGACGCATTTCTGCGCCGCTACGACTGACCCAAATCGGGATATTGCCCGGCGGCCCCGCGCGGGCGGCCGCCGTGCTTGCTGCGGTACGGCTTACGGCTTACGGCTTATGGCTTACGGCTTCGCGCCCACCACGAACTCGAACGTCGCGACGCCGTCGACGCCGCCCGTCACGCGGTCACCGGGTTGCAGCGCGCCGACGCCGGCCGGCGTGCCCGTGAAGATCAAATCGCCGGCCTTCAACTCGACCGAGCGCGACACGTACGCGATGACATCGGGCACGGCCCAGATCATGTCGGCCAGGTCGCCTTGCTGGCGCGTGTCGCCGTTGACCGCGAGCCAGATGCGGCCCTTGGCCGGATGACCGGTGGCCGACGCCGCGCGCAACGCGGTCACGGGGCCCGACGCGTCGAAGCCTTTCGCCCAGTCCCACGGACGGCTCAGTTTCTTCGCTTCGGCCTGCAGGTCGCGGCGCGTGAGGTCGACGCCGACGCCGTAGCCCCATACGTGCGACAGCGCGTCGGCCGGGTCGATCGACCGCCCGTCCTTGCCGATCGCGACGACCAGCTCGATTTCGTGATGGAGGTCGTTCGTCAGCGGCGGATAGGGGACGGTGCCGCTGGCCGGGACGATCGCGTCGGCCGGCTTCGTGAAGAAGAACGGCGGTTCGCGGTCGGGATCGGCGCCCATTTCGCGCGCGTGGTCGGCGTAGTTGCGGCCGACGCAGAAGACGCGGCGCACCGGAAAGCGCGCGGACGACTGGTCGACTTCGACGGAAGGACGCTCGGCAGCGTCGATGACAAATGCGGACATCGGATGGCCTCGTTCGGTGGGAAGACGGATGCCGCGCCCGTGCGGCGCACGGGCCGGCATGCGTGCAACGATACCCGACACCCGTGCGGCCGGATGCGACGCAACTGCGTTTTACCGGGACAAAACTACGCGTCGGGCGCTGCCGGCGTGTCGTCGCCGTCCGGCAGCGCGGCGTTCGCGTCGCGATACGCCTTCGGCGACACGCCGACCCGCGCGCGGAAGCGCCGCGCGAAATACCCTTCGTCGCGGAAGCCGACCGAGCGGGCGATGTCTGCGATGCGCCGGCTCGTGTGAGCCAGCAGCGACTGCGCGAGCGCGATCCGGCGCTCCGTCACGAGATCGGTGAAGGTGCTGCCGGTTTCCTTGCGGACCAGGTGCGCGAGGTAGTTGGGCGACAGGAACGCGGCTTCGGCGGTCGCGGCGAGCGTCAGGTCCTCGCGGGTGAGGTTGGCGCGGACGTGCCGCAGCACGCGCGCGAGCGCATCGCGCCGGCCGGCGCGCTGGGCGCCGCGCTGCGCGAGCTTGTCGAGCGCGCCCGCGTACTGCGTGCAGACGAGCCCGATCAACTGCAGCAGGTAGCCGCGCAGCAACGTGGTCGAGCCGAACGTGCGCACGCGATCGGTGTCGAGCATGCACAGCGCGAGGCGGCGCGCTTCGTCGTAGGTGTCGCCGGTCAGGATGAAGTCGAGGTGTTCCTGGAAGCGGAACGGCGTCAGCTCGGGAAAACGGTGGGCGGGCACGTCCTCCAGATCGAGCGGGTCGACGTCGAGATCGGCGCGCAGGAACGCCTGGCTGAAGTTGATCACGATGAAGTGCGCGCCTTCCGGATGCGGGATCAGGTGCTCGCGGTGCGGCAGCACGAACGCGAGCGCGCCGCGCGGAAACGGCCGCGTGACGCCGCCGATCCGCTGCTCGGTGTCGCCGCCGAGATTGAACTGGATCTGGAAATACGCGTGCCGGTGCGGCTCGGTGATCGCCTGGCGCGACGCCTGGTCGCGGATGTAGAAGTCGAGCCGGTCGCTGCGTTCGGGCATCCCGTACAGGCGCGGCGGGGCGGTGGAGGGCATGAAGGATTCTGCTGGTCGTGACGCGGTTGAGCCGCGATGGTACAGCGAACCGGGCGCGGCGGCGATCCGCGCCACCTTGCGGCCTGGCTCGGAACCGCTCGCGGCGTGCCGCGAGGCGGTCATTCGTCCGGGTGGAAACCGAGGTAGCGGGCGTGCGGGCTGTCGCCGCCGGCGCGCCGGCTTGCCCCGCCGACCGATGCGAGCGCGTCCACCGTCGTCGCGCGGTTCGAGATCAGCGTCCACGCGACGGCGTCGTCGGCGTCGGCCGGTGCCGACGCGCGCAAATCCGTCAGCGCGGCGAGCAGCGTGGCGGCCGGCGGCGCGTGGATCGCGAATCCTTCGTTGGCCACGGCCGCCGTCTCGATCCCCAGCACCTTGCACAACCGTGCCCGCAGCGGCGTTTCGGCTTCGCTCGCCGCACGCGAGCGCGCGATGTTCTCGCGGGTGGCCGCGTCGACGATCGTGCCGCCGCGGACGAAGGGCGCCTGCTGCCACGCGTCGGGCGTGCATTGCTTGCCGGCCGGTACCAGCGGTACGAACGGATTCACTTCGGCCGGGTAGATCCGGCACACGAGCGGGCGCTCGTCGTAGATCGCGCATCGCAGGTCGTCGCGCAGGTTCGGGCACGGCCCCGCATGGGACGCCGTGAGCATGACCGTCACGCGGACGGGCAGCGAGCCGCTGAGCGCGGCGCTCGAGCGTGCGCGTTTGTACGCGGCGAACGCGTTGTCGGGCTCGGGCTCGACGAGCCATGGCATCGCGTCGCACAGCAGCTCCACGTGGCCGCCGCGCTGCAGCCATGCGGTGGCCTCGTCGATCGTGAGCGGAATGCGCAGGTCGCGGCAGCATCCGCCGCAGCCGTTGCAGGCAAAGTCGAGGTCGGTAGGGGTGTCGTTCATGCTTGATTCGATACGGATGACGGGGTGTCGCGAAGCGTCGCGACACGGCGGTGATTTCGTTTACCGGGCGACTAGCGGCGCGATCCGGCGTCGCAGCTCGGGCACGACGTCGGCGTCGAACCACGGATGGTGCTTGAACCACGCCTGGTTGCGCGGCGACGGATGCGGCAGCGGCAGCACGCCGGGGCCGTAGTCGCGCCACGCATGTACGGTGTCCGTCAGCGTGGCCTTGCGCGCGTCGCGCAGGAAGTGCCGCTGCGCATACTGGCCGATCAGCAGCGTGAGCCGGATCGACGGCAACCCGGCGAGCAGCCGGTCTATCCACAGCGGCGCGCATTCGGGGCGCGGCGGGTTGTCGCCGCTCGCGCCGCGGCCCGGGTAGCAGAAGCCCATCGGCACGATCGCGAAGCGGGTTTCGTCGTAGAACGTGTCGGCGTCGACGTCGAGCCAGCCGCGCAGCCGCTTGCCGCTCGCATCGTCCCACGGGATGCCGCTCGCATGGACGCGTGCGCCCGGTGCCTGCCCGACGATCAGGATGCGCGCGTCGCGATGGGCACGCACGACCGGGCGCGGGCCGAGCGGCAGGTCGGCTTCGCAGGCACGGCACGCGCGGATTTCAGTGAGCAGCACCTCGAGCGGCGCGCGCGTGGGTTTCGGCATCGAATCGGATCGGGGACGGAGTGGTCATGCGGCGCCCCGGGAACCGCGCGCCCGGCGCCGACAGGCGGCCCGGGCAGGCGTGGCGCGGGAGCGCGCGCCGCCTGCATCACGCGGCGCGCCTCACGCCCGCGACCGGCCCGGTGCGCCGCTTTCGGCGACGGCAGCATCATACAACGCGGTTTGCGCGATCGCGCGGGCGATCGCCGCGTCGTCGTGCGAACCGTCGAGCATGCCCCAGCGCCGGTATTGCGACAGGAACCACTCGCCTTCGCGCGGATCGGGGCGGTTCACGGCGCCGCCGTCGTGGAAGCGGATCGGCAGCGGCGGCACGGCGAACGGCCCCGATCCGTAGTCGCCGAGCAGGCGCGGCGCGATCAGCCGGGCCGGCACGCCGAGCGCGTCGGGCGACGCGAGCCAGCCGGCCGCCTCGCGACGGTGCGCGGCACTGTCGAGCCACGCGCACGCATCGACGAGCGTGCGGATCAGCGCGCGCGCGGTGGCCGGATACAGCGCGACGAAATCGCGCCGGGCCGCGAGCACCTTTTCCGGATGATCGGGCCAGATCTCGCTCGTGACGGCGACGGTCCGCCCCGCGTTGCAGGCCTCGGCCACGGCATGCCACGGTTCGCCAGCGCAGAAGCCGTCGAGTTCGCCGCCCGCGAGCGCGGCCACCATCTCGGGCGGCGGGATCACGACACTGCGCACGTCGCGCAGCGGATCGACGCCGTGCGACGCGAGCCAGTGGTTCAGCCACATCGCGTGCGTGCCGGTCGGGAACGTCTGCGCGAGGAGCGGCTTGCGGCCGAGCGTCGCGAACGCGTCGCGCACGCTGCCGCTTTCGCGATAGGCGTCGGCGAGGCCGCGCGACAACGAGATCGCCTGACCGTTGCGGTTCAGCACCATCAGCGCGGCCATGTCGGCCTGCGGGCCGCCGATCCCGAGCTGCAGCCCGCAGACCAGCCCGTACAACGCATGCGCGGCGTCGAGCTCGCCGCTCAGCAGCTTGTCGCGGACGGCGGCCCACGACGGCTGGCGGCTGAGTTCGAGCGTGAGGCCGTGCCGCGCACCGAGGTCCAGGCGCTGTGCGACGATCAGCGGGGCCGCGTCGCTCAGCGCGACGAACCCGAGGCGAAGATGCGCGCGTTCCGGCGCGACGGGAGAGGTGGTATCCATGGCGGTCATGACTGGGGTGACGCGTCGAGCAATTGCCGCGCGACGTCGACGATGCGCAGGCCCTGATCCATCGCGCGCTTGCGCAGCGCCGCATACGCGTCGTGTTCGGACAGCCTGCGCTGGTCCATCAGCATCCGCTTCGCGCGGTCGATCAGCTTGCGTTCGGCGAGTTCGCGCTCGACATCGGCAAGCCGGCGGCGCAGCGCGTCGTCGTGCGAGAAGCGCGCGAGCGCGACTTCGAGAATCGGTGCAAGGCGTTCGGCCGACAGCCCTTCGACGAGATACGCGCTGACGCCCGCGCCGACCGCCGCGCGGATCAGCGACTGGTTGGCGTCGTGGCTGAACATCAGCACGGGGCGCGGCGCGGTCGCATGCATGACCGCGAGCTGCTCGAGCGTGTCGCGCGACGGCGAATCGGTATCGATGATCACGACGTCGGGATGCTGCTCCTCGACGGCGGCCGGCAGGCGCGCGGGCGTCGCGACGTCGTTCAGCATGTCGTAGCCGAGCTGCGCGAGCGCGTCGCCGAGCTCGCCGATCGGTTTGTCGGTATCGGTGACGAGCAGCACGCGCAGGCGGGGGGAGGAAGCGGGCGCACTCATGATGCGAACGGCGGCGGAGAAATCGTAGCGCAATGCGCGGAACGGAGGCGGCCCCGCGCGCACGTCGTGCCGGTGCCGCGCGTGGCGACCGGGCTGCCGGTGCGAACGGCGCCGCTGTTTTCATGACAGGTGGGCGGCCGGTGCCGCGTGGTGTCGCGCATGCTACGCGGCCCGGGAGAGGGCCGTGTCGATCGCGGCCCCCGCTGCGCCCGCGTCCGGCACCTCCCGCACGGCCGTTTCGCCGATCGCGCCGCCGACGAGGATCACGGCCGGACTGCCGAGCCGTGCTGCGTCGATGCCGCGCGCGAGATCGCCGAGCGTGCCGGTCCAGCGGCGTTCGTCGGGCGTGCCGGCCCATTGCACGGCCGCGGCCGGCGTCGATGCCGGCAGCACGGCGAGCAGGCCGGCGGCGATGCTGTCGACGCGGCTCATGCCCATGTAGATCGCGAGCGTGGTGCCGGTCGCGGCGAGACGCGCCCAGTCGGGTTCGCCGTGGTCCTGACGATGGGCGGTGACGAACGTGACGCCGTGGCAATGCGCGCGGTGCGTGAGCGAGATGCCGAGGCTCGCGGCGGCGGCGAACCCCGACGAGATGCCGTTGACGATCTCGACCGGAATCGCGGCGGCGCGCAGCGTCGCGAGTTCTTCGCCGGCGCGCCCGAACAGCAGCGCCTCGCCGCCTTTCACGCGCACCACGTGCGCGCCGCGCAGTGCGTAACGGCGCATCAGCTTCTCGATGAATGCCTGTGGCGTGGAGCGGCAACCGCCGCGCTTGCCGACGCGGATGACGCGCGCCTGCGGCGCGAGTTCGACGATGCCGGGCGCGACGAGATCGTCGAGCAGCAGCAGGTCGGCAGCGGCCAGCGCTTTCACGGCTTTGAGCGTGAGGAGATCGGGATCGCCGGGGCCGGCGCCCAGCAGGGTGACTTTGCCTGTCGTCATGTCGTGTTCCAGTGCCGCCTGCATGCGGCGGCCGATAGCGCGTTGTTGCGCGGCGGCGGCGGGCGGTCGACGTATCGGTATCCGGCCGTGCCGCGCACGGAAGGACGCCGTTGTCCTGAGCGGCCCGCCTGTGCGACGGGCCCGGTTTTGCGGGGGACTGCCCACCGGCGCCGTTGCCGGTGTCATGCAGCGGGTTCAGCAATATCCGGGCCAACCGGTATTGCCCGTCGCGCCCGCGCGGCGGGAACGGTGCGCACCGCGCCGCGCGATGGCCACGTGCGGGCGAAATGCGGGCCGAGTATGGGCCGAATACGGGCCAATTGCGGGCCAATTGCGGGCCAAGTACGGCCCCCGTGCCCGCCGGCGGCCGCCGCGTGCCGGCAGCCGCAATGCCGCATCCGCGTGCATCGTGCCCCGCCCGCGCGCACCGCGATGTCGCACGGCGACAGTGCTGCATCGCACCACATCTGTGCCTCGCTGCATCACCACGCATCGTGTGCCGGCTGTCGCCGCGCGCCGCACGACGCCGGACGAGCCTTGCGCGGCGGGGCGGCAGGCCCGATTCGCGGCGACATGGCACGGCGTTTGCGTAAGCCGGTTCGGGCGAATCAATGGCGATTCGTCCGGCAGTACCGATTACAGACGCGCCCGGCAACGGGCTTCATGGGCAACGGCGTCCTACGCATCGGGTCTCGACGAGACCGGGTGCGCAGGACGCCGTTTTTCGTTTGGCGGATGACATGACCGACAAAGCTACCCGTATCGATCTCTTCAGCCTCCACACCGCGCCGATGCGCGCGTTCCACCTGACGTGGATGGCGTTTTTCGTGTGCTTCTTCGCATGGTTCGCGTGCGCGCCGCTGATGCCGCTGATCGCACGCGAATTCCACCTGAGCGCGGCGCAGGTCGCCAACATCAACATCGCGGCCGTGGCCGCGACGATCGCCGTGCGGCTGCTGGTCGGCCCGCTGTGCGACCGCTTCGGCCCGCGCCGCGTGTACGTCGGCCTGCTGCTGCTCGGCGCGATCCCCGTGTTCGCGGTGTCGTTCACGCACGACTACCTGTCGTTCCTGATCTGCCGGCTCGGCATCGGCGCGATCGGCGCGGGCTTCGTGATCACGCAGTACCACACGTCGGTGATGTTCGCGCCGAACGTGGTCGGCACCGCGAACGCGACGACGGCCGGCTGGGGCAATGCCGGCGCGGGCGCGACGCAGGCGCTGATGCCGCTGCTCGTCGCCGCCGGCCTGATGCTCGGCTTCGGCGAGGAATCGTCGTGGCGTGTCGCGCTGGTCGTGCCGGGCGTCGCGATGCTCGCGATGGCCTGGGCGTACTGGCGCTTCACGCAGGATTGCCCGCAAGGCGACTTCGTCGCGCTGCGCAAGGAAGGCGTGACGGTCGACAGCGGCAAGAAGGGCGGCTGGGCGAGTTTCTTCGCGGCCTGCGGCAACTATCGCGTGTGGATGCTGTTCATCACGTACGGCGCGTGCTTCGGCGTCGAGGTGTTCATCCACAACATCGCCGCGCTGTACTACGTCGATCACTTCAGCCTGTCGCTGAAGGACGCCGGTTTCGCGGTCGGCATGTTCGGGCTGCTCGCCCTGTTCGCCCGTGCGCTCGGCGGCTGGCTGTCCGACAAGGTCGCCGCGCGCCGCAGCCTCGACGTGCGCGCGATGCTGCTGTGCGCGTTGATCGTCGGCGAAGGGCTCGGGCTGATCTGGTTCTCGCATGCGCAAAGCGTCGGCATCGCACTCGTCGCGATGCTCGCGTTCGGCCTCTTCACGCACATGGCGTGCGGCGCGACCTACGCGCTGGTGCCCTTCATCGACCGCAAGGCACTCGGCGGCGTCGCGGGGATCGTCGGCGCGGGCGGCAACGTCGGCGCGGTCGCCGCGAGCTTCCTGCTCAAAGGCGTCGGCGACGTGCAGCACACGCTCAGCCTGCTCGGCCTTGCCGTCACCGCGACCGCGCTGTGCGCGATGGCCGTGCGCTTCAGCGAAGAACACAAGACGCGCGAAGCCGAGCTGCGCGACCGCGCGCTGGCTGCCGGCAGCGTCGCGAACTGATCGACCGAGGGAAACGTCATCATGAAACTCATCGTCATCGGCCACGGGATGGTCGGCCACAAGCTGCTCGAGTGCGTCGCGGCGGAAGCGGGCGCCGCGGGCGCGCTGCAGGTCACCGTGCTCGGCGAGGAACCGCGCCCGGCCTACGACCGCGTGCACCTGTCCGAGTTCTTCGCGGGCAAGTCGGCGGACGACCTGTCGCTCGTCGAACCCGGCTTCTTCGAGCGTCATCCGCAGTTCGACCTGCGCCTGAATGCGCGCGTCGCGTCGATCGACCGCGCCGCGCATACGGTCACGCTCGCGTCCGGGGAAACGCTCGCGTACGACAAGCTGGTGCTGGCGACGGGTTCGCGCCCGTTCGTGCCGCCGATGCCGGGGCACGATCGTGAGGGCTGCTTCGTGTACCGGACGATCGAGGATCTCGAGGCGATGCAGGCGTGCGGCACGCACGCGAAGCGCGGCGTCGTGATCGGCGGCGGGCTGCTGGGCCTCGAATGCGCGAAGGCGCTGCGCGACATGGGGCTCGACACGCACGTCGTCGAATTCGCGCCGCGGCTGATGGCCGTGCAGGTCGACGACGGCGGCGGCCGGATGCTGCGTGCGAAGATCGAGGCGCTCGGCGTGACCGTGCATACGGGCAAGAACACGCTCGAGATCGTAGGCGGCGAAGAGGGCACGCACCGGATGGCGTTCGCCGACGACTCCCATCTCGACGCCGACATGATCGTGTTTTCGGCCGGCATTCGCGCACGCGACGAACTGGCGCGTGCGTGCGGCCTGGAAATCGGCCCGCGCGGCGGCGTCGCGATCGACGACGCGTGCCGCACGAGCGACGTCGACATCTACGCGATCGGCGAATGCGCGGCCTGGAACGGCATGGTGTACGGCCTCGTCGCCCCCGGCTACGACATGGCGCGCGTGGTGGCGAAGCAACTGGGCGGCGATGCGGACGGCGAGGCCGGGGCTACGTTCGCGGGCGCCGACATGAGCACGAAGCTGAAGCTGATGGGCGTCGACGTCGCGAGCATCGGCGACGCGCACGGCACGACGGCCGGCAGCCGCACCTACCAGTACGCGGACGAGCGCCGCCAGGTCTACAAGAAGCTCGTCGTGTCCGACTGCGGCAAGTTCCTGCACGGCGCGGTGATGGTCGGCGACGCGGCCGAATACGGCACGCTGCTGCAGATGATGCTGAACCGCATCGAGCTGCCCGAGTCGCCGGAATTCCTGATCCTGCCGTCGTCGGACGGCGCCGCGAAGCCGGCGCTCGGCGTCGACGCGCTGCCTGACGGCGCCCAGATCTGCTCGTGCAACAACGTGTCGAAGTCGCAGATCTGCACGGCGGTCGCCGACGGCGCGACGAGCCTCGGCGCGCTGAAGTCGTGCACGGGCGCCGGCACGTCGTGCGGCGGCTGCGTGCCGCTCGTCACGCAGATCATGAAGGCCGAGATGAAGAAGCAGGGCCTCGCGGTCAACAACCATATCTGCGAGCACTTCCCGTATTCGCGCCAGGAGCTGTTCCACCTGATCCGCGTCGAGCGCATCACGACCTTCGACGCGCTGCTCGCGAAGCACGGCCATGGTCTCGGCTGCGACGTGTGCAAGCCGGCGGTGGCGGGCATCCTCGCGTCGTGCTTCAACGAGTTCGTGCTGAAGAAGGAGCACGCGGGGCTGCAGGATTCGAACGACTACTACCTCGCGAACATCCAGCGCGACGGCACGTATTCGGTCGTGCCGCGCATGCCGGGCGGCGAGGTCACGCCGGAAGGGCTGATCGCGGTCGGTCAGGTCGCGAAGAAGTACGGGCTCTACACGAAGATCACCGGCGGCCAGCGCGTCGACCTGTTCGGTGCGCGCGTCGAGCAGCTGCCGTCGATCTGGGAGGAACTGATCGCGGCCGGTTTCGAATCGGGCCACGCATACGGCAAGGCGCTGCGCACCGTGAAGTCGTGTGTCGGCTCGACGTGGTGCCGTTACGGCGTCGGCGATTCGGTCGGCCTCGCGATCGACCTCGAGAATCGCTACAAGGGGCTGCGCGCGCCGCACAAGATCAAGTTCGGCGTGTCCGGCTGCACGCGCGAGTGTGCGGAAGCGCAGGGCAAGGACGTCGGCATCATCGCGACCGAGAAGGGCTGGAACCTGTACGTGTGCGGCAATGGCGGGATGAAGCCGCGCCACGCGGAACTGCTCGCGTCCGACCTCGACCGCGCGACGCTGGTTCGCTACATCGACCGTTTGCTGATGTTCTACGTGCGCACGGCCGACCGGCTGCAGCGCACGAGCGTTTGGCGCGACAACCTCGAAGGCGGCCTCGATTACCTGATCAACGTCGTCGTGCACGACCGGCTCGGGATCGGCGCCGAACTCGAAGCCGACATGCAGCACGTGGTCGACACCTACGAGTGCGAGTGGAAGCGGGCCGTCACCGATCCCGACACGCGCAAGCGCTTCCGTCACTTCGTGAACAGCGATGCGCCGGACACGACCATCGAATTCGTCGAGACGCGCGGTCAGATCCGGCCCGCGATGCCCGGCGAACGGGTGGGCGGCAAGCCCGTGTCGATTCCTGTCGTCGCCGAAAGCGCGGCGCAAGCCGTGACCGAACCCGCAACCGCCTGACCGATATCCGCATCACTTCAAGGAGCCCATCATGAACGATCGTCTTCCGCCGTCCTGGACCCGCGTATGCGCGCTCGACGACATCGTGCCGAACACCGGCGTGTGTGCACTCGTCAACGGCGAGCAGGTCGCGGTCTTTCACGTCGCGCATGCCGAGGAAGGCGGCGTGTTCGCGATCGACAACGTCGATCCCGTGTCGCGGGCGGCCGTGATGTCGCGCGGGCTGATCGGCAGCCTCGGCGAGCGCGTCGTCGTCGCGTCGCCGCTGTACAAGCAGCATTTCGACCTGCGCACCGGCGAATGCCTGGAGGCACCCGAGCAGTCGGTGAGCACGTATCCGTCGCGGGTCGAGGACGGCTTCGTGTGGATCGCGGCCTGACCGCCCCGGAGCGCGCATGACCGCCACCCCCGTCAAGAGCGTGTGCCCGTACTGCGGCGTCGGCTGCGGGATGGTGCTGCACGTCGAGGAAGGCGAAGTCGTCAAGGTGTCCGGCGACGCCGACCATCCGGCCAACTTCGGGCGGCTGTGCACGAAGGGTTCGTCGGCGCACGTCGCGCTGCGCCGCTCGGGGCGGCTCGACCGCGCGTTCGTGCGCCGCGCGCGCGAGGACGACCTCGTGCCGCTGCCGGCGCGCGACGCGATCGCCGACACCGCGCGCCGCCTGCGGGCGGTGCTCGATGCGCACGGGCCGGACGCGCTGTCGTTCTACGTGTCGGGGCAGATGTCGATCGAGGCGCAATACCTCGTCAACAAGCTCGCGAAGGGTTTCGTCGGCACCAACAACATCGAGTCGAACTCGCGCCTCTGCATGGCGAGCGCGAGCACCGGCTACAAGCAGTCGCTCGGCGCGGACGGCCCGCCCGGGTCGTACCAGGACTTCGATCGCGCGAACCTGTTCTTCGTGATCGGCGCGAACATGGCCGACTGCCATCCGATCCTGTTCCTGCGGATGATGGACCGCGTGAAGGCCGGCGCGAAGCTGATCGTCGTCGATCCGCGCCGCACCGGCACCGCCGACAAGGCCGACCTGTTCCTGCAGATCCGGCCGGGCACCGATCTCGCGCTGACCAACGGGCTGCTGCACCTGCTGCATGCGAACGGCCGCACCGACGGCGCGTTCATCGACGCGTACACCGAAGGCTGGGACGCGATGCCCGCGTTCCTCGCCAACTACACGCCCGGGCGCGTGGCTGAAATCACGGGGCTCGCGGAAGCTGACCTGCGCACGGCCGCGCAATGGATCGGCGACGCGCAGGAATGGATGAGCTGCTGGACGATGGGGCTCAACCAGAGCACGCACGGCGTGTGGAACACCAACGCGATCTGCAACCTGCATCTCGCGACGGGCAGGATCTGCCGTGCCGGCAGCGGGCCGTTCTCGCTGACCGGCCAGCCGAACGCGATGGGCGGGCGCGAGATGGGCTACATGGGCCCCGGCCTGCCGGGCCAGCGCTCGGTGGCGTCCGACGACGATCGCCGTTTCGTCGAGCACCTGTGGCGCGTGCCGGCCGGCACGCTGCGCAAGGAAACCGGCAACGGCACCGTCGACCTGTTCGAGCGGATGGCGGCCGGCGACATCAAGGCATGCTGGATCATCTGCACGAACCCGGTCGCCACGGTGCCGAACCGGCAGAACGTGATCGCCGGATTGCAGGCCGCGGAACTCGTGATCGCACAGGACGCGTTCCTCGATACCGAAACCAACCGCTACGCGGACATCCTGCTGCCCGGCGCGCTGTGGGCCGAGGGCGACGGTGTGATGATCAACTCCGAGCGCAACATGACGCTGATGCGCGCGGCGGTCGCGCCGCCGGGCGACGCGCTGCCCGATTGGCGCATCGTCGCGGAAGTCGCGCGCGCGATGGGGTTCGGCGATGCGTTCGACTATGCGTCGGCGGCCGATGTGTTCGACGAGATCGTCCGCTTCTCGAATCCGGCGACGGGCTACGACCTGCGCGGCGCGAGCCATGCGGCGCTGCGCGACGGGCCCGTGCAGTGGCCGGTCGCGCCGGGCACCGCGCGCGAGCGGCGCCCGATCCGCTACCTGAACGACGGCGTGAGCCAGCCGCTGCGCCCGGCCGCCGACGGCGACGACGCGCCGCGCATCGCGTTCCCGACGCCGTCGGGCAAGGCGCGCTTCTTCGCCCGGCCGCACGTCGATCCGGCCGAATTGCCCGACGACACGTTCCCGATCGTGCTGAACACGGGGCGGCTGCAGCATCAGTGGCACACGATGACCAAGACGGGCAAGGTCGCGATGCTGAACAAGCTGAACCCGCGCCCGTTCGTCGAGCTGCATCCGGACGACGCGAGCGCGCTCGGCATCGCCGCGAAGGACAGTGTCGAGATCCGCTCGGCGCGCGGCCGCGCGGTGCTGCCGGCCGTCGTGACCGAGCGCGTGCGGCGCGGCGACTGCTTCGCGCCGATGCACTGGAACGACGTGTACGGCGACGACCTGTGCATCAACGCGGTGACGAACGACGCGATCGATCCCGAATCTCGGCAACCCGAACTGAAATACTGCGCGGTCGCGCTGCGGCGCGTCGAGACCGCTGCGTTCGCGTCCGCCGACGACCAGACGGCGCAACCCGATGCCCGCGCCGACGACGCACGGCCCGCGCCGGCGACGGTGCAGGCGACTGCTTCACAGGAATCCGACATGGCAGACATCGACACTTTCGCGGCCGCGCTCAGCATCGCCGACTTCGCGCCGCCGCCGTTGACGGACACCGAACGGCTGTATGTGGCCGGGTTCGTCAGCGGGCTGAAGGCAAGCGCCGGCCGGCGCGAGGGCGGCGTGCCGGTGCTGCCGGCCGGCGCGCCGCTCACGCCGCCGGTGCGGTTCTGGTTCGACGGGATGCTCGCCGGGTTGTTCAGCCGCTCGCTGCCGGCGAGCTTGCCGGGCGCCGCGGCCCCCGTGCTGCCGGCCGATGCCGCCGCGTCCGGCGGCGTGCGGATCGTGCGCACGCGGCCGAAGGTCGTGCTGCTGTGGGCGTCGCAGACCGGCAACATCGAATCGTTGACCGAGGATTACGCGACGCAGCTGATGAACGCGGGCTTCGAGATCCGCACCGCGTGCATGTCCGACTATCCGGTGGCGTCGCTCGCCGGTGCGCAATACGTGCTGCTGATGACGAGCACGTTCGGCGACGGCGACGCGCCCGACAACGGCAGCGAATTCTGGGAAGCGCTGCAGGCCGGCGGCGCCGCGCGCCTCGACGGCGTGCACTTCGCGGTGCTCGCGTTCGGCGACCGCAACTACGACCAGTTCTGCGGCCATGGCCGCCGGCTCGACGCGCGGCTTGCGGAACTCGGCGCGGCGCGCCTGTGCGCGCGCGTCGATTGCGACGTCGAATTCCAGCGCGATGCCGACCAGTGGCTCGAACGCGTCGTCGCGCGGATCAAGGAGGCCGATGCCGCACTGCACGCGGTGCCGACCGGCGGCCTGGGCCCGTCAGGGCTGCTGCCGACGAAGGCGCATCCGGCGCCGTCGAAGCTCGTCGCGAACCTGAGGCTCAACCGTCCGGGCGCGGCGAAGGACACACGCTACGTGTCGTTGTCGACCGAAGGCGCGAACCTCGAATACGAAACCGGCGACGCGCTCGGCGTGTGGCCGACCAACTGCCCGGAACTGGTCGACGAACTGCTGTCCGTTACCGCGCTGAAGGCCGATGCACCCGTGTCGGTGGCGGGTGTCGGCGACGTGCGCCTCGGCGACGCACTCGCTCGTCATTTCGACATCACGCGCCCGCATCCGGACACGCTCGCGTTCATCGCGTCGCGCAGCGCGAACGGCGCGCTGAAGGCGCTGCTCGGCGACGACCGCAAGGGCGACCTGAAGCAATGGTTGTGGGGGCAACAACTCGCGGACGTGCTGCACGAGTTTCCGGTCGATCTGTCGGGCAACGAACTCGTCGGGATGCTGAAGCGCATGCAGCCGCGTCTTTATTCGATCGCGTCGAGCCCGAGCGCGCACCCCGGCGAGATCCACCTGACCGTGTCGGCCGTGCGCTATCACAACGGCCGGCGCGCGCGCAAAGGTGTCGCATCGACGTTCCTCGCCGATCGCGCGGACGACGGCCGCGTGCCCGTGTTCGTGCAGAAATCCGCGCATTTCCGGCCGCCGGTGAACGGCGACGTGCCGATCGTGATGGTCGGCCCCGGCACCGGCGTCGCGCCGTTCCGCGGCTTCCTGCACGAACGGCAGGCGCGCGGCGCGCGCGGGCGCAACTGGCTGTTCTTCGGTGAACAGCATGCGCAGACGGACTTCTACTACGGCGACGAGCTGGGCGCGATGCGCGACAGCGGTTTCCTGACGCGGCTCGATCTCGCGTTCTCGCGCGACCAGGCCGACAAGATCTACGTGCAGGACCGGATGCGCGAGCAGGGCGCCGAGCTGTTCGCGTGGCTGGAGGAAGGCGCGCACTTCTACGTGTGCGGCGACGCCGCGCGGATGGCGAAGGACGTCGATGCCGCGCTGAAGGCCGTCGTCGCCGAGCACGGCGGCATGTCGGACGAAGCCGCGAACGACTACGTCGCGCGGCTCGCGAAGGCGCGCCGCTACATGCGGGACGTGTACTGACCGCGAGCGGTGCGGTGCGGCGCGGCCCGCCGGTTTGCGGGCCCGTCCCCGGGCGACGCGTTGGCCTGCGACGAGCCGCGCCGGGCCGTCCGTCGCGAAGGCCGTCGACGGCGAACGTCGCACGCGACAGGCCGGGCGGCGGGCACGGCGTTCCTGCATGACATGAACCGCCGGGCCGCCGCCGGTTTGCGTTACTGCTGACGCTCCCACGCGCGCGCCTGTTCGGCACGGACGAGTGTTTCCGACGACCGCGGCAGCAGGTTGCGGAACGCGCCGCCGTCGCTGTCGATCACGTCGACCATCTTCGCGATCATTTCTTCCGGATCGTGCTGTTCGAGCGGGAACGTCAGCCGCTCGGGCGTCACCGTGTGGACGGCCGGATCGTGCCAGCGCCGCGTCGTTTCCATCATCCGGTCGTTGAAACCCGTGCTGTACGGGCCGGGGTTCACGACCGCGACACGGATTCCGTGCGGCGCCAGCTCCGCGTGCATCGCCTCGGCGATCGATTCGACCGCGTGCTTCGACGCGCAATAGGCGCCCGTGAACGGCCCGGTGATCAGGCCCGCGATCGACGACACGAACACGATCTTGCCGTGCCGGCGCGCGAGCATCCCGCGCGCGATGTGCTGCGTGAGTTCGAGCGGCCCGAACACGTTGACGTCGAACAGGTCGCGGACGATCCCGACCGGCAGGTCGACGAGCGCGCCGGCTTCGCCGACGCCCGCGTTGTTCACGAGCACGTCGACGTCCAGCTCGGCCGCGCGGGCGCGATCGTGGGCCGACGTGACATCGAGCTTGATGGCGCGCAGCGTGGTGCCGCGTTGCGCGGCGGCGTCCGTCAGTGCGTCGATCTCGACGGTGACGCGCACGCCGGCCGTCACGTCGTGGCCGCGTTCTGCGAGCCGCAGCGCCACTTCCCGGCCGAAGCCGGTGCCTGCGCCGGTAATGAGGATGCGTTTCCGTGCCATGTTGCTTACCTTGTGGTGGGAAGGGTTGCCTGAAAGCGGTCGCGGCCGTGCCGGGCGATCGCGGTGTCTTCGTCGACGCTGCCGCCCGAAACGCCGATTGCGCCGACGCAGCGTCCGCTACCGTCGACGAGCGGTTCGCCGCCGCCGAACGTGACGAGCCCGCCGTGGCTGTACTCGATCCCGCGCAGCGGCCCGTCGCCCGACATCGCACCGAGCGCGCCGGTCGATATGCGGAAGCGGACCGCCGTCAGCGCCTTGCGCTGCGCGAGATCGATCGCGCCGAGGAAACAGTCGTCGGTGCGCGCGAACGCGAGCAGGTTCGCGCCGGCATCGACGATTGCGATGGCGACGCCGGCAACCTGCAGCGACGCCGCATGCGCGAGTGCTGCGTCGATCGTACGGCGGGCGGCTGCGAGCGGCAGCGCGGCGGTGAGCGGGTCCATGCGAGGCTCCGGAGGGACGACAGGCCCCAGTGTAGGCAGTTGCGGTATATGGGAGAATCCGCATTCCGCTCGAAAGAGTTTCAAGTTTTTCTAATGATGAGCCGACGTGATCCGATGGCCGGGCTGCACGTGTTCATGACGGTCGCGACGGCCGGCAACTTCACGCGGGCGGCTGCCGCGCTCGGCCTGACGCCGGCTGCCGTCAGCCTCGCGATCGGGCAGCTCGAGGGCGAGCTGAACGTGAAGCTGTTCAATCGCAGCACGCGCGGCGTGAGCCTGACGGAAGCCGGGCAGCACTACTGGCGGCAGACGGAGGCCGCGTACCGGCAGGTCGTGCACGCGCGCGACGCGCTGAAGGATGCGCGCAGCGAGCCGAGCGGCGTGTTGCGCGTCACCGCGCTGCCGCTGGCGCGCACGCTCGTGATCGCGCCGGTGCTGGCCGTATTCCGCGAGCGTTATCCGAAAGTGCGGCTCGAGATCCGCTACGAGAACGAACTCGTCGACATCGCGAAGGACGGGTTCGATGCGGGGATTCGCCTCGCCGACCGGCTGCAGCCGGGGACGATCGGCGTGCGGATCGCGCCGGCGCTTTCGTGCGCGCTGGTCGCGTCGCCCGGTTATCTGGCGCGGTACGGCACGCCGGCGTCGATCGCGGCGCTCGAACGTCATGCATGTATCCGCTTCCGGTTTTCGGAGAGCGGGCGGCTGCACAAATGGCTGCTGCACGACGGGCGCCGCGATGTCGATCTCGATCCGGAAGGCGTATTCGTGACGAACGATGCCGATGCGGTGATCGACGCGGCGCGTGCCGGTGTCGGGATCGCGTTTGCGTTCATGCGCGAGCGCATCGAGCAGGACTTGCGCGACGCCACGCTCGTCGAGGTGTTGCCGGGCGCGTGCCGGACGCTGCCGCCGATGTGGCTGTATTACGTGAATCGCAAGCACGTGCCGGCGAAGCTGCGCGCGTTCATCGACGTGCTGCGGGAGCGCGACGGCACGGGCGCGGCGTAAGCGTTGCATCGGCCGGTTGACTGCAGCGCTGGCCGAGGCGGCGCATGATGGCGGCTCCAGCCACGAAACGAAGGAGTCGCGTCATGACGGTATCTCTTCATTTTCCGGTTCGTACTTTGGCCATTGCCGCGGCGTTGGTGGCGGCCGTGACCTGCAGCGCGCCGGCCATCGGCCAGACATCGACCGTACCCGCCGGTTCGGCTGCGGCAACGCCCGACAACGCGGTGCTGCTCACCGTCTTCCTGAAACACGACCAGTCGCGCCCGCTCGCCGAGCTGAACGCGCAACTGGCGAAGCAGGGGTTCTACAAGGCGTTTCCGCCGCCGGGCGTCGAAGTGGTGAGCTGGACCGTGACGATGGGGATCGGGCAGATCGTCGTGTTGCGGTTGCCGGCATCGCGGGTGCGCGAGGTCAATCGGGTGCTCGAAGATACGGCTTGGGGTGCGTATCGGACGGAGTTCTACCCGACTTACGACTACAAGGCGATCGGGTTGGGGGAGCATGAGCGGGCGAAGTGAGGCTCGAGTTTTTGTATTGTTGCCTCGTAATGGCGCCGACATCGGCCAGATTACCCGACAGGGCGTTGGGCTCGACGTACTTTAATCCAGGCGTTTTTCTTAATATTGGCGGGTGCCGGGAATGCCCGTCATTCGACCGAAAAATGAATGAAGTGTAATTAAAATAAATTCCGGTTGATTTGAAGTGGAAATATGTAATTTGTTTAATTAAAATTATTTCAATAATAAAAACACAAAAAACAAGATTGCCAGGTTTGTCGCTTTTGAAAAGACTTGCAGCTCATCTCGACGGAGCGGCCCTTTCCTTGTGGGATTCCGCGTCCGGCACGCGATCCTGTTGATCGATTGTCATCTTCATTGGCCTGTTTTCTGGTAATATCCGCGCGCTTCGGGCGAGGCACGCAATGAGGTCAGGGGCGAAAATCGTCGAAGCTACGTTGCTGTCGCCTTCGCGACGGCAGCAGTCGTGCACATAACAGATTGACCAGTTTGACATCCATGTCAAACGGAAATGACTCACGAATAATGCGAGAGACCAGAAAACTTCCGCTTGTCGTCGATCTCGACGGCACGCTGACGACATCTGACACGTTGATGGAATCCGTGCTAAGTGTCGTCAAGCATCAACCGGCGAATCTGTTGCGGCTGCCTTTCTGGCTCGCTGGCGGTCGCGCCGCATTCAAGGGCAAGGTTGCGGAGCAGGCCGATTTCCGGGCGGAGACGATTCCTTACCGCGAGTCGCTTGTCGATTACCTGGCTCACGAACGCAAAGGCGGCCGCAAGATCGTGCTGGCGACGGCCGCTCATCGTTCGATTGCCGAGCGGGTAGACGCCCATCTTGGCCTGTTCGATCTCGTCATCGCGACTCACGGCGACACCAACCTGAAAAGCGAAACCAAGCTCGCGGGCATCCGCGAGCAGGTCGGCGACGACTTCGTCTATGCCGGCGACAGCAAGGCCGACATGCCGATCTGGGCCGGTGCGAAGGGCGCCATTCTCGCTGGCGTTTCGCCCGATATTGCCGCAGATATCCGGAGCAGCATTCCCGTCGAGCGGGAATTTTCGAACGAGTGTGCCAGCTTCTCGACATGGTGCAAGGCGCTGCGCGTCCATCAATGGTTGAAAAACCTGCTGTTGTTCGTCCCGCTGCTGACGGCTTTTGCGTTCTTCGACGCCGACAAGGTCGCCACGCTCGTGCTCGCATTTCTGGCGATGTCGCTGGGCGCATCGGCAACCTACATCGGCAACGATCTTTGGGATCTGGACAACGACCGGCGCCATCCTCGCAAGCGCAATCGCGCGTTCGCGAACGGGACGTTGTCGATTGCCCGGGGTATGGGCGCCGCCGCGCTGCTGCTCGCGGTGGCGTTTGCGCTGGCATTCGCGGTATCGGCCGAGTTTGCCGGCATGTTCGCGCTCTATCTGCTGCTGACGACCGCCTATAGCTGGCGCCTGAAATCGGTCGTGCTGCTCGATGTCGTCGTGTTGTCGCTGTTGTACACGCACCGGATCGTTGCGGGCGCCATTGCGTCGCGCATCGCGGTCAGCCGCTGGCTCCTCGCATTTTCCGTGCTTGCCTTTCTCAGTCTTGCGCTCGTGAAGCGCTGCTCCGAACTCGTGTTCTTGCGCCAGAACGACAAGCGTGTATCGGCGGGCCGGGATTACCGAGTGGGGGACCTCGAGGTGCTCTGGCCGTTCGGGATCGGCGCGTCGCTGGCCGCCGTGGTCGTGTTCGGCCTGTTCATCAATGCTCCCGAAACCGCCGCGCGCTACACCGTTCCGCATTTGCTTTGGCTCGTGCAGATCGGTCTGATCTACCTGTTCGGCCGGCTGTGGATCGCGACGGTCCGCGGCACGATGAACGACGATCCGATCGTTCATATTCTCGAAAATCGCGGTAGTTTCGGCATGCTTTGCGCGATGGTGGCGCTGGTGCTGGCCGCTCACTTCATGCCTGCGCTGTAAGCGACACCCATCCTATGACGGAAAAGAACCGAAACCGCGTGCGGGCATTCTGCCGCTTTGCCATCGTCTACGTGCTGCTGTTCGTGTGCGCAGGAAATATCACCAACAGCATGCTGTTGAAGTGGGGGTTCCGTGACGACCAGAAGGGCACTTTCGCCACGAGCTACAGCCTCGTCGGGATGATGAACGGCGACGCACCGAAGCCGTTCGTCTACCGCTCGTCGTTTCCGAAGGCCGCGAAAGCGCTGGCCGAACGCCTCGACGGGGCGACGCGGGACAAGCTGTTCAAATCGATCTCACGGCATGATTCACTGCGCAACGCGTATTTCACGAGCGTGCCGGGCGAGTACTGGACGCCGGTCGTGGCGATCGTCTATCACCTGACCTACATCGCGATTGTGCTGTCGACGCTGTTTGCGCTGTTGCTGGTCTACAAGCTGGCAAGGCTGCACGGCCTGAGCTTTGGGCATTCGGTCGGTTTTCTGGCGGCATTCAGTTTCGTCTATCCGCTCACGTTTCAGCAGGGCGGCTACTACTACGATTTCTTCGAACTGCTCGGGGTGCTCGGTGCGTGCTATTTCCTGCTGACGAAACGGCTGCTGGCCTGCACGCTGATGATCGCCGTCTTTTCCCTGAACAAGGAGACGTTCTTCCTGGTTCCGCTCGCGCTGTTCTTCCTGCACGACCGCGACGTTGCAATGTTCAAGCGCCTGATGTGGCTCGTGCTGCAACTGGGTATCTGCGTGGCGACCCGTCAGTTCATCATGAGCGGGTATGGTGCCAATGCCGGCGGATTCGTCGAATATCACGTGTGGGACAACATACGGTTCTGGCTGAATCCGGCTTCCTATCTGTCGTTCTACAACCTCATCGGCAAAGGCATCTTTACCCCGAGCCTCGAGAACCCGTTGATGCTCGTGCCGCTTGCGGTGTTCTTCAGGGCGGCATGGCGTGCGACGCCAGGCCGTTACCGTGCCTACTTCGGCGCAGCGTTCATGCCGGTGCTCGTGCTGTTCTTCTTTTTCGGTTACCGGGACGAAGCGCGAAACTTCTCGGTCGTCTTTCCCGCAATCGTATTGATCGCACTGCACGGTGCGAACCGCTTCAATGCGATTTTTGGCGGCAGCGCGGTGGTGCCGGACGCGGTTCGTGCCCCGGCCGGTCGCCGATTCGACGCAGCAACGGCGACGGAGGCCGCGCAATGAACGGGTTGATCGTGATTGCGAGCGGTGTTTTCGGTGGACTCGCCAGCGTGTTGCTCAGGGTGGCAGCGCTCAAGGGAATCGCGCTCGGCGAATCGAGCTTATGGCCGTGGATTGCGCGTGGCGCGGCCGTTGGCGCTTACGGCATCGGGTTCGTGCTTTATGCGCTCGCGCTGCGCAAGGCGTCGCTCGGCATTGCCTACCCGACCATGGTGGCGGTTTCGATGCTCGTCGTGCTGTCGTTCACGGCGGTGCACGAGCATCTGCTGCGGCCCATGCAGGCGGTTGGGGCGCTCATCATCCTGGTCGGCGTCTGGATGGTCACGCGGGCTGCGTAATCCGGACGGCCGTCAAGGAATTCCCGGGAAAGGGCGCGGTCGGGGCGCCCCGGCAGTGTCGATTTTTGTGCTCTGCCTGAAATGGGCGCTACATTACCGTACCTGTCCCCATTCCCCAAATAGCGTGCCGCCGCGAATTCGTGCTCGCCCGTTCGGCGCGGCCGGAAGAATTTTCCCTAAATGCGCGGCCCGTCATTCGTCCGACGAAAAACCGGCCCCGGTTCCCTGTATCATGCGCACCTTGCGTTTTTCGGTCGCACGATTTTGATGCCGTGTTTACGTGCTCCGATAGCCACAAAACCGCACAATGCGAACCAGAAAGATTTTGTAATATAAGATCCGTATACTCGTAAGTTCTGATCCAGGCGCCGCCTGCCATTTTCTTCGGCCGACCGCCCACGCAGAACAACCAGATACGTCGCCGCCTGGCCGTCTTGCGCCGCGACACGCTATGCACCACCACTGAACATCTATGTCTTCCCGCCACTCTGGTTCGCCCGGCCTCGCCGCGGCGGTGATCGCCCGTGTCCGGGCGCTGATCCGCAACGAGCGCGTGCTGTCGCCGCTGCTCGCGCTCGGTATCGGCCTGCTGCTGATCGTGGTTTTCCAGCACCTGTCGGAATCCGTCGACTACCGGTCGGTGATCCGCGAGTTGCGTCACATGTCCGTCGGCGAGTGGGGCGCATCGCTGGCCGCGACGGCCCTCAGTTATCTCGCGCTCGTCGCCCGCGATGCGGTC
Source organism: Burkholderia reimsis (assembly GCF_003294055.1). Taxonomy (NCBI): domain Bacteria; kingdom Pseudomonadati; phylum Pseudomonadota; class Betaproteobacteria; order Burkholderiales; family Burkholderiaceae; genus Burkholderia; species Burkholderia reimsis. The sequence continues at coordinate 103,064 of NZ_QMFZ01000025.1, forward strand.
GGCCTGCGTTATGTCGCCGCGAAGGTGCCGCGCGTCGCGTTGTGGATCGGCGCGATCGCCGGGTCCGCGCTCGGTAACGCGACCGGCTTCGGCGCACTGACGGGCGGCGCGGTCCGCGCACGCGTGTACGGCGTGTCGGGCGTCACGCCTGCGCAGATTGGCCGGATGACGGTGTTCACGAGCGGCACGCTGGCGCTCGCCATGGTGTTGATGACGGCGGTCGGCATGGTCTGCGTGCCGGAGGCGCTCGCCGCGATGCTGCACGTCGCGCCCGGCGTGCTGACGTGGACCGGCGCCGCGCTGCTCGTGATACTGGCCGCGATCGTCGCGATGTGCGGCAACACGGCGCGCCCGGTCGTCACGCGCTTCAAGTGGCTGTCGTTCGACGTGCCTGCGCGGCGCGATCTCGTCGCGCAGGTCGTCTACGCGGTGCTCGACGTCGTTGCCGCGGGCCTGACGCTGTGGGTGCTGCTGCCGGCCGCGCCGGTCGGCTTCCCGACCTTCATCACGGTGTATGCGGCCGCGCTGCTGCTCGGGATGATCGGCCATACGCCGGGCGGGATCGGCGTGTTCGAAGCCGCGATGGTCTTCACGCTCGGTCGCGAAGTGCCCCCGCACGCGATGGTCGCCGCGCTCATCGCGTATCGCGCAATCTATTTCGGCGTGCCGCTCGTGCTGTCGGCCGGCCTGCTGGCCGGTTTCGAGGGCCGCGCGCTGCGCCGCCGGCTCGTCACGCGGCAGGCCGTGCGCGTGTCGCAACTCGCGCCGGTGTTCCTGAGCCTCGTGACGTTCGCGGTCGGTAGCATGCTGGTGATCTCGAGCGCGACGCCCGCGTTCTGGCACCGGATCGCGATCCTGCGCCACCTCGTGCCGCTGTGGGTGCTCGAAGGCTCGCAGGTGATCTGCAGCGTGCTCGGCGTCGCGCTGCTGTTCGTCGCGCGCGGGCTGCTGCGCCGCCTCGACGGTGCGTGGTGGATGACCTTCGCGCTGACGCTCGCAAGCCTCGCGCTGTCACTCGCGAAAGGCCTCGCGTTCGTCGAGGCCGGCGTGCTCGGCACGCTGCTCGTGCTGCTGCTCGTCAGCCGCCGCCGTTTCAACCGCCATTCGTCGCTGCTCGCCGAGCGCTTCACGGTGAGCTGGTTCGTGTCGGTGACCATGGTGCTGATGCTGGCCGTGTGGGTGCTGTTCTTCGCGTTCCGCGACGTGCCGTACACGCGCGAGCTGTGGTCGCATTTCTCGTTCGACGCGCGCGCGCCGCGGGCGCTGCGTGCGACGCTTGCGTCCGGCGTGTTCGTCGCGCTGTTCGCGCTCTGGCAACTGCTGCGCCCGGCGCCCGGCCGTTTCGTGAAGCCCGCGGCGCAGGACCTGTCGGACGCCGAACGGATCATCCGCGCGCAGGAGTGCAGCGATGCGGGCCTCGCGTTGATGGGCGACAAGTCGTTCCTGTTCTCGGAATCCCGCCGGGCGTTCCTGATGTATGCCAAGAACGGCCGCACGTGGGCCGCGCTCCACGACCCGGTCGGGCCGCGCGAGGAGTGGCCGGGGCTGATCAGCAAGTTCATCGCGCTCGCACACGCGCACAGCGGCCGTGCGGCGTTCTACCAGGTGCGCGCCAACGCGCTGCCGCTGTATCTCGACGCGGGGCTCACGCTGATGAAGCTCGGCGAGGAAGCGCATATCGCGCTCGACCAGTTCGACCTGAAGGGTTCGAACCGGTCGCACCTGCGCTACGCGCTGCGCCGTGGCGACAAGGATGCGCTGACGGTCGAGGTGATCGCACCGCCCGACGTGCCGGCCACGTTGCCGGCTTTGCGCGACATCTCCGACGGCTGGCTCGACAGCCGCGACGCGCGCGAGAAGAGCTTCTCGGTGGCGGCGTTCCACGACGGTTATCTCGCGACGCAGTCCGTGATGCTCGTGCGGCAGGCCGACAAGCCGATCGCGTTCGTCACGTTCATGACGACCGACCTCAACACCGAGGCGACGGTCGGCGTGATGCGCCATCTTCCGGACGCGTCGCCGTACGCGATGGAATATCTGTTTACGCAGCTCGCGCTGCATCTGAAGGAAGCGGGCTTCCGCAAGCTGAGCCTGGGTATCGCGCCGTTCTCGGGGATGGGGGCGGCGAAGATGCCGTCGCCGTTGCACCGGATCGGCCTGATGGTCTGGCGCTTCGGCGGCCGTTTCTACAACTTCCGCGGCTTGCGCGCTTTCAAGAGCAAGTTTGAACCGCACTGGGAGCCGCGTTACCTCGCGGCCTCGGGCACGGTCGGCGTGTTCGTCACGCTCGCGGATCTGTCATTGCTGGCTGGAGGTCGGCGTTCATGAGTTTGAAGAAGGGAATCGCGCGGGCGGCAGCCGCCTGCGCGGGGATGATGCTGGCCGGCGCCGCGTGCGCCACGCAGCCTGCCGCCGTAAAAGCAGAAACCGTGTCGGGCGGTCGTTATGGGCCCGTCACCGTGACCAAACCCAGCGGGCCGCTGCGCGGATTCGTCGTACTGTTCTCGCGTGAGGCGGGCTGGAATGCCGCCGATCAGCAGGCGGCCGACGCGCTCGCGAAAGCCGGTGCGATGACGGTCGGCGTCGGTTCGGAGCGTTACGCGACGAATCTCGCCGCGAAGCAGGAGACCTGCCACCACCTCGACGGCGACGCCGAAGCGGTCAGCCACCAGCTCGAACGCCTCGCGCAGTCGTCGCGTTATTTCACGCCGATCGTCGCGGGCGTGGGCCAGGGCGGCGCGATCGCGAAGCAGATCCTGTCGATGGCGCCGGAGAACACGATTGCCGGCGTCGTATCGGTCGATCCGGCCGCGAAGCTCGATCCGCGTTTCAAGCCGTGTCCGCCCGATCCGACGATCGTGCGCCGCGCGATGCCGGGTTTCGTCGAAACGGCGGCCGCGGGCGATTCCGCGAAGCTCGTGTCGCTCGTCACGTCGCACCTGCGGGACACCACCAGCAGCGACGAACTCGACGTGTCGGATCTGCCGCTCGTCGAGCTGCCGGCCAAGGGCGGCAACGGCCAGCTCGCGATCGTGATCTCGGGCGACGGCGGCTGGCGCGATCTCGACAAGACGATCGCCGAGGCGCTGCAGCGCGACGGCGTGTCGGTGGTCGGCATCGACAGCCTGCGCTATTTCTGGAGCGAGAAGCCGCCGGCGCAGGTGAGCCGCGATCTCGCGCGCGTGATGCGCACCTACATGGCGCGCTGGCATGCGAATCGCGTGGCGCTGGTCGGCTACTCGTTCGGTGCCGACGTGATGCCGTTCGCGTACAACCGGCTGCCGGCCGACCTGCGCGACAAGGTCGCCGTGATGTCGCTGCTCGGCTTCGCGCCGGCCGCCGATTTCCAGATCCGCGTGACGGGCTGGCTCGGCATGCCCGCGAGCGACAAGGCGCTGAAGGTCGCGCCGGAAATCGCGAAGGTGCCGCCGCAGCTCGTGCAGTGCTTCTATGGCGCGGAGGAGAAGGACACGATGTGTCCGGCGCTCGTGAACACGGGCGCCGACGTGATCAAGACGCAGGGCGATCACCACTTCGGCCGCGACTACATCGCGCTCGAGAAGAAGATTCTCGGCGCGTTCGGCAAGCCGGTGGCGGCGCGCTGAACGCCGGCGCCCGCTTCGCGGCGGGCGCCGGCCGGACCTTTCCGGTTCTTCGTACGGGCGGCCAGCGTGCCGCCCGTTTCATTTTGCGGCGGGCGTTGCCGCGTTCTGCTGCGGCATCGTTGTTCTCGCATCGCGCTGATAGAAACCCGGGAACCGGTCGAGCTGCCGCCGCGCGGCCGTGATGTCCGTGCCGTCGCCGAGCACCGCGCTCGAGAACCCCGTGCGCTCCATCAGCAGCAACTGGTCGACCAGCACCTCGCCGGTCGCGCGCAGGTCGCCGGTGAAGCCGTAGCGCTTGCGCAGCAGGTACGCCTGGCTGTATGCGCGGCCGTCGGTGAACGACGGGAACTGCAGGTCGATGCGCGTGACTTGCGCGATCCGCCCGGCAAGCGGCGGCAGTTCCTCGTCGTTGCCGATCGTCAGCATCGTGTCGTCGTGCGGCTGCGTGTTGCCGGCGTGTTCGGCCGGCGTCAGCAGGCGGATGCGCGCGTGTGCGTTCGAAGCTTGCTGGTTCATGCGGGCTCCACCTGATGGCGCGCGTCGTTCGCGGCGGCCTTGAAGGGTTCCGTGCCGATGCGGCGGACGGTGTCGATGAACCGTTCGCTGCGGCCGTCGTTGTCGATCCGTGCGTCGAGGTACGCGTTGACGATCGCGTCGACGACATCGACGATCTCGTCCGCCGAAAACGACGGGCCGATCACCTTGCCCGGCCGCGCCGGGCCGCTCGCGGTCGAGCCGTCCGAGCCGCCGAGCGTGACCTGGTACCACTCGGCGCCGTCCTTGTCGACGCCGAGGATGCCGAGGTGGCCGCTGTGATGATGGCCGCACGAGTTGATGCAGCCGCTGATGTGCAGGTCGATGTCGCCGACGTCGTGCAGCATGTCGAGATCCTGGAAGCGCTCGGCGATCGCATCGGCGATCGGGATCGAGCGTGCATTCGCCAGCGCGCAGAAGTCACCGCCCGGGCACGCGATCATGTCCGTCAGGAGTCCGACGTTCGCGCTGGCGAGCCCGATCGCGCGGGCGTTTTCCCACAGCGGGAACAGGTCGTCGACATGCACCCACGGCAGCACGACGTTCTGCGTATGCGTGACGCGCGCCTCGCCGGCCGAGAAACGGTCGGCGAGATCGGCGAGCGCGTCGAGCTGGTCCGGCGATGCGTCGCCCGGGGCCTGCAGGCGGCGCTTGAACGACAGCGTGACGATGCGCAGCGCCGGGTCGCGGTGATCGGCGACATTGCGCGCGAGCCAGCGCGCGAAGGCCGGATGGTGTGCCGCCTGGGCCGACACGCGCAGGTTCGCGTCGCGCAGGCTGACCGTGCGCGGCTTGAGGCGCGGCGCGACGAACGACGCGGCGACGCGGTCGAACTCGACCTGGGCGATCGTGTGCAGCCCGCCGTCGTGTTCGACGATCTGGCGGAACTCTTCCTCGACGTCGTCGATGTAGCGTTGCCCCTCGGTCTTCACGAGGATCTTGATGCGCGCCTTGTACTTGTTGTCGCGCCGTCCGTAGCGGTTGTACACGCGGACGATCGCCTCGATGTAGTTCATCACGTGCTGCCAGGGCAGGAACGCGCGCAGCAGCGTCGCGATCGTCGGCGTGCGGCCCATTCCGCCGCCGACGCTCACGCGAAAGCCGAGTGCGCCCGTGTCGTCGCGCACGAGCTTGAGGCCGACGTCGTGCCAGTCGGTCGCGGCGCGATCCTCGGCCGCCCCGGTGATCGCGATCTTGAACTTGCGCGGCAGGAACGCGAATTCGGGGTGCAGCGTCGTCCACTGGCGCATCACTTCGGCGAACGGGCGCGGATCGGCGATCTCGTCCGGCGCGACGCCGGCGCGCTCGTCGCACGAGATATTGCGGATGCAGTTGCCGCTCGTCTGGATGCCGTGCATGTCGACGGTCGCGAGCAGGTCCATCACGTCGGCGGCCTTCGTGAGCGGAATCCAGTTGAACTGCACGTTGGTGCGCGTCGTGAAGTGCGCGCTGCGGGTCGGCAGGCGCATCGTGCCGAGCAGGGCCTGCGCGTCGCATGCGGCGCGGTAGGTGGCATCGTCGGGCACATCGTAGTCGCGCGCGATCCGCGCGAGCACGCGCAGCTGCGCGCTGGACAGTTCGCCGTACGGCACGGCCACGCGCAGCATCGGCGCGTGGCGCTGCACGTACCAGCCGTTCTGCAGGCGCAGCGGCCGGAACGCGTCTTCGCTCAGCGTGCCGAGCTGCCAGCGCTCGAGCTGGTCGCGAAACTGGGCGGCGCGGCTGTGCACGAGCGCCCGGTCGAAAACGGTATATCGATACATGACGTGATACGCGAGAGGAGCCGCGGCGCGATGCGGGCGGCTCGAGGGGACGTTGCGACGGGTGTCAGGCAACCGGAGACAGCGTAGGGAACGCGGCGCGGCGGGACAAGCAGCAGATCGGGACGAAAAGGGCGCAGCAGATGGCCGGCGAGAGGCCGGTGGTGGCCGGTGCAGGCCGGCGCGGGCCGGGCATGCGTGCATGCCCGCGACGGGTGCTTACGCGTCGGCTTCGACGACGAGCGCCGGATCGAGCGCGCGGATGCGCTGGTCGATGAAGTAGCCGCCGCCTTCCTGGTAGCGCAGGAACAAGCGACCGCACGCGCGGCAGCGGCTCACGGTGCAGCGGTTGTACGGGAAATGGCGCAGTGCGATCGGCGCGTCGTCCGACGCGTAGCGCGTGCCGGCCGGATGATATTCGGCGTAGGTCGGCTCAGCCTCGCCGGGCGGCGTGAGCGTGGCGACTTCGGTCAATTGCGCGTCCTGCAGCGACAGCGGCAGGGTCGTCCATCCGGCGAGCGGCGTTTTCGTGCAGGTGCACGGCTGCGTGACGTGCGCTGCGTCGGTGGCCAGTTTCAACAGCGCGTCGTGATCGAGGTAGGGCAGTTGACTCATGGGAAATCATGAAGAGGCGGCGGGATCAGCACTGTAACCCGCGCACCGGTTGCATGCATGGTCGTGACGCAGGCGGCGCACCGTCGGCGCTTCAATCGCCCTTGCGGACCGACGGCTGCGCGACCAGCTCGCCGAGCACGCGGATCGCGCGTTCGATGTCGCGGCTCCACGGATGGCCGAAGTTCACGCGCACGCAACGTTCGAAGCCGTGCGCGGCCGAAAACAGCGGCCCCGGCGCGAAACTGATCCCGCGTGCGATCGCCTGGCGATGCAGCTCCATCGCGTCGATCGCGTCGGGAAACGCGAGCCACAGAAAATAGCCGCCTTCGGGCCGCACCCATTCGACGCCGGCCGGCAGCCAGCGCCGCAGCGCGTCGTCCATCCGGTCGAGCTGCGCGTGCAGCGCGCCGCGCAGCTTGCGCAAGTGCCGGTCGTAGCCGCCGTGCTCGAGATAGTTCGCGATGCCGGCCTGCGCGGGAATGCTGGCCGACAGCGTCGTCATCAGCTTGAGCCGCTGCACCTTCTCCGCGAACCGGCCGGCGGCGGCCCAGCCGATCCGGTAGCCGGGCGCGAGCGTCTTCGAGAACGAGCTGCAGTGCATCACGAGCCCGTGCCGATCGAACGCCCGGGCGGGCAGCGGGTAGTCGGGGCCGAAATGCAGCTCGCCGTATACGTCGTCCTCGATCAGCGGCACGTCGCGTGTGGCGAGCAATTCGACGAGCGCACGCTTTTTTTCGGTGGACAGCGTGACGCCGGTCGGATTCTGGAAATTGGTCATGAACCAGCACGCGCGAATGTCGTGCCGGTCGAGTGCGTTCGCGAGCGCATCGAGATCGAGGCCCGTGCGCGGATCGACGGGAATCTCGACCGCGCGCAGGTCGAGCCGTTCGATCGCCTGCAGCGCCGCATAGAAGCCGGGCGCTTCGACGGCCACGACGTCGCCGGGCCGCGTGACGGCCATCAGGCACAGGTTCAGCGCTTCGAGCGCGCCGTTCGTGACGACGATCTCGTCGATGGGCTGCGAGATGCCCGTCGCGAGATAGCGCCGGGCGATCTGCTGGCGCAGCGCCTCGTTGCCAGGCGGCAGGTCGACGACCGTGCTCCACGGGCTGACGAGCCGCGTGGCCTGCGCAAGCGATTTCGCGAGGCGCGGCAACGGAAACAGTTGCGGCGACGGGAATGCGGAGCCGAGCGGCACGATGCCGGGCTGCGTGGCCGCGTCGAGGACGGAGAACACGAGGCTGCTGATGTCGACCTTGCGTGTGGCGCCGGCCCGTTTCGCGCGGCGCGTGGGCGCCGGGCCCGCCTCCGGCGTTGCGCCGGGCGCGACGTAGTAGCCCGAGCGTTCGCGCGCGCGGATCAGCCCCCACTGTTCGAGCAGGTAGTACGCGCGAAACACCGTCGACTGGCTCACGCCGTGCTGCGCGATGATCTGCCGCAGCGACGGCAGGCGCGTGCCGACGGCGAGGTTGCCGTTGCGGATGTCGTCGGCGATCGTGTGGGCGAGGGTTTCGTAGCGTTTCATCGAAGTGGACGGAAGCCGCTCACCGGGCGCGGGCCGGACGGGCCGTGCACGCGGCAAGCGGGCTCATTGTCCGATGGCCGTCGCCAAAAGAAAAGCGCATCCGCCCCCCCGTGACGGACGCGGGCGGCGCGCTCAGGTCGCGCATCAGCCACATGCCGGCCCGCTGCGCGAGGCTCACGTGCACGCCGACGGCGTCGAGGCCGCGCTCCGCGCGAATGCTCGGCGGGGCGATCGCGAGGCTCGCGCTGTAATCAGAATGCGCGCCGAATCTCGTGGTTCAGGGCGGGGAAGGATGACCCAAGGCCACTTTCTTCGGAGCATAGCGCGAGTACCGCAGGAGTCCTTGACAGCACGCTTTCTCTGGCTGATAGGATTGAATCATGCAACGTCTTCAAGCCTTCAAGTTCGAACTGATGCCGACCGGCGAGCAGCGGGGTGATATGTGTCGCTTTGCCGGGGTATGCCGATTTATCTTCAACAAGGCGTTGGCGTTGCAACAGAAGAACCGTGAGGCGGGCGGCAAGTTCATCGGGTACGTGGCGATGGCAAAGCACCTGACGGCGTGGCGCAATAGCACGGAAACACCGTGGCTCAAAGACGCCCCGGTGCATCCGCTCCAACACGCACTCAAGAACCTGGAACGAGCCTACAGGAATTTCTTTGCCGGCCGCACAGCTTATCCGCGCTTCAAGAAGCGGGGCCGGTGCGATAGCTTTCGCTACCCCGATGCGAAGCAGATCAAGATCGACCAGGCCAACGACCGCATCTTCCTGCCGAAGCTCGGCTGGCTGCGCTATCGCAATAGCCGGGATGTGTTGGGCGAAGTGCGCAATGCCACCGTGTCTCAGAACGCAGGCAAATGGTTCGTTTCGATCCAGACCGCACGTGAAGTCGAGCAGCCGGTATCGAAGGCAACCAGCGCGATTGGCATCGATATGGGCATCGCACGGTTTGCCACGATGAGCGACGGCAGCTACCTCGCACCGCTGAACAGCTTCAAGCTGCATGAAGCGAGACTGTGCCGCGCGCAGCGGGCGATGAGCCGCAAGACGAAGTTCAGCAACAACTGGAAGAAGGCCAAGGCCCGAATCCAGCGTATCCATGCCCGCATCGGCAACTCTCGCCGCGACTACCTACACAAAGCCACGACCACGATCAGCCAAAACCACGCGATGGTGTGCATCGAGGACTTGCAGGTACGAAACATGTCGAGGTCGGCGGCCGGCAGCCGCGATGCGCCGGGTCAAAATGTTCGGGCCAAGTCCGGTCTGAACAAATCCATCCTCGATCAGGGCTGGTTCGAATTCCGCCGTCAACTGGACTACAAGCTGGCCTGGCCTGGCGTGGCGGCTGGCTCATTGCCGTGCCGCCGCGGAACACGAGCCGGACGTGCCCGGCCTGCGACCATGTGTCGGCTGATAATCGGCGGACACAAGCGCGGTTTGCGTGCGTGGCCTGCGGCTTCGAGGAAAACGCCGATGTGGTCGGCGCGATCAACATACTGGCGCGGGGACACCGCGTTGCAGCCTGTGGAGAGCCGGTGCAGTCGGGCCGCTCCGTGAAGCAGGAACCCGCCGAGGCGATCTGAGATAGGCATCAACATTTCAGACGCAGTAGGAATCTCCTGCGTTTAAGCAGGGAGGATGTCAAGACGTTGGCCAGGAAGCACATCAGGATCATGGCCCATCGGATGCGTGGCATGCGGTGTCTCCGCGCGGAATGTCGTGACGGGCGGCCGGCGATCCGCTGCGCCGGTCGCCGCGATGGGCGGGTTATCGCGTGACTGGCGACGGCGTGCGGTCGAACTTCGCGAGCGCTTCCCACAGGCCGTTCAGGTAGACCGCGCCGAGCGCGCGGTCATAGAGGCCGTAACCGGGCTTGCCCGTCTCGCCCCAGATCATGCGGCCGTGGTCGGGGCGCACGTAGCCGGTGAAGCCGGTGTCGTGGTACGCCTTCACGATCGCGGCGATGTCGAGCGAGCCGCAGCTCGACAGATGCGCCGTTTCCTCGAAATCGCCGTTCGCGTCGACCTTCACGTTGCGGATATGCGCGAAGTGGATGCGACCCATCGCGCCGAATTCGCGCACGAGCGCCTCGACGTCGTTCTGCGGGCCCGCGCCGAGCGAGCCCGAGCACAGCGTCAGCCCGTTCGCGGGCGTGTCGACGATGCGCACGATCCGCGCGAGATCGTCGCGGTTCTTCACGATGCGCGGCAGCCCGAAGATCGGGCGCGGCGGATCGTCGGGGTGGATCGCCATCTTCACGCCGGCTTCCTCGGCGACCGGGACGATCGCCTTCAGGAAGTATTCGAGGTTCGCCCACAGTGCCGCTTCGTCGACGTCGCGATACTCGGCGAGCAGCGCCTGCAACTGTTCGGGCTGGTAGCTCGAATCCCAGCCCGGCAGCGCGATGCCGTCGTCCGGATCGATCCGGTCGACCGCGTCGGTGCTGAACGCGAGGCAGGTCGAGCCGTCGTCGAGCGTCTTCGACAGCTCGGTGCGCGTCCAGTCGAAGACAGGCATGAAGTTGTAGCAGATGACGCGCACGCCGGCCGCGCCGAGGTGGCGAATCGTCTGACGGTAGTTGTCGATCAGGCGGTCGCGGCCCGGCTTGCCGAGCTTGATGTCCTCGTGCACCGGCACCGATTCGACGACTTCGAACTGCAGGCCGGCGCGTTCGATCGTCGCCTTCAGCGCGTCGATCTTGTGCGCGGGCCAGACTTCGCCCACCGGTTCGTCGTAGATCGCCGACACGATATGCGTGACGCCCGGGATCTGGCGGATGTATTGCAGCGAGACCGGATCGGACTCGCCGTACCAACGGAAAGACATCTTCACTGGAGCGGCTCCTGGCTGGCGGTTGATGCATCGGGCGGACGGGCGGCGGCGTGCCGGCCCGTCTCCGGTGTGCGGATTATGATTGGTATGCCAGTTGCGCGGGATAGTGGTTTACCAGTTGTCGGGATCGCAACCGGCGGCATGACGCTTCGGCGCGCACCCTCGCGCGCTGGCCAATACGTCGAACCGGACGCTGGCCGAAATTGGTGTACCATTTTGCCGATCCGGCGCCGCGACGGCGCCGGCCAGCCTGTTGCGAGCCTTTCGATGACCGATCTTTCCAGCCAGCCAGCCAGCCGCGATACCGATGCCGCGGACCGCTCCTATATCGGCCTCGCGCGGCAGATTCACGCGATGGTGGCTGCCGGTGCGTTCGAGGCCGGCGCGCGGCTGCCGTCCGAGCGCAGCCTGGCCGACCAGTTCGGCGTGAGCCGCACGCAGGTGCGTGAGGCGATCATCGCGCTCGAGGTGCAGGGGATCGTCGAGGTGCGGATCGGTTCGGGCATCTACGTATCGGCGGCCGATGCCGCGCGACCGGTGACGTTCGAGGTGCCGCGCGGCCCCGGGCCGATCGAGACGCTGCGCGCGCGCGGATTGATCGAGGCGGAAGTCGCCGCGCTCGCGGCGACCGAGCGCAAGGATGCGGATCTCGACCGGCTGTTCTTCTCGCTGACGACGATGCGCGAACAGATGGCCGACAAGGCCGCGTACGACGCGGCCGATCGGCAGTTTCACCTGCGCATCGCGGAGTCGACCGGCAACACGGTGCTGCTGCACATGGTCACCGCGATGTGGGACTGCGCGCGCAGCGATCCGCTGTGGGACAAGATCGAGGAGCACTTTCACTCGAGCGCGCTGCGCGAGGCATCGCAGGAGGATCACCAGCGGATCTTCGCGGCGATCATGGCGCGCGACGCGGCGGCTGCACGCGAGGCGATGGGCGCGCACCTGTCGCGCGTGATCGCGGAATTCACGCAGGCGTGGCGCTGACGTTCGTTCCGGTCGACGGAAACGGCCCGCCGTAACGGCACCGGCATGCGGCGTCGCTGATGGCGCGCGGGCGCCGTATACGGCTTCTTCCAATTGCGCGACCGTAGGTTTTATGGTCTTGTTGCGTGATATCGCATCGACTCGAAAAAGGACAGTCGAATGCAGCGGGGCGATTCACGCGGGGTCCGATTGATCAGGGGAATCGGCGCACGTACACGCGTACGTATCGCCGTGCGCAGGCTGCTCATCATTTTGACGGCAGGCTTACTTGCCGCTGCGCTGCCGGTGCTCGCCGCCTCTCCCGAAACCGTCAACGACAACGTGCTGCGCGTGCTCGCATGGCCCGGTTATGCGGACAGCGATGTCGTCAGCGCGTTCGAGGCGCAATTTCACGTACGCGTCGAAGTGACGTTCGTCGACTCCGACGAAGCATTGTGGACGCGGATGCACAGCGCGGCGCCGCCGCCGTACGACGTGCTGGCCGCAAACACGGCCGAGATCCAGCGCTACGCGCACGAACGTCTGCTCGCGCCGATCGACTTGTCGCGCATCCCGAACCGGCGGCGGCAGTTGCCGAACTTCCAGCAGCTCGCGACGATCGACGGGCTCGTGGAAGAGGGGGCTGCCTATGCGATCCCGTTTACGTATTCGTCGATGGGGCTGATCTACGACCGCAAGCAGGTTTCCGCCGTGCCGCGCTCGATGCGGGAGCTGTGGAATCCGCGCTACCGCGGCAAGGTGCTCGACTTCAACAGCGCGCAGCACAATTTTTCGTTCACGGCGCTGGCGCTCGGCTATCCCGATCCGTTCCGCCTGTCGCCCGCGCAGACGCTCGCCGTCGCGCACAAGCTGATCGACCTGCGCCGCAACCTGCTGACGTACTACACGCTTCCTGAAGAGGCGACCGCGCTGTTCGTCCAGCATCGCGCGGCGCTGATGTTCGGCAATTACGGCACGCAGCAGGTGGAACTGCTGCGGCGCGCCGGCGCGGACGTCGGCTACGTGATCCCGGACGAAGGTGCGCTCGCGTGGCTCGACTGCTGGGCCGTCACGCGCGGCGTGCAGCATCCCGAGCTCGCGTTCGCATGGATCAACTACATGCTCGAACCGGCGATCGGTGCGCTGCTGACCGAACGCCAGGGCCTCGCGAACACGTTCGCGCCGCCGCCGGGCCTCGACACCGGGCACCAGCATCTCGTCTGGCTCCAGCCCGTCGAGGACATCGCGCGGCGCGAATCGCTGTGGAGTCGCATCGTGTCGGGCGACCGGCCGGAGCGGTTCGGAAAATGATCCGGCTCGGGCTCACATCGAAACTGTCGGTGCTGTTCGCGTGCATCGGCGTGATCGCGTCCGGCACGACCGGCTATTACGCGTATCGCGCGAATCGCGCGATGCTCGTGCAGGAGGCACAGCACAGCCTGCTGATGTCGACGCAACTGCTCGGGCAACGCTTCACCACCGCGCTGTCCGACGTTGCGGACGATGCGCTCGTGCTCGCGCAGATGCCGTCGTGCGCACTGGTCTCGGGCGGCGACAACCGGGATGGCGCGGCACGCGCGCGGCTCGAGCAGGTGTTCTACAGCTTCATGAGAAATCACCCGGAATACCTGCAGGTTCGCCTGATCGCGCGCGGGGATTTCGGGCTCGAACGCATTCGCGTCGATCGCGATGCGCACGGCATCGTCGTGCTGCCGGACAGCGCGTTCCAGGAGAAAGGACAGTTTTCCTACGTATTCGATACGCTCGCGACGGCACCGGGTCATATCTACCTGTCGCCGATCGTGATCAACCACGAGACGGGAACGCACGCGGCCGAGGGGCTGCCGATCCTGCGCGTGGGCACGCCGGTCGTCGACGCGTCGGGCCAGACAGTCGGCGCACTCGTCGTCGATGTCGAACTGTCGCGCGTGTTCGACCGGCTCGAGCGCGATCTGCCGGAAGACTACGCGGTGTATCTCGCGAACGAGTGGGGCGATTTCCTCGTGCACCCCGATCCGTCGCAGACGTTCGGCTTCGATCGCGGGCGGCGCGTGCTGATGCAGGACCGCTTCGCCGTCACGCGCGCGCTGTTCGACAGCGCCCGCACGAACGTTACCCTCAACGGCCTGACCGATCCCGCCGATGCGCCGGGGCAGATGTTCGCGTTCGCGCGCACGCCGTTCGGGCACGACGAGGGCAACCGCTTCGTCGTGCTCGGGATGGGGCGTCCGCTGGCCGACGTGCTGGTGCCGGCCGGCGTGCTCGGCGAACGGATCATCCGGATGGTGCTCGTGTCGAGCCTGATGGCGGTCATCCTCGCGATCCTGTTCGCGCGTGCGATCACGCGGCCGCTGCAGACGCTCGCGCGCGCGGCGACGCACGTGTTCGACGATCCGGCCACCGAGCAGCTGCCGGTCGGGCGCGCCGACGAGATCGGCGTGCTCGCGCGTTGTTTCGACAGCATGCGTGTCGAGATCCGCACGCAGGTCGCGATGCTGCGCGCGAAGCAGCGGGAGCTCACGCACCTCGCCGGCCACGATGCGCTGACCGCGCTGCCGAACCGCCTGCTGTTCATGGAGCAGCTCGATGCCGCGATCCGGCGGGCGGCCGCGATGCACGAGGGGCTGGCCGTGATGTTCGTCGATCTCGACCGCTTCAAGCAGATCAACGACCAGCACGGGCACTCGGCCGGCGACCGCGCGCTCGTCGCGGTCGCCAAGCGATTGAGCCTCGTGCTGCGCGGCGGCGACATGGTCGCGCGGCTCGGCGGCGACGAATTCATCGTGCTGATTGCGGACGTGCGCTCACCGGCGGTGATCGGCGACGTCGCGTCGCGCATCCAGCTCGTGATGGCTGAAGAACTGGAGTTCGGTGACCGGCGCATGGCCGTCGGCGCGAGTATCGGCGTCAGCGAGTTTCCGGCCGACGGCGCGTCCGCCGAGGAACTGCTCGTCAAGGCCGACGCGGCGATGTACGCGGCGAAGGCGTCTGCGCAATGCGCATACGTGCGCTACCAGGAGCTGGTCGGCAGCGGGCGTGCCGCCGGCGGCGGGGCGGACGAAGCGGCCGGCCGCGTCGCGTCGGGCGGAAGCCGGTGACGGCCGGCCGCACGAAACGTGCGATGCAAACGCAACGAGCCCGTCGCGGGACGGGCTCGTTGATGGTGCGGGCTGCGCGCGAAGGCGCGCGGCGGCAGGCTTAGTGGCCGAAGTAGACCGAGTCGCGCGGGTTCTGCACCTTGACGGCCGGTGCGCCGCCCTGGACGGTCGCGGCCGGTTGCGCACCGTAGCCGCTGTTGTCGGCGCCGCGCACGCGGGCTTGCGCGGCTTCGATGTCGGCCGGGTAGTGCGGGCTCGCCTGGCTCGGCTTGTAGCCGGCTTGTTCGAGCTGAACCAGTTCGTTCTTCACTTGCGCGCGGGTGACGGTGCTTTGGGCGAATGCGCCGAACGAAGCGGACAGGGCGACAGCGGCAACGACTGCGGAAACGAGCGATTTCATGATGACCTCCGATGTTTATTGGCTTTCCGCGTTCGACACCATGTCGTAAGCGGTTGATTACATCGTAGGCGCCGGTCGACCTAGGGTAAACGTGAGTTTTGGTGAAAGATCGTTGTCGCTGGAGTAATAATTCCGGGATATACGCGTTCCGTCCCTATTCGATATTGCCGGATTTGCAAGGGAGCGGAGCGAATGCGCGCGACGCGGACGGCGTATACGGACGGGTGCCCGGCGGCGAATGCGCGGGCGGAGAGGCGGCGGACGGGTTGCGTTGCCGACGGGTCAGACGTCGTCGTCGATTTCCTTGCGTTCCCGGCGCTCCTCGTTGCCGCGGCGCGCGCGCAGGCGCTGGCGCGACAGCACGGCGATCACCTGCTGGGTCGGCGCGCCGGACGGCAGTTCGTTGCGGATGCGATCGGGCACCATGGGCAGGCCTGCGCGCTGCCGGCGCAGTGCCTTGGCGATTGCCCGGCGGCATTCGTCGCCGTGGCAATCCCATTCATCGCGGATTCTCTGGCAATAACGGCATTGTTCCATCCGGACAGTCTAACGCGTCTTCGGGAACGGGGCTGGACGCGCCGGCCTGAGTGGATCACGCGCCGGGTGCGGCAGCGGCGAGCGCTTTCGCATGCGACTGGAAGCGGCGATGTTCTTCCGGCGGCACGAGCGAGCCGCCCGTCGCCCAGATGACGTGCGTCGCCCGGCGCAGGTCGATCGCATGGCGATGCACGTAGTCCTTTCCGGCCGGGGAGTGCGCCAGCCAGCCGGGGCCGCCGACGGCAGCGGCGGCCGACGGCTCGAGTTCCAAGCCCGTCGCGCGCCGGACTGCGAGCAACTGCGCGTAAAGCTGCGCGTCGCTGACGGTGAAGACGCCCGACAGCTGGGACGCCATCAGCGGGCTGACGAGATGCGACGCCTGCGCGACTGCCAGGCCATCGGCCTCGGTCCGGTTGTCGAGCCCCGCGTCGTAGACGGAAACGGGCTTCCCGGGGCCGGCGGCCAGCTGGACCAGCATGCACGGCGAAGCGACGGGTTCCGCGAAAAAGCAATGCACGTGCTCGCCGAACAGCGCCTTGAGACCATAGGCGATGCCGCCCGGCGCGCCGCCGACGCCGCACGGGACATGGACGAAGAGCGGATGCGCCGCATCCACGACGCGGCCCGCCCCGGCGAGCTGCGCGGCGAGATGCCGGGCACTGGCCGCGTAGCCGAGGAACAGCATCAGCGAGCCTTCGTCGTCGACGAAGTGGCTGCGCGGCTGATGGCGTGCCTGCGCGCGTCCCGCCGCGACGGCTTGCGCGTAGTCGCCGTCATGTTCGATCACGCGAACGCCGCGTGCTCTCAGGCGCGCCTTCTTCCACGGCTTCGCGTCGGTCGACATGTGAACGACCGACTCGAACCCCAGCGCGGCGGCCATCACGCCGATGCTCAGGCCGAGATTGCCGGTGCTGCCCACGATGACGGTGTGCGCGGCAAACAGTTCGCGTGCGGCGGTCGATGCGAGGAGCCGACGGTCGCCCGCGGGTTCGAGCAGGCCATGTTCGATCGCGATCGACTCCGCGAGCGCGAGCACTTCATGAAAGCCGCCGCGCGCCTTGATCGAGCCGGCGACCGGCAGTGCGTCGTCGCGCTTGATGAACCACGCGCCGTGTTCGTCTGCCGGGAGCGACAGGCTGCGCTGCAGGTTGTCTGCCGGCATCAGCGGCGATTCGATTTTTCCGGCGCTCCCCGCGAGTTCGGGAAACAGCTCGGCCATCAGCGGTTCGCAGCGCGCCAGCCGCGCTTCGGCCATCGCAATGGCGTCGATCGCCGGTGCGTCGTGCGGCATCGGGCTGCCGGCGTGGGGGTTCAGCCACAGCAGCGGGTGGCGCGATTGCAGCTTGGCTAATAGATCGGAAGGCTGGAGCGTGAAGGTCATGGATCGGTATTGCGTCGGAAGAACGGGGAATCAGGCTTGAATGCTACGATTCGAACCGGTTGCGCAAAAGCGCCGATTTCTAATGAATGCATTAGCCTGACTTATAACGATGCGACTCGATGGTTCGATCCTTGGTGCGTTGCTGTGCTTTGAAACGGCCGGCCGGTTGCTGAGCTTCACGAAGACGGCACAGGCGTTCAACCTGACGCAAAGCGCCGTGAGCCAGCAGATCCGGAACCTGGAGGACCGGCTGGGTTACCCGCTGTTCGTGCGTCAGGCGCGCGGGCTGAAGTTGACCGAGAAGGGCGCGACCCTGCTCGGAACGATGTCGAGCGCGTTCGGCGACATCCATCGCACGCTTCAGGCGCTCGGCATGCCGGACGCGCCGCTGCAGGTGAGCTGTCTGCCGTCGCTCGCGCTGCAATGGCTGATGCCGCGCCTGTCCGAATTTCATCGGCTGCAACCGGACGTGCCGGTTCGCGTGAAGGCCGAGTTTCAGGTGCTGGATCGTCAGGCCATGGAGACCGACGACATCGACGTGGCGGTGCGCTACGACCCGGTGCAATACGGGCGGCTGCATGCCGAGGCCATCCTCGACGAAATCCTGTTTCCGGTCGCCACGCCCGCGTATCTGGCGCAGCATCCGTCCTTTGCCGGCGGGGAGTCTCTGGATGGCGTCGTCCTGCTGCACGACGCGGCTCCGTGGGGCGGCGCGCCCGAGTTCGTGGAGTGGCGGACGTGGCTGGAGGCGGTTCGTCCCGCGTGGATGGCGCATCTTGACGGCCCGCAGTTCAATTTCTCCAGCCTGGCAATCACGGCCGCGCTGAACCATCAGGGCGTCGCGATGGGGCGCGCCGCGCTGGTACACGACGAGATCGCGAGCGGACGGCTCGTGGATGTATTCGGCAGGCACGTGCGTGCGCCTGCGCGCTACATGCTGTTGTCACGCAATCCCGAAGATCCGCGCACCACGGTTTTTTCGGACTGGCTCAAGGCCGAGTGCGCACGCTTCGATGCGGCTCGGTCACGCCTGCTTTCGAACGGAAGCCGGCACGGGTAGCCGAAGCTGCCGGATGGCTGGGTCGGAGTGCGAAGTAGTTGAGAAACGGGTGGCGCCGCACACTACGATTTCCCGTCCGTCTCCATACGGAATGCTTGCGCACGGACGCGGCTGGCGAGCGTTACTTGAGTTGCCAGATACCCCAGATGGCGATCAACAGGCCAAGGCCGAATCCGCAGCCGAGCAACACGTAGGTTTCCATTGCAGGTCTCTGAAAGCGTGGCAGCGCCGATGCGGACATCGGCGTGCGAGCAGGACAGTCGGTGACGTATCGTTCGCATCGTCGGGCGCGGCGATACGCCGGGTCCGCGAATACTACGCTCGGCAGCTTTCAGAACGCATGCGGGATCGATGGCAATCCGCCGCCCGTCATTGCTTGACCGCGTGCGTGTGGTCCAGCTGCGTAACGTGCGATCCGCCGTGCCGGAACACGCCCGATTTCCAGATCATCTGCGACGCCGCGACGAGCACGAAGAGCAGCACGACTATCCTGAAGCTGCGGGGCGACATCTTGTCCCGCAGCGGGCGGACGAGCCACATGCCGGCAATGGCCGGCAGGCTGGCCGCCGCCGAGATCGCGAGGTCGGCGGCGCTCGCGTGCGCGGCGCCGCTGAACGTCGTGAGCAGCGTGACGATCGACACCACGAGGATGATCGCGATCTGCTTCGTGAAGGCGCGCCCGGTCGCGCCGGACGAAATCAGGTAGGTGGCGAGCAGCGGGCCGGGAACCGACGCGATGCTTTCCATCAGCGCGGCGCCGAAGCCGAGTGCGAAGCCGACGGGCTTCTGCCACGCGGGAGGCAGGTTGAGCTTCGGCGCCGCGAGCATCAGCGTCGCGGCGACGATCAGCAGTGCGCCGGACGCCGCCTGCGCATGACCCGGATTGAGCGAGAGCAGGATCGCGACACCGACGATATTGCCGATCACGGTGCCCGCGATCGGTGCGGCGATCTTGCGTGCCGTCGCCAGCACCTGGCCGCCTTCCAGCGCCTGCGGAATGTTGCCGAGGATGATCGGCATCGACAGCAGCAGCACCGCATGCCGGATCGGCAGGAACTGGCTGAGTATCGGCATCGCGATCAACGGCACACCGATGCCCGTGATCCCCTTGGCCATGCCGCCCAGCAGCAGCGCGACGGCGATGCCGGCCAGATCGAACGCGCCGAGCCCCTGCAGGCTGGAGACCAGCACACCTTCAGTCAGATTGAAATGCATCATGGATTGGCTTGTTGCGGCATATCCGGCAGCGAGCGCTGTCGAATGAGCCCGTTGCGGCGCGTGCGTGTTGCACGCATGTGTTCTGGATCGGCTTGACCGGGCGTCGATTGCACGGCGCCGCACCGTTGCGCGGCCGGGTCCGCAGGCAATCGACGCGCGGTTCGAGGATGCATCTTACCCGAGCGTTGCGGAGGGCATTCGGCGCGGGGCGCGGCATGCCGCCGGCATCGTCGGCGCGATCAGGTACGCGGTTCAATATAATTCATGACCGTGTGTCGCCTCATGCGCGATATGCATTCACCGGAACAAGGAGACCCGATGACGCTTGCGCAGTTGCAGGCCCTGGCGGCCGTGGTCGAACTCGGCTCGCTCACGGCCGCGGCCGACCGGCTGAGCCGCAGTCAATCCGCGATCAGTCATGCGCTGACCGAGCTGGAAGACATCACGGAGGTCAAGCTGCTCTGGCGCGACCGGCAGCCGGTCGTCCTGACGGCGGCGGGTGAACGCCTGTGGCCGTACATCCAGAACGTGGTGCGCGAAGCGCAGTTGCTGCGCCAGCAGTTCAGCGTGTCGCGCGGCAAGCTCGAAGGGAAGCTGGTGGTCGCGTCGCTGCCGAGCGTGTCGCTGGCATTCGTCGTGCCTGCGCTCGAGGCGTTGAAGGAGATGCACCAGGGCGTGTCGGCGGTGCTGCTCGAAGGCACGGACAGCGAAGTCGAAGGGTGGATCGAGGACGGTACCGCCGACGTCGGCGTGGTGGCCGGCACGAAGACCTTCGCGCACACGCTGCCGTTGCTCGACGAGGACTTCGTCGCGGTGGCGGCGGATGGCATGTTCACGGGCCGCAAGAGCGTGTCGGCGAAGCAGTTGTCCGCGGCCCCGTTCATTTTCTCGAAGGCAGGATGCGGGCCGGTGATCGCGGATTACTTCGCGCGCAGCGGCACGCCGCTGCACGCCGCGTTCAACGTGGTCGAGATGCGCACCATCCTGTCGATGGCGGAGGCCGGCATGGGCGTGTCGATCGTTCCGCGCATCACGCTCACGTACACCCCGTTCGGCGGCCGCGTGCTGGCGCTTTCGCCGCGGCTGCACCGTTCCGTCCGGCTGTCGTGGAACACGTCCGGCAATGCGATCGCCGATGCGTTCGTGCGGCTCGTCGACGCGCAACGCGCGAAGGCGGTGAAGGCGATTCACGCGCGCGCGAAAAGGAGCCGGTAACGAACGGCCGGTGCGATGAAAAGCGCTCATGGGCGGCTTGCAGTTTATTCATGCCGATGGTGGTCGAGATGCAATACATTGATCGAACTCGCCCCTGACCGCTTCGCCCCGAAGGAGATTGCCGTGCCGGCCTTGCCCACCTTGCTTGCATTCGGACTCGTGTCGCTCGGCATGGTGCTGACGCCCGGGCCGAACATGATCTACCTGGTGTCGCGCTCGATCTGCCAGGGTCGCCGTGCCGGGCTGGTGTCGCTCGGCGGCGTCGCGCTGGGGTTCGTCTTCTACATGGTGTGCGCGGCGCTGGGCATCACCGCGCTGGTATTGGCCGTGCCGTATGCGTACGACGTGCTGCGCTTTGCCGGTGCGCTTTATCTGGCGTACCTGGCGTGGCAGGCGCTGAAGCCGGGCGGCCGCTCGGCGTTCCAGGTCAGGCAACTGCCGCACGATAGCCGCGCCAGGCTCTTCACGATGGGCTTCGTCACGAACCTCGCGAATCCGAAGATCGCGGTGATGTATCTGTCGCTGCTGCCGCAGTTCATTTTGCCGGGGCACGGCAGCGTGCTCGCGCAATCGCTGGCGCTCGGCAGCGTGCAGATCGCGGTGAGCGTCAGCGTGAACGCGCTGATTGCCTGCATGGCCGGCGCCATCGCGGGTTTTCTGGCGGGGCGGCCGGTCTGGGCGTCGGTTCAGCGCTGGTTGATGGGCACGGTGCTGGCGGGGCTCGCCGTGCGTATCGCACTGGAGTCGCGCAGCTGACGCGAGTGAGTGGCCGACGGGTTGCGGGATCGCAGGGGGCTTCCGAGTTGCATCTTGACGAACGCGCCCGGTTTCGTCAGCCCTGTCTGTTGCCCTGCGCTTCGTTGCCGGCCCGCACGGGCGCGGCTTTTGCGTTGCGCCGGCCGCGCGTCGCGAGCCAGCACAGGATCGACCCGCCGCATACCATCGACGCGCCTTGCCAGAATTCGATCGACAGCGGCGCATGCAGCAGCGTCGCGGCGAGCATGGCGGCGAGTACCGGGGTGAAATACGATGCGCCGACGATGATCGTCACGTTGCCGTGCATGATGCCGGTGTTCCAGGCCGCATAGCCGAACCCCAGCGCCGATGCCGCCAGCACGATGTAGATGGCCGCCTGCAGGCTGAACGTCATGCCGCCGCCGCCATCGATCGCGAACTTGATCCAGAGCGCCAGCGCAACCAGCATGAAGAACGGCGTGACGCCGTTCTTGCCGTCGGCGATGCGCGCCGTCACCGTGCAATAGCCGGCCCAGATCAGCGCGCCGAAGAATGCGAGGCCGTAGCTCAGCGGATTGTCCGTGACGTTGTGCAGCATGCCGGCCGGATCGAGCCCCTGGTCGCCGCCGAGCACCCGGCAGATCCCGAGCATCGACAGCAGGACGCCGGGCACGACCAGCAGGTTGGCGCGCTGCTTGTTGAACACGATTGCCGCGACCAGCGTGAAGCTCGGCCACAGATAGTTGACCATCGCGACTTCGATCGCCTGCCGGCCGTTGCTGGCATAGCCGATCGACAGCGACAGGCACACCTCGTAGGAGACGAACAGCAGCCCGCCCCAGAGCAGATAGTTTTTCGGGAATCGGCTCAGGTCGGGGAACCCGACCGAGAACAGCAGAAGCACGGATGCCACCGTATAGATCATCGCGGCGCCACCGGTCGCGCCGAGGCTTTCGCTGACTCCACGAACGAGAGCGACCACGGAGGCCCACAACAGCACCGCGCCGAGCCCGGCGAGCGTTGCCTTATTCTTGCGCTTCATGCGTCCTGCCTGTTTCAACATTCAAATTCGCTATCGGATGATTCGGTTCCGCCTGCGCGGGATCCACGGGTACGTCGATCCGGATGGTCTCGATCCCGGTGTGCCGGCCGCGCACCGGGATCGACATGTCACGGCCGCCGACCCCGGACGCCTCGTCGCTGTCGAACGGCGTCGTCCCGTCGTCTTCGCCGAAGCAGCTGACGGTCGCGAACGTCTCGCTCGTGGCGGAGTACGAGGCGCGCAGTCTACCGCGTGTCGTCGCGCAATGGCTTGAGATGGGCGTACAACACGTCACCGTGCGCCATCGCGGTATAGTCGCGCAGCAGATTCGCATCGAGCAGTTGGTCAGGTTTTCGTTGCAGCCAGTCGCCCGTATCGCGCTTTCAGGGAGGGAAGCCATGAAGGAAGTGCCGTATTTCTCGCAGTGGGAATCGATGCACCTGGTTTCGCGGTTCGTGTCCCGCGAATTGCGCGCGGAGGACGACCCGTTGTGGCATCGCTCCGGCGCCAGCACGCCGGAGGAATACGCGCAGTGGAGCCCGAACATCTGCGGTATCGCGTGCCTGAAGATGTTGCTCGCATACCGTTTGAACACGATCGTGCCGTTGCTCGAACTGGTACGCGAGGCCGTCGGGTTCGGCGTCTACCGGCCCGAACTCGGCGACACCGGCAAGCGCCTGCATTACCGGCCCTTCGTGCACTGGGTGCGCGAGCGCTACGGGATCGATGGCGATGTGGTGGAAGGAGTCGATTCGGCCGCGCTCGAACCGAAGCTGCATGACGGGCACATGCTGATGGCGTCGGTGCATCCCGGCATCCGGCACGACGGCTTCGAGCCGCCGTCGCGGGGCGGGCACCTGGTGCTCGTGTTCGGCACGAATCGCGACACCGGCGACTGGCTGTTCCACAACCCGTCCGGGTTCGACGTGCGCACGCAGCGGAACGTGGCGATGCCGCGCGCCACGTTCGACCGCTATTTCGCGAACCGCGGCATCCTGATTGCCCCATGACGTTGCGCATGCAACGAATCCTGCGCACGCAGCATCAGGCGCCCGTCGCAACGGGCGCCTGACCGATCACCGGTCGTTGCGCTTCTTGCTCAGCTCGATCGTCTCGAACAGCGCGTAGTCGGCGGTCGGGTGCTGGTCGGCGCCCGGTGCGTGGTAGTAGCGCATCGTGATCGTCGTATGCCCGCCCGGCTTGCCCGGGTCGTGGTCGAACACGGCAATCCCGTAGCCGGTACCCGTATCGCGACGCGCGGACCAGATCGCATCCTCGAGTGCATCGGCCGGCTGGCGCACGAACGTATTCGGCGCCGTGCCCGGCACCGGCCGGTTCGGCTTCGTGAACACCTTCGCCCGCGCAAAGCCGGTTGCCGGGTTCTCGCCGTATACGTCGAGCGGCGCGCTGGTGCCGCCGCCGCCCAGGATCAGGTGGATCGTGCCGTGGCTCGTGTCGAACGTCGTGCGGTCCGGGTCGTTCGATCCGACCGGGCGCGGCTGCAGCGTCTCGACCACTTCGCCGGTCGTCGCATCGACGCCCGCGCGGTGATTGCAGCCGCGTACCGGGTAGCTGCGCTCGTAGTCGTGATCGTGGCCGCACAGCACGAGGTCGACGCCGTAACGGTCGAACAGCGGCAGCCATGCTTCGCGAATGCCCTTGTCGGAACCGTTGCCCGTCTTCGACGAACTGAGCGCGTCCTGGTGCATCTGCACGACGATCCAGTCGATGTCGTCGTCGTGCGCGGCATGACGCAGCGTGTGTTCGAGCCAGCGCGTCTGCTCGCCGTTGCTGTAGCCGCGCACGTAGAACGACGTGCCGGGCTCGATCGGCGGGCGGCCCGTGCTCGCGGCCGGCACGAGCGGCGCGGGGCCGCCGACGAACGCGGCGGCATCCTGGTACACGACGTCGTCGGCGTCGAGCGACACGAACAGCACCGAGCTCACGCGGAAGCTGTACCAGCGGCCCGGGAAGCGCGTACCGTTCTCCGGCAGCGTATAGCGCGCGAGATACGAGTCGAGCCCCTGCGGACCGTTGTTGAACTCGATCTCATGGTTGCCGGGGCACGGCATCCACGGACGATTCGCCGCCGACGTCTGGTTGTTGTTGCCGAAATCGCGCCACACCTCGGGCTGGTGCGCGGGGTTCAGGTTCGCGTAGCAGAGGTCGCCGTTCAGCAGGTGGAACAGCGGCTGGAACTGCTCGACGGCCTGCACCGCGAAGCGGCTCTGCGGCGACGACAGCACCCACGCACCGTTCGGCGTCGCAAGGTCGCCGTAGCTCGTGAAGCGGAACGGCGCGCGGCCGCGCGGTGCGGTCGAGAAATTCGCGGAGAACGGCTGCGCGGCATTGCTGTCGTTGTCGGCCGTGATCTCGTAGCGGTAGCGCGTATTCGGCTTCAGGCCGTGCACGCGCGCGTGGTACGCGAACACGGTCTCGCCGTTGAGGCCGTCGGTGTACAGGCGCTGGACGCCATGCACGGTGCGCGGCGGCTCGCCGTCGGCGACGATGCGCGCGCGCGGATTGACGGCCGACGCGAGCGATGCCCACGAGATCACGACTTCCGACGTCGGGTCGTTGCCCCACGTCAGGTGGACCTGTTCGGGCGTGCCGTCCGGGGTCGACGCGGCGGCCCGGGCTGCCGCGAGGCCACCGGCGGCGGTGGCGAGGCCGGATACGCCGGCGAGTTTCAGGAAGCCGCGGCGCGAGACGGACGCGGCGGGCTCGTTCGGCTGGATCGGGGAGTTGTCCTGGTTCGACATGGTCGGTGTTTTCGTGGATGGAGACGCGAGATGCGGAACCGCCCGGCCGTGCGTAAGCGTGGCCGGGGCGTGGGCCGGAAACGAGCGGGATCCCGGTGCCGGACATTGTCGGAGCGCAGTTTTGCCGGGTTGTGACAGCACGGCAACCCCGCGGGAACGCCGGCACCTGCCGAGCTTGCGGATCGGGGCATCCCATCCGCGCCGGCGCGCGTCCGCTTCGGCCGATATTTTTTTGCCGACATCGCGACGGATTCTGATCACCCGCGCCGTTTAACGCATGAACGGCCGCTTCCGGTCGATACCTGCTACATCGGAGTCTTTCATGAAGCTTTCCATTCCGTTGCGGTTTGCCACGGCATGCGTGGCCGCGCTGGCTGCGTCCGCTGCGTTCGCGCAGGCCGTCATCGTCGCGCCTTACGCGCCGCCGCCGCCTCGCGTCGAAGTGATGCCGGGGCCGCGCGCGGGCTACGTGTGGGACCAGGGCCACTGGCACTGGCGCCAGGGCCGTTATGTCTGGATTCCAGGCCACTGGCAAGTGGTTCGCGTCGGTTATCACTGGGTGCCGGGCCACTGGGCCGCGCGCGGTCCGGCGTGGCGCTGGGTTCCGGGTCATTGGGCCTGATGCGCACGCCGTCGCACGGCACGCGGTGCCGGCGCGGCGGCGCCTTCCCGCAACGTCATGAGTCGCAGCCATGCCCTATCGAACCGTGGTGATACTGGCAGCCGCAGCCATCGTGCTGGCCGGCTGTGTCGTCGTACCGGCGCGTCCGGTCTATTACCGGCCCGCGCCGGTCGTCGTATATTGAGCGCGCCGGCCGCCGCTCGCGCGACCGGGCGGCCGGCATCCGATCGAACCGATCGACACGATCGCCATGCGGCCTGAAACGGATGCCGATGAAACGGACCTTGCCGAGGCCGTGCGCGATGCGTGCGGCGATCCCGAACCGCCAGCGTGGCGGGGCCGGGTAATGGCGCGGCGCATGCAAGGAGAGCACGACGATGAGCTTCGGTCTGCCGGCGGGCGCATTGACGAACGCGCCGCGGCACAGACGCGCGATGCGCTGGAGCGCCCCGCGTTGAGCGACGGCGATCCGGACGCCGCGCTGGTGGCACGGGTCGGCGCGCGCGACGCGTCGGCCGTGCGCATGCTCGTCGCGCGCAAGCTGCCGCGGCTGCTCGCACTCGCGACGCGCATGCTCGGCGACCGCACGGAAGCCGAGGACGTCGCACAGGAGACGTTCTTGCGGATCTGGAAACAGGCGCCGGGCTGGCGCGAGGGCGAGGCACGGTTCGACACGTGGCTGCATCGTGTCGTGCTGAACCTGTGCTACGACCGCTTGCGCGGCCGCCGCGAGGAACCGGTCGACGTGTTGCCCGACGTGCCCGATCCGCAACCGGAACCGGCCGCCCGCGCGGAGACCCGCTCGCGCGACGCGCGCGTGCGGCAGGCGCTCGCGGCGTTGCCGGCGCGGCAGCGCGAAGCGCTTGTGCTCCAGTACTATCAGGACATGTCGAACATCGAGGCGGCCGACCTGATGGGCATTACCGTCGACGCGCTGGAAAGCCTGCTCGCGCGCGCGCGGCGAAACTTGCGCGCGCAACTGGCCGGCGATTCACCTAGCGAGGACATCCGATGACACCCGAACGATTTCGTACCATCGTCGCCGCGTACGGCTCGGATGCGCGGCGCTGGCCGGACGGCGAGCGCGCGGCTGCCGAGGCATGGGCGCGCGCGCATCCGGGCGACGCGTTGGCGGCGCTGGACGAGGCCGCCGAACTTGACGCGTGGCTCGCCAACGATACGGTCGCACCGCCCGCGCCGGCGCTCGTCGAGCGCATCGTCGCGACGGCGCCGGCCCCGGCGCCGCGGCGCACGCGGCGGCGGGGCACCGTGTGGTGGTCGGGCGCGGCATTCGCGGGCGTGGGCCTGGCCGGCGCGCTCGCGGGCGCGGTGGCGGTGTCGATGCTGATGCTCGGGAGCGTGCCGCCTGCGCACGAGCAGGGCTACCTGACAACGACGTTCGGCGGACCGAGCGTGGACTGGAGTGATGAATGAGTGAGCGTGGCTGGAAATTCGTTCTCGTCGGTTCGGTCTTGCTGAACGTATTCATGCTCGGCGCGATCGGCGGCGGCGCGTATCAGTGGTTCTCGACGCATCGCGACCTGCGGGCCGCGGGCGCACCTGCTTCGCGCACCGCATTGCGTTTCGCCGCGGACGAGTTGCCGGACACGCGCCAGCAGGAATTCGCCGCCGCGCTGAAGGCGGCACGCAAGGACGGTCGCGATTTCGCGCGGGAAGGGCGCGACGACCGGATCACCGTGCTGGATCTGCTCGCCGCGCCGCAACTCGATCGCACGGCGATCGACGCCGCGCTCGACCGCACGCGTGCGGCCGATATCGCGCTGCGTGCGCAGGTGGAGCGCAGCGTCGTCGATTTCGCGGCGACGCTGACGCCGGACGAGCGCGCGAAGTTCGTCGACGGGTTGCGGCGTAGCGGCAATTGGCGGTTGCCGCCGAAGTTGCAGAAAAAGCAGGGCGAGGCGGGGAGTCAGTAAGGAAACGCGGCGCGGGAGACGTGCGGCGGCGCGCCTTTCCTGCGCTGTGCAGCGCGTACGCGGAACACCGGTCGGCAATGCTTTCAGGTACGCGTTCGCAAGCGATCGCAACGCGACCACGGCCACGACGGCGACCGCGACCGCGTGACGCGACGGAGACGTTCAACGTGCCAGCATCCAGGCGGAGATCGCGTCGACCACGCCGCTCTCCAGGCCGTTGAAGCCGTGATAGGCGAACGCTTCGCATGGATCGCCCCGGGTCGTGCCGCCCGACACGATCATCCGTTCGGCCTTCGGCGATGCATCCAGTTTCTTCAACAGCGTGTCCGTGTCGGACACGGGGCAATGCTTGCAGCCGTCGTCCTGGTGATGAACGACGAGCACCGGAATCCTGAGGCTGGCGAGGTTCATGTCGGTGACCGCGGTACCGCCTCGATCTTCACGGAGGATCGTGGACGTCAGCACGATACCGTCCGGCCCGCCGCCGCCGGCCAGCGCGATCGCAACCGCAGCGGCGGACTGGGTGCCGCGGCTCGTCCCGACCAGCCAGACCGGTACGTGCAGTTGCTCTCTCAACCACGCGATCACGGCACGCGCGTCGTCGGCGTGTTCCTTCGAGAGTCGAAAGCCGTTGAGGTAGGGCGCGGATTGCCGGTCGCTCGGTGCATCGATGACCGCGACAGCGATACCGTCATTCACGAACAGCTGCCTGGTGCGGACGAGAAAGTTGCCTGCACCCCATCCGAAACGGCCGGACGGGTCCAGTTGCAGCCCGCCGTGTCCGCCGGCGTAAAGGATGGCCGCGGCTTTCGGCGCATCCGGCGCGATGAAGAGAAACCGCTGGGTGACTCCGGGGCGGGTCGGGACGTCGACGACCTTGGGCTGACCCTGCGCGTGAGCGGGATAGCCGTGCAGCGCCAGCACCATGGCGAGCAGCCACGCGCATGCGAACCGATCTGCAAAGGCGACAACGGGAGCCGGCAGCAGGATGGCGAGCAGCGTGGTCATGGCCGATCTCCGGTGGCGTCGAATTCTTGTTCGGGGCGGGACGACGTTACCTCCGTGACCCGGAGCGATACATTCCATTGAGTCTAGGCCGCTTTCCGGGAACGGCAAGCGCCGGGCGGATATGGGCGACAAGGCGGCATTCGACCCATCCGGGGTTTCGGCCGACGCACGTTGTGGCCGGGCCCATGCCGGTCAGGCGGGTGAAAGCCTGTCGGCCGAATGTCGAAGCGTGCCCGTCCCTCGGCGGGGCACGGGGCCGCGTTGCGGCGGCTGAGCGATCTGTCGATGCGCTGCCACCGTCGGTCGAATCCGTGAAGGAAACTCGAACGGCGACACACACGCATTCAAGTCCACGCTGGAAACTCGCACGCCGACACACACGTTTTCAACCCCGCGCGACAAACCCGAAATATTCGTCTTCCCGGCGACGGATTTCCCGCCGGCCGACGTTTAACACGGGTACGCATCGCAAGAGCCCCGCCATGGACCACCCGAACGACATCACCCCGGCCGCCATCGCGCTGAACCGCTTCGGTCTCGGCGCGCGGGCCGACGAAGCGCCGCCTGCCGACCCGAAGGCGGCGCTCGTCGCGCAATTCGACCGTTACGACGCGCGGCCGGCCGCGTGGGCCGGCGAGCCCGACGCGGTGGCGCTCGCCACGCGCTTCGCGAACGCGCGCAATGCGATGACCGGCGACGATCCCGCAACGAAGCGCGCGACCGAGCAGTCGATCCGGCGTGACGGCAACGATACGTATCGCAGCGCCGTCGTCGCGCGGGTCAACAGTGCGTTGAACACGCCCGCGCCGTTCGTCGAGCGTCTCGTGCATTTCTGGGCGAACCATTTCGCGGTATCGGTCGACAAGGGGCCGGTGGCGGCCTACGCGGGCGCGTTCGAACGCGACGCGATCCGCCCGCACGTGCTCGGCCGTTTCGAGGACATGCTGGTCGCCGTCGAGCAGCATCCCGCGATGCAGCTGTTCCTCGACCAGGCGCGCTCGGTCGGCCCCGACAGCCCGGCCGCGCTGCGTGCCGAAGCGCGCAATCCGTCGGGCAGGCGCGGGCTCAACGAGAATCTCGCGCGCGAAATCATGGAGCTGCACACGCTTGGCGTACGCACGGGTTATACGCAAGCCGACGTGACGGAATTCGCGCGCGCGCTGACCGGCTGGAGCATCGCCGGCGGGCGCGGCCCGCAGCCCGGCGATGCGGCGCCCGGCGCGTTCGTGTTTCGCCCGAAACTGCACGAGCCCGGCGTGCGGACTGTGATGGGGCGCAGCTACGACCAGCCCGGCGAATCGCAGGCCCGCGCGATCCTGCACGACCTCGCGCATTCGGAGGCGACCGGTCGGCATATCGCGTTCCAGCTCGCCCGTCATTTCGTCGCCGACAATCCGCCGCCCGCGCTGACCGACCGGCTCGCCCGCGCATTCGACGCGAGCGGCGGCGATTTACCGACCGTCTATCGCGCGCTCGTCGACGCGCCCGATGCGTGGTCGCCGGTCAACCGCAAGTTCAAGACGCCGTGGGAGTGGGCCGTTTCTTCGCTGCGCGGGCTCGGCTGGCACGACACGGGCGACCTGAAGGCCGCGCCGCTGCTCGCGCAACTCGGCCAGCCGGTGTGGCGGCCGGGCTCGCCCGCCGGCTACGACGACGTGGCCGCGAGCTGGGCCGCGCCCGACGCGCTCGTGCGCCGCGTCGAGCTGGCGCAACGGCTGGCCGCGCGCACGGGCGACCGGCTCGATCCGCGCACGCTCGGCAACACGCTGCTCGCGGGTTCGTTGAGCGCGCCGACGGCGACCGCGCTGTCGCGTGCCGAAAGCGCGACCACGTCGCTCGCGTTGCTGCTCGTATCGCCCGATTTCCAACGGAGATGACCATGGCACTGTCCCGCCGACAATTCCTGCGCGTGGCGGCCGCCGGCGCCGGCGCGATGCTCGTCGCGCCGCGAATCGTGTTCGCGAACGTCGAAACCGACCGGCGCTTCGTGTTCGTGATCCAGCGCGGCGCCGCCGACGGCCTGAACACCCTGGTGCCGTATGCCGAACCCGCATATGCGTCGCTGCGCGGCCCGCTGGCGATCGACACGGCGGCCGCGACGCGGCTCGACGGCACGTTCGCATTGCATCCGTCGCTCGTGCAGACCGCGCAGTTGTACCGCGACGGGCAGGCGCTGTTCGTTCATGCGATCGCGTCGCCGTATCGCGACCGCTCGCATTTCGACGGCCAGAACGTGCTCGAGACGGGCGGCCGCGCGCCGTACCAGGTGAAGGACGGATGGCTGAACCGGCTCGCCGCGCTGCTGCCGGCGACACGCGAAAGCGCGATCGCGTTCGCACCGACCGTGCCGCTCGCGCTGCGCGGCACCGTGCAGGCGGCGTCGTACGCGCCGTCCGGTTTGCCGGCCGCGCCGGACGACCTGCTCGCGCGCGTGTCGGCGCTCTACGAGGCCGACGCGCAGCTCGGCCCGTTGTGGCAATCGGCGATGGATGCGCGCGGCCTCGCCGGCGATGCGCATGCGCGGCAGGATCCGGCGGGTGTCGGCAAGCTCGCCGCGACGTTTCTCGCGCGCGACGACGGTCCGCGCATCGCGATGATCGAAACGGGCGGCTGGGACACGCACAGTGCGCAGAACGCACGGCTCGCGAATCAGCTGAAAGCGCTCGACACGATGCTCGCCGCGCTGCGCGACGGCCTCGGGCCCGCATGGCAGCAGACCACGGTGCTGGTGGCGACCGAGTTCGGCCGCACGGCCGCCGCGAACGGCACGGGCGGCACCGATCACGGGCAGGCGTCGGTCGCGATGCTCGCGGGCGGCGCGGTCGCGGGCGGCCGCGTGATTGCCGACTGGCCGGGTTTGCGGCCCGGCGACCTGTACGAAGGGCGTGACCTGAAGCCGACCGCGTCGCTCGACGCGCTGATCTCGGGCGCCGCCGCCGAAAGCCTGCGGCTCGATCCGCACCGCACCGCGTCCGCGCTGTTCGCCGAAAGCGGCGCGATGCGGCCGATGAGCGGGCTGATTCGCGGCACGGCGTGATGCGCCGGGTTGCCGCTTCCGCGCCGATTCATTCACGACACAAAAGGGAGAATGCAAGATGATGAAGATCCGCTCCGTTTCGCTCACCGTGCTGGTAGCGGCCAGTGCGACGTTGATGTCCGCCTGCGTGGTCGAGCCCGTGCGGCCGCCGCAGCCGGCGCCGGTCGTCGAGGTGCCGCCGCCGATGCCCGCGCCGGGCTATCGCTGGGCGAAGGGGCATTACCGGTGGGCCGGCAATCACTGGGCGTGGGTGCCCGGGCATTGGGTGGGCGTGTACTGATCGGGCGTGACGTGCCGCGCGGCGTGCGGCGAGGGTGCGGGGAAGCGGCGCTGCGTATTGAACTGCGATGCGCGTTGCCCTAAGCTGCCGGATCGTGGCGACGGGCATCCGGCGACGGGCAACCGGCGACGGGCAACCGGCGACGCGCATTCCCGTTCGTCCGCCACGGCGAGCCGATCCGCGGCCGCCGGTTTCTTCGTTACGGCACCCACATGAAAGCATGGCTCGTTGCGCTGGCCGTCGTCGCCGGCATGACCGGCGCGCACGCCGCGTCGTTCAACTGCACGAAGGCGTCCACGTTCGTGGAGCGTGAAATCTGCACCAATCCGACGTTGTCGCGTCTCGACGATGCGCTCAACGCGGATTTCCAGCACATGCTCTACGACTTCAGCAACTATCCGGTCGAGGATCCGCCCGAGTACGAGCAGTTCATGGCGACGCAGAGGGCGTGGCTGAAGACGCGTAACCGCTGCACGACGACGCAGTGCCTGATCGACAGCTACCGCAAGCGCATCGACGTGCTGTGCGGCCAGATCGACGTGCCGGCGAAAAGCGACCGCGCGAAATGCCGCAGCAACGGCGGCCTGGGCGGGCTCGAACTCGATCACTGAGCGCCGATGTAGCGTGCGAGCCGGGAGCCGTCAGGCCGGTGCGCGCCTACCACCCGATCCGGTGCTTCTCCTCCGTCTCGCGATGCCGCCAGTCGTCGTCCGCATGCAGGTACTGGCTCGTCGTCGTGAGCGACACGTGGCCGAGGTTGTCGCGCACGAGCCGCAGGTCGACGCGGCCGTCGGCCATGTGCGAGCCCGCGCTGTGGCGCAGCCAGTGCGCGGATGCCTGTTCGAGCACGCGTGCCTGCTGCTCGCCGGCTTCGTCGTTCGCACGCAGCCGGTCGGCCGCTTGCCGGAACACCTGCTTCACGATCCGGTGCAGCGCCGCGCGCGTGAGCGGCTTGTGCGCCTTGCCGACCGGCAGCACGAGCGGCGTGGACTCGCCGTCGGACGGCAACGCGGGCAGGCCGTGCGCGCGCCGGTAGCGCGACAGCTCGGTCATCATTTCGTCGGTGGCCGGCACGAGCCGCTGCCGGCCGCCTTTGCCCGTTACGTCGAGCCACCAGCGGTCGCGCCCGTCCGCGTCGCGCCGGCAGAAGAACTGGCCCATCGTCGTGTCGGCCGCTTCGGTGATGCGCAGCCCGCCGAGATACAGCAGCGTGAACAGCCACCGCGCGCGGTCCGCGTGGAAGGCCGCCCGCGCGTCGTCGCGCGGCATCGCGGCGATCGCTTCCTTGACCGACTGCCACAGCGGTTGCCCGAGATGGCGCGTGACGCGCGGTGCGGGCCGGCGTTGCCGCTGGCGCGACAACGCGAGCGGATTGCCGGCCAGGTAACCGGCCTGCACGAGCCACGAGAACATCACGTTCAGGATCACCAGCGCCTGCCGCTGGCTGGCCGCCGACAGCGGCCCGTAGAACGGCCGCCAGCGCGGATCGTCGCGCGGATGCTTGCGTCCGCCGTTCGCGCACCACAGCTCGGCCGGCGCGGGCGCGAGCAGGAACTGCCGGTAGACGATCAGATCTTCGTGCGTGAGCGACGACAGCGGCTTGCCGCACGCGATCACGGCCCACAGCAGCAGGCGCTCGGCTTCCTTGCGGTAGTTCTGGAACGTGGTCGGTGTGTCGACGAAGCGCGCGAGCCAGGCGCGCACCGCGTCGAGGTCGTTGGTCGCGGCAATCTGCGGATGCGTGCCGGTCGAGCGGTTGGTGCCCGTGCGTCCGTCGAGCGCGGCCGGCACGGTCAGCGCATCGATCGGCAGCGGGCGCAGCGCGGCGTCGGACGGAACGGGTGAGGTCATGCGAAACGGGGTGCGCTGAGCGGATCGTACGCGTGGAGGCGGGCGGACGAACGCGGCGCGATCAAGCCAGTCGGGAAGCGTCGATGGTACACGATCATCACACGATGAACCCGCCGTCGACGGCGATCGCCTGACGGGTAATGACGCGCGCGGCGGGCGCGCACAGCCGCGTCATCGTTTTCGCGATGTGGCGGTGACTCGCTGGAGCCGCGCCATCCGCGTGGCCGCTGTGCGTTGCGCGTTGTCGTCGCGGTTTTCCGGGCGGCCGGTGCTCGCCGAACCGGCGATGCCGCCCGGGCACACGCGGAAACGGCACCCGATTCAGTCGGGCGTGCGCAGGCCCGCGCTGGGCGAGATACGGCGGCAGGGCCGCGGGCGCCGTGGTCATTCGGGTTGTCTCCTGTTGCGGGCACCGGGCCGGCAGGGCTGATCAGGCAGCGTCGCCCGGCGTGCACGTGCGAGCCGCCGGCGGTGATGCGCGCGGCTGAACCGGATCACGGTAGCGTACCGGCGCGGGCGACATCCCGCGAATGAAGGTGGCGGCCCGATTTCTGTAAGGTGTTTGTGAACTTTCTTGCGGCGAGGGTTTCTAATCGGCCCGCCAACGCTCCCTGAGGAACATCAGATGATTCGCCAATCCAGAACGCTGCTCGGCGCGGCCGTCATTGCCGGCAGCACGCTCGTCGCCGGATGCCAGACCGACGCGGTCGCCACGGCGCCGAACGCGGTGCGCCCGGCTGACGACGGCAAGCCGGTGACCAGGACCGTCCAGGTCGCGCCGCAATCCGCGCGATGCACGGGCGTCGCGCCGATGGAGTGCCTGCAGGTGCGAAACAGCCCGAACGAGCCATGGAGCCTGTGGTACGCGGGCATCGAAGGCTTCGCTTACCAGCCCGGATACCTGTACACGCTCGAAATCGACGAATACCGCGTGGCTCAGCCGCCGGCCGACGGCTCGTCGATTCGCTGGGTGCTCAAGCGCGTCGCCGAGCGCCGTCAGGTGAACTGACGGCCGCGCTTACGCGGACGGGCGCGCTGCGGCACCGGCCGCCGGCGCGACCGTGTCGATCCGCCGGAACACGACGGACGACAGCAGCGTCACCCCACCCATGCACGCGAACGACAGCATGAATCCGTGCGCCATCGAGCCCAGATGGGCGCCGAACAGGCTGACGAGGCCGCCGCCGATCGACACGCCGAGCCCCATCGCCAGCATCTGCATCATCGTGAACAGGCTGTTGCCGCTGCCGGCGTCGGCATGCGACAACCCCTTGAGCGTCACGCCGTTCATCGCCGCGAACTGCATCGAGTTCGCGGTGCCGAACACGATCAGCAGCGCACTTTCCAGTAGCGGCGCGGGCCGCACCGACACCAGCGCGAACCCCGCGATCGCGCACCCGACGATCCCCGTATTCACGACCAGGAACGCCGCATAGCCGAAGCGCTTCACGAGCGGCGCGATCCAGCGTTTCGCGATGACTCCCGCGATCGCGGCCGGCAGCATCATCAGCCCCGATTGCAGCGGCGTATAGCCGAGCTGCACCTGCATCAGCAGCGGCAGCATGAACGGCACCGAGCTCGTGCCGATCCGGCACAGCAGGTTGCCGAGCAGCCCCGAACCGAAATTCGGCTCGCGGAACAGCCCGAGCCGGAACAGCGGCTGCGCGCGGCGCCGCGCATAGGGCAGGTACGCGAGCGCGCTCGCCAGCCCGAGCGCCGCGAGCCCGGCCGCCCATGCGGCGCGATGCGCGGGCATCGGCGGGTCGATCGCGAGCGACAGCGCGATCATCGCGACCGACAGCAGTGCACAGCCGACGAAATCGAAGGGCGGCGGTTGTGTCGCCTGGTCGTGCGGCAGGTAGCGCTGCACGGTGAGGAAGCCGACCACACCGACCGGCACGTTGACGATGAACACCCAGTGCCACGAAATCGCCTGCGTGAGCCAGCCGCCGAGCGTCGGCCCGACGATCGGGCCGAGCTGGCCGGCGGTCGACACGAACGCGATCGCCGCGACGTACTGTTCGCCCGGCACGCGGCGCAGCACGGCGAGCCGCCCGATCGGCAGCAGCATCGAGCCGCCGATGCCCTGCAGCGCGCGCGCGGCGACGAGCTGGCCGAGCGTATGCGACGCCGCGCAGGCGATCGATGCGAGCACGAACACGAGAATCGCAATCGAGAACACGCGGCGCGTGCCGAACCGGTCGGCCAGCCAGCCGGACGCCGGCGTGAGCATCGCCATCGTCAGCGTATAGACGACCACGACGGGCTGCATCGCGAGCGGCGACGCGTGCAGGCTTTGCGCGATCGAAGGCAGGGCGGTGTTGACGATCGTCGTGTCGAGCGACTGCATGAAGAACGCAGCGGCGACGATCCAGAGCAGCGCGGAGTGTGTGGGTTCCCGGGACATGGCGAATTCGATGGTGCAAAGGCCGGCGCGGGCGGCGCGTCGGCACGGCGCCAGCCGGTCTTCAAGCGCACGATGGTACCGATTCCGATGGTCATCGGGAAGCTGCCTGATGACGTTGACTGTCATCGGAAACAACGATGACAATGCGGGATGCTCAATCCCGTCTGGCTCAAGACGTTCGCGACCGTCACGAGCTGCCGCAGCTTCACCGAAGCGGGCCGGCAGCTCGGGCTCAACCAGTCGAGCGTCAGCGAACACATCCGTCGTCTCGAGGAAAGCGTCGGGCGGCGTCTGTTCGTGCGCGACACCCATTCGATCGCGATGACGGCCGATGGCGAGGCGCTGCTCGTGCATGCGAACGTGATCCTGCAGGCGCTGAACCGCGCGGAATCGCAATTCCGCAAGCCGAGGCTGCAGGGCCTGGTGCGGCTCGGCGCGCCGGACGATCTCGCGCTCGTCGCGTTGCCGGACGTGCTGGCCGGGTTTCGCGCCGCGCACCCGGACGTCGCGCTGGAGATCACCACCGGCATGACGAGCCGGCTCTACGAAGGGCTGGACGCGGGGGCGCTCGACCTGATGATCGGCAAGCGGCGGCTCGGCGAGCGGCGCGGCACGCCGCTCCTGCGCACGCGGCTCGAGTGGGTCGCGCGGCCCGGCACCGTCGTCGATCCGGAGCGGCCGCTGCCGCTCGTGCTGGTCGCCGAGCCGAGCGTGACGCGCGCGATCGTCCTGAACGCGCTCGCCGAGAAGGGCATCGGCTGGGAAGTCGTGTGCTCGAGCAGCAGCCAGCCGGGCTGCATCGCGGCCGCGCGCGCGGGGCTCGGCTTGACCGCGACGTCGCACTATTTGTCGACGGGCGGGCTGGCGCCGCTGGTCAACGGCGGCGCGCTGCCCGTGCTGCCCGACATCGAATTCATCGCACTGGCCGCGAAGCGGCTCAGCCAGCCGGCGCGTACGCTGCTCGAACTGCTGGAAGCGAGCGACCTGAGCACGCCGGGCGCGAACGCGTAACGGGCTCGCCACGCGCGACGCGCCCGGCTCCGGCGCCCGCGCAACGCGATGTGATGCGCTCCGTCACGCGGCCATCATGCGACCGTCATGCGGCCCGCTTCTGCGAAATCACCAGCAGCGCGCCGTTCTTGTCCTCCAGCACCGCGCGGTATTCGTGCGGCCCGGCCTGCACGGGCACGCGCACCGACGCGCCGGCCTTCACGACCCGCGCCATCGCCGCGTACAGGTCGTCGTCCTCGTCGACGCGCAGCGTGAGCGCCGCGCGCTCGACGATCTGCTCGTCGCCGGCGACCAGCGCGATCGTCAGCGGGCCGCCGTCGAGCGCGCAATAACGATCGCCGTCGCGGAACTTCACGTTCAGGCCCAGCCCGTCGACGAACAGCGGCAGCGCCGTGTCGATGTCGTCGACGGGATACAGCAGCATCGAAACCTTCATCCCGGATCTCCCTTGTCTTGATGTGGGCGGCGTGCAACGTGCCGCCGTTCGATGCTAGTCCGATGAATCATTGAAATTGGATGTATCGATCCCATATGCTTGGGCATGCCGAGAACGATGCTGACGAGCGAACAACGTACCGAACTGGAGGCCGTGATGCGCAAGCGTCATGGCAATGCG